>JAHKVW010000063.1 GCA_020624805.1 bacterium | reverse complement strand
TTGTAGTCACCGACAGCGAGGCGATGTTCCCCGTTCTGGGCGCCGCGACTGTCGCGAAGATCGACCCCGAGCTCGCTACCAACAAGTTCAACGCTTCTACCCCGCAGATCGGCAAGGGCTTCAAGTTTGAGACCGACGATTCCCTGCTGGCTGTTACCCACTACAAGGTCACTGCCGCCGGTAACGCAGAGGTCAGAACCGCTCTGAATATGCTGGCAGCTTCTGACAGCAGCCTCACCCGTATCGTCAACAAGGGCGTCTTACAGCCCGGCTTCACACTCGGCGGTTACTCTTCGTTCTATGAGCCCGGCAAGCCCGAGCCTACAGAAGCTCCGACAGAAGCTCCGACAGAAGCACCGACCACACCCGCGACCGAGCCTCAGCCTGGCCAGACTGCCAACGTTACCATCTATGGTGTCGACGGCACCTCTCAGGTCAAGACCTTTAACGTAGGCGAAAGCTTCACCGTATATACCACCCTCAATACTGCGGACGCAACCCCCGGCGGCGTTGCTTCCATCAGCGCTTCTCAGACCTTCACCAAGAGCATCCTGCAGTCTACCGACGCGGTTGACGAGCTCAAGGTTGTCGTCGATACCGAGGCGATGTTCCCGATCCTCGGAAACGCTGCTGTCGCGAAGATCGACGACGGTCTGAACAAGTTCAACGCATCTACTCCGCAGATCAACAAGGGCTTCAAGTTCGACAACGACAACGCACTGCTGGCTGTGACTCATTACACCGTCACCGCTGCCGGTGACGCTGAGGTCAGAACCACTCTGGATATGCTGGCTTCCGCTGACGCCGACCTTACCCGTGTCGTTGACAACGGCGTGGTACAGCCCGGCTTCACTGTCGGCGGTATCGCATCCTTCACCGATCCCTCCGAGCCTGCTGAGACCTATCTGCTCGGCGACGCTGACAACAACGGTACTGTCGATACAAATGACGTTGTTATTATCCAGCGTTATATCGCGAAGCAGTCCGTACCCAACAGAGAGATCGTAAAGAGAAACGGCGACGTTGACAGAGACGGCGAACTCGTCATCCTCGATGCTACCAACATCCAGCGTAAGCTCGCCAGAATGTCCGTACCGTATCCGATCGGTCAGTATGTACCTGTTCAGTGATCCTACAGCCATAACGAGCTGTTGATCGAACAGATCAATGATAATCAACTCCCCCGTCATTTGGCGGGGGAGTTTTTGCGTTCAGTCGGCATGAATACCGCGGAAATGTGAATACTAATGTATGGATTATTTGAATGACAAGGAGTATTACCATGAAGAATATCGACGGAAATCTCATTTTCGACCATGCGCCGCAAATCGCGAGCTACGCCTCGGCGGTCGGCAAAAAGGAGGGTGAGGGACCCTTGCGTGATTGGTTTGACCGCATTATCCGCGACAGCTACGCCGGCAAGGATACTTTCGAGCAGGCGGAAAGTGAGCTGATGACCACTGCCGTTCGAATCGCGCTGAACAAGGGCGATTACACGCAGGAGGATATTGACCTCGCCTGCTGCGGCGATCTGCTCAACCAGTGTGTCGCGAGCAGCTTTGCGATGCGATCCTACGCGATCCCGTACGCGGGCGTATACGGCGCGTGCTCCACGATGGCGCTGTCGATGATCCTGTCGGCAACGGCGATCGAAAGCGGCGCGGCAAAGCGTGCTGTCTGCGCGGCGTCCTCTCACTATTGCACGGCAGAGCGCCAGTACCGTTTCCCGCTCGAATACGGCTCCCAGCGCCCGCCGACAGCCCAGTGGACGGTGACCGGCTCCGGCGCCTGTGTGTTGGAGGAAAGAAGCAGAATTACCCCAAACACAAAAACATCGGCTCGCAAAAAGGCTTTGGAGCGCCATGATTCAGACGATTCTGCTTTCACGGAGAGAGATAAGCAGTTACACCCGATCTATCTTCATTCCGCCCGACTCGGTCGGATCATCGATTTCCAAATCACCGACCAGAACAACATGGGCGCTGCCATGGCACCTGCCGCGGCGGACACCATCTACCGCTATCTCAGCGCCTCCGAAAGCGAAGTGCAGGATTATGACATGATTTTCACCGGCGATCTCGGTCGGGTAGGGTCACGATTACTGCGTGATCTGCTCAGCGAAAAAGGCGTCGAGCTCGGCGAGCGCCACAGCGACTGCGGCGTGATGATCTTTGACGAAGATCAGGACGTCCACGCCGGCGGGTCGGGCTGCGGATGCTGTGCCTCGGTGCTGTGCGGTTATATCCTCGACAAAATGCGCGACGGCACCTTCCGCAATATCCTCTTCGTCCCGACAGGCGCATTGCTCAGTCCCACCACCGTCATGCAAAAGCAAACCATCCCCTCCATCGCTCACCTGATTAACATCCGTGCTGAATAAAAAAGAGAGCAGTACTTGAAACTGCTCTCTTTTCTTATGTCATTTGATTCAGATTATGCTCTCATCCAATCATTCACCATCCTGATCTCCGCTATGTAGCCCTTATCATCGTTGGGCGTTTCGAGGATGAACGGTTTGTTTTGCAGTGCCGGGTGCAGGGCGATCCGCTTCATCGCCTCCATGCCGATATAGCCCTGACCGAGCTTTTCATGCCGATCCTTATGCTAGCCGCAGGGATTCTTGCTGTCGTTGAAGTGGACTGCGCGCAGTCTGTCTAAACCGATCACATCATCGAAGTGATGCAGTACGCCGTTGAGATCATTCGCAATATCGTACCCCGCGTCCCAGACATGGCAGGTGTCGAAGCATACGCCGACCTTATCCTTCAGTTCCACGCGGTCGATGATCGCTTTGAGCTCCTCAAAGCTCCTGCCCATCTCCGTACCCTTGCCCGCCATCGTTTCGAGCAGGACGGTCGTGCGCATTTCGGGGAAGAGGACGCTGTTGAGCGCCTGCGCGATCAGTTCGATCCCTTTCTCAGCGCCCTGACCCGTATGCGCGCCGGGGTGAAAATTGTAGTATTGATGCGGAAAGAATTCCATCCTCCGGATATCCTGTCCGAGCATATCCAGCCCGTTGAGGCGGGTGGATTCCTTCGCGGCGCACAGGTTCATCGTGTAGCTGCCGTGAGCGACGAGCTTGCCGAAATGCTGTTCCGCGAGCAGGGTGTTCAGCGCCGCCGCGTCCTCCGGGATGATATCCTTCGATCTGCCGCCGCGCGGATTGCGGGTGAAATAGGCGAAGGTGTTGCCGCCGAACTCGCACATGGTCCTGCCCATCGCCTCATAGCCGTTGGTCACACTCAGGTGACATCCGATGTATATCATAGCGTTCTCCTGTCAGGTTGATAGGACAATCATACCATAAAAACGACAAAAAGTCACCCCTCTATGTCAGACAATGTCATTAAGTTAAGAAATAGTATCTCGCTGACGCTCGATCAATTAATACAATTCCGCAGTGGCGCTAAGCCAATCACAGATAAATCTGCTCTTGGAGCGCTGTTGCATGGGAGTTGTATACCAAATCAAAAGATTTGGACAACTCCTCATCAGTCGCCAACGGGCGACAGCTCCATTCACCAAAAGGAGCCTTTTTAATTTAATGATATTGTCAGATAGAGGGGTGAAGTGTTACGCGTTATTCTTCCATTTGCTTGCCGAGGAACGCGGCGGCGGATTGCGCGAGCTTGAGCTCCGTGTCGGTGGGGATCTGTACGCGATCTCCCTTGAGCATCACGACCGCACCGGTGACGTCGCCCGCGGCGATGATGGGGTAGATGACCGCGGCGGCGTGATCCACGCCCTCCACCGTCTGCACCTCGTCCACCGAGTTCGAGTGCGCGCTGTAACTGCGGCGATTCTCCATATAATTCTCAAGGATCGGCGTGATCCGCCGCTCCAAAAACTCACGCTTGCTCACGCCCGCGGCGGCAATCACATGGTCGCGGTCACAGATGAGCGTCGGCATCGCGCTGATGCGCGACAGCACATCCGCATACTGTGCCGCGAACTCCGACAACTCGCCCACCGGCGAATATTTCTTAAAGATGACCTCGCCATCCGTAGCAGTGTAAATCTCCAGCGGGTCACCCTCGCGGATACGCAGGGTGCGGCGGATCTCCTTGGGGATGACGACGCGGCCGAGGTCATCGATGCGTCTGACGATTCCTGTTGCTTTCATATCTGAATCTCCTTGTGTTGGTTTACAAAAGTTTGCAGATATAGTGTTTGCACCCATCATAAGAAAATACGGAAATCGCGCAGGAAGAATCTGTCAGCGGAAAACCTTGACAGAAACAGCGGTATCACATAGAATAAAAGAAGGTTCGGGAGGTGAGAGGATGCCGCGCGTTAAGATCAACGGCGATGATTTCGGGATGAACGAGAGCTGTACCAAGGCGATCCTCCGCGCACTGCGCGAGGGGTTGATCACCGATACCACTATGATGGCGAACGGGTCGTTTTTTGATGAAGCTGTTCAGATGGCGAAGGAGTTCGGGATGACCGATCGGATTGGCGTCCACTTCAATCTGACCGAGGGTCGACCGCTGACCGACGGGATCACAAGGGCGCCGCTGTTTGTCAAAGACGGTGCATTTCACCGCGCGTTTTTGCAGCAGCCGCGTGAGTTGGATGCGGCGAAGCGCACGGCGGTTTTTGCGGAGCTGTATGCGCAGGCAGAACGTATCCGAGGCGCGGGTATCGCGATCACCCATGCCGACTCCCATCATTATTTGCACACCTATCAAGCTCTCGCGCCGATCTTTGCCGAGGTTTGTCGTCAGTGCGGGATCAACAGCATCCGCTTGAACCGCACGCTCGATACACCTGCGCATCCGCGCGTGACCGCCGGTCGGATCGATAACCGATTTTGGCGGGAGCAGGGCTTGCGGACTGCGGAGCACTTCGGCAGATATCCCGATCTGTTGGATTCGGAGATCCCGGATCGCACCGAGATATTGGTGCACCCCGATTTGGATAAGGGCGGCAGGCTGATCGACCGCACCGCCGTAGTCGACGGCTATCCGAGCGGCATGCTTTTGGATGGAGCAATCTATCGGGAGAAGACGCTCATACTGTGCCGCTATCAAGAACTGGTAATGTAAAAAGATCCGAAGCGTACTGCTTCGGGTCTTTTGTCATTTACCGATGCCTTTGTAAACAGATCAAATCGATTTGAGCGTACTTTGAAGGCGAAAAGGAAAAGGGCACACGTGCCTCAGAGTCCCGTTTATTGTCATTATCCTTTGCTATAATAAGATTGTCAGAACGAACAATGCTTATTGAAAAAAGGAGAATGACCATGTTATTTGAAAGAAATATTGACAAGCCCGAGAACATTATGGACGCTGTTGCTCAGGAGACTTCATCCATGCGCGATATGCGCATCATGCGCGCGCAGCGCAGTGAGAGGGGCTGGCTGCTCAAGTACATCACCCTTGACGATGATTATCCCATCGCCGCCATAGAGCGCAGTCTGACCCGCAAGCTCGGCGAGGCGGTCAGCATGGTGAACCTGCATTATGACTTCGACACCGCCGCAAGATTGATCTATGCGTAAACGGAACGGCATATCTCTGAAAGTAAATATATCCAATCGCCAAAAAAGGCTGCCTGAATGTTCAGACAGCCTTTTTTAATATGCGTTTGTTGCAATGGTGAGAGTTATCAAACCGCCGATGACGTAGAACAGCGGCGATACACGTTTCAATAATGCACCGATGTGACATAAAACATGAGTTGAATGCGGATCATCGTCGGACTTGAGCAGTCCGATGTTATCGAGATGAATACCGAGGCAGTAAAAGAAATGCGCGCCGAAGATGCAAAAGATACCCGATAGGATCAGCATGTTTGCCGTCATCGGTGCGTTCGGGAAGCGATTGAAGATGATAAGCGGATTGAAGTAGATACCGACAAACGCAAAAGCGAACACAAGCGGCAGAACAGTATTGCCGAGAGCAATCTCTGCTTCGTTGGTATTGCGGTAATAGAAGATGTTGCTGATAACGGCGAAGAGTACCAATATCGCGAGAAATCCCCATTTCAAAGGAGCATAGCCGCTTTCCGCGCTCAGATTGCCAAAGCCTTTTGCGGCGAATAAAAGCGCCAGTCCGAACACAAATGTGATCGAGTCGATCACATATAATTTCCTGTTCATTGGTTCCTCCCTTTTGATGATACGATGTACCAACTATCTTTGCTTGACAATATGTTCCAGTAGCGCCTTGCACCCTACAGTGATATCATCCCATGTCGCTGAAAAGTCGCCCGTATACCACGGGTCGGCGACGTCGCGCGTACTGCCGGCGTATTCCATCAGCAGGCGCACCTTGTTTTCGGGGTCACTGCCGATGATCCGCATGATGTTGCGCTGATTGTTCCGATCCATGATCGGGATGTAGTCATAGCGCTCATAATCGGCGGCGGTCATCTGACGGGCGTATTTGCCGGAGCAGGACAGACCGTGCTTTGCAAGCTCTCTGCGCGCGGGAGGATAGACGGGATTGCCCAGCTCCTCGCGGCTGGTAGCGGCGGAGGCGATCTCAAATTCCTTTTCCAATCCCGCCTTTTTGACATAATCTTTCATCACGAATTCCGCCATCGGACTGCGGCAGATGTTCCCGTGACAGACGAATAATATCTTGACCATATCGCACCTCAACACATTTATTCAAAATAGTCATTGCAAGGGGCGCAAAGGATAAGGGTGAGATTGCCGCGTCGGAACGATGTTCCTCCTCGCCATGACAATCTGAAATGCGCCCGTGTGCATTCTCAACCGATCAAATGATCCTGATATCAGTATACCACACTAAGGTAATATTGTACAGTTTTCCGATCATAATCTTGTATGCTATGAGGATAGAAAAAACGTCGACAATACTGGTATAATATAAATGATAGCCTCCCTTTCCTAAGGGAGGTGGGCGCGCTTGCGCGCTCGGAGGGTTGAATCAAAATAACTCCCAGGAGGCACCTATGAAGCAATATATCATGGCGCTGGATTCCGGCACGACCTCGAACCGCTGTATCCTCTTTGACCGCGAGGGCAATATGTGTTCGGTAGCGCAAAAGGAATTCACCCAGTATTTTCCGCAGCCCGGATGGGTCGAGCATGACGCCAACGAGATCTGGCAGACGCAGCTCAGCGTCGCGCGTGAGGCGATGCGCAAGATCGGCGCGACGTATGACGAGATCGCCGCGATCGGCATCACCAATCAGCGCGAGACCACCATCGTGTGGGACAAGGCGACGGGTCAGCCGGTCAGTCACGCGATCGTCTGGCAGTGCAGACGAACCGCCGATTATTCCGATCAGCTCGTCGAAAAGGGCTTGACCGAGAGCTTCCGTGAGAAGACCGGTCTGGTCATCGATCCCTACTTTTCCGCGACAAAGCTGCGCTGGATTTTAGAGAACGTCGAGGGCGCGCGTGAACGCGCCGAGCGCGGCGAACTGCTCTTCGGCACGGTCGACACATGGCTGATGTTCAAGCTCAGTAAGGGCAGGATCCATGTCACCGACTACTCCAACGCTTCGCGCACCATGCTGTTCAATATCAATACCCTTATGTGGGATGAAGATATTCTCAGGGAGCTCGATATCCCTGCCGCCATGCTGCCCGAGGTCAAGCCCTCGAGCTGTATCTACGGCACCTCCGACCCCGAATTCTTCGGCGGCGAGATCCCGATCGCGGGAGCCGCGGGTGATCAGCAGGCGGCGCTGTTCGGACAAACGTGCTTTTATGAGGGTGAGGCGAAGAATACCTACGGTACCGGCTGTTTCATGCTGATGAACACGGGCGAAAAGCCTGTTTATTCCGAGAACGGACTGCTCACCACCATCGCGTGGGGGCTGGACGGCAAGGTGAATTACGCGCTCGAAGGCTCCGTCTATGTCGCGGGCGCGGCGATCCAGTGGCTCCGTGACGAGCTCAAGCTGATCGACGGTTCCCCCGACAGCGAATACTTCGCGACCCGCGTCAGCGATACGGCGGGCTGTTATGTCGTGCCGGCGTTCACGGGCTTGGGCGCGCCGCATTGGGATCCCTACGCGCGCGGCGCGATCATGGGACTGACCCGCGGTGTGAACAAATACCACCTGATCCGCGCGACCTTGGAATCGCTCGCCTTCCAGACCAACGATGTGCTCCACGCGATGGAGCTGGATTCGGGCATCCGTCTGGATTCGTTGAAGGTCGACGGCGGCGCGAGCATGAACAACTTTTTGATGCAGTTCCAGGCGGATGTGATGAACGCCCCCGTACACCGTCCCGCCTGTGTCGAGACCACCGCGATGGGCGCGTCGTACCTTGCGGGTCTGGCAGTCGGCTTCTGGGCGGATAAAGAGGATGTCAAGCGCCAGTGGCGCATGGAGCGCCAGTTCCTGCCCGAGCGCGACGATGAGTGGCGTGAAAAAGAGATCACCGGCTGGAACAAGGCAGTCGCCGCCACCAAAGGTTGGGCGAAGTAATATATGTAGGGGAGGGGCTTGCTCCTCCCGAAACTTTTCCGGTCAATCAAATTAAAATGCGAAGCAACTGCAACCTTTCGCTTCGCGAATATCGCCTTTGGCGATACGGGAGGAGCAAGCCCCTCCCCTACAAATAACCCTAAGGAAAGATAATATGTACGACATTATCATTATCGGTTCAGGAGTGATCGGCTGTGCGGTCGCCCGAGAACTCAGCAAATACAACGCCAAGATACTGGTGCTCGAGAAAAACGAGGACGTATGCTCCGGCACCAGCAAGGCGAACAGCGGCATCGTCCACTCGGGCTATGACGCGCACAACGGCACCCTCAAGGCAAGGTTCAATATCGAGGGCAACCGCATGATGGGCGACGTCTGCGACGAGCTGGACGTTCCCTTCGACCGTATCGGATCGCTGACCGTCTGCACGGATGAAAAGAATATCGCCGATCTCGAAGCGCTCAGGGAGAGGGGAGAGAAGAACGGCGTTGAGGGGCTCAGGATCCTCGACCGCGCGGAATTGCTCGCGATGGAGCCGCATATCGGCGATAAGGTTGTCGCCGCGCTCTACGCGCCTACGGCAGGCGTGATCTGTCCGTTCAAGCTGACCATCGCCTTTGCCGAGAATGCCGCCGTCAACGGCGCAGAGTTCCGCTTTGACAGCGAAGTGAAAAAGGTTTATCATGATGACGGCGTATGGCACGTTGTGACCGATGACGGAGAATTTACGACCGCGGTCGTCGTCAATGCCGCGGGCGTTTACGCGGATGTATTCCACAATATGGTATCCGCGAAGAAGCTGCATATCACCCCGCGCCGCGGCGACTATATCCTGCTCGACCGCGCGGTACAGGGCTTTGTGAACCATACCATTTTCCAGCTGCCCACCAAGCTCGGTAAGGGCGTTCTGGTCACGCCCACCGTCCACGGCAATACCATCGTCGGACCCACCGCCGTGGATATGGACGACAAGGAGTGTACCGCCACCTTTGCCGACGGCATCGACAGCGTGATCGAAAAGTCGGCGCTCAGCGTCAAAGACCTCCCGACCCGACAGGTCATCACCTCGTTTGCGGGCTTACGCGCGCATGAGGACGGCGGGGATTTCATCCTCGGCGAGCCGGATGACGCGCCCGGCTTCTTTGACTGCGCGGGCATCGAAAGCCCCGGCTTGACCGCGTCGCCCGCTATCGGCGTGTATATCGCCGAGTTGATCCGAAAAAAAAACAGCCTGAGCGAGAAAGAGGATTTCATCGCTCAGCGTAAAGATATTCTGAATCCCTCGACCTTATCGCTCGAGGAGCGCAATGAACTGATCCGCCGTGAACCCGCATACGGCAACATCATCTGCCGTTGTGAATCCGTCACCGAGGGCGAGATCCTCGACGCGATCCGCCGTCCTGTCGGCGCGCGCTCACTTGACGGCGTCAAGCGCCGCACACGCGCGGGCATGGGTCGCTGTCAGGCAGGCTTTTGCAGCCCCAAGGTGATGGAGATTTTGCGCCGTGAGCGGAACATCGACCTGACCGAGGTCACGAAGAGCGGCGGCAAATCCAAGATCGTTTTCGCACGGACAAAGGATGGTGGCAGCAATGAATAAGGTAGATATCGTCATCGTCGGCGGAGGCCCCGCGGGACTGGCGGCGGCTGTCGCGGCATATGATGACGGCGCGAAAAACATCCTGATCTTAGAGCGCGACGAACAGCTCGGCGGCATTCTCAACCAGTGCATCCACAACGGCTTCGGTCTGCACACCTTCAAGGAGGAATTGACAGGCCCCGAGTACGCCGACCGCTTTATCCGGCAGGTGAGCGAACGCAAGATCCCGTATCTGCTGAACACCATGGTCATGGAGATCTCACCCGACAGGGTCGTGACCGCCATGAACCGTGAGGACGGCATGTTTCAGATCGAGGCAAAGGCGGTCATCCTCGCGATGGGCTGTCGTGAACGGCCCCGTGGGGCTTTGAATATTCCCGGCTACCGACCCGCCGGCATTTTCTCGGCAGGAACGGCACAGCGCCTCGTCAACATCGAGGGTTACATGCCCGGCAAAGAGGTCGTCATCCTCGGCTCGGGCGACATCGGACTGATCATGGCGCGCCGCATGACCTTAGAGGGCGCGAAAGTCAAATTGGTCGCCGAGCTGATGCCGTATTCGGGCGGCTTGAAGCGCAATATCGTCCAGTGTCTGGATGACTTCGATATCCCGCTGCGGCTATCGCACACGGTCGTGGACATCGAGGGCAAGGAGCATATCACCGCCGTGACCATCGCCGAGGTCGGCGCCGACCGCAAGCCGATCAAGGGCACCGAGGAGCGCTATACCTGCGATACCCTGCTCCTGTCCTGCGGTCTGATCCCCGAGAATGAGCTGAGTACCGCCGCGGGCGTACAGCTCAATCCCGTCACAAACGGTCCCGTTGTCAACGAAAGTCTGGAAACCAACATCGAGGGCGTCTTTGCCTGCGGCAACGTCCTGCACGTACACGACCTCGTAGACTATGTGTCCGAGGAAGCGGCAAAAGCGGGCGTGACCGCGTCACGCTATGCGCGCGGTGAGCAGAATGACGACAGCGGCAGAGAGATCGCCGTCAAAGCCGAGGGCGGCGTGCGCTATACCGTGCCCGTCACCGTCCGACCCGATCATGTGGAAGATCAGCTGACGATCCGGTTCCGCGTCGGGGATGTGTACAAGGATTCCTATGTCAGCGTGTATTTTGACGATACCCGCGTCCGCCATCAAAAGAAGCGCATCCTAGCGCCCGGCGAGATGGAACAGGTCGTCATCCTGAAGAAACAACTGGATGAGACCCCGGATCTGAAAACGATCACGGTGAAGATAGAGCCATAGCCTCCCTTTCCTAAGGGAGGTGCCCGAAGGGCGGAGGGTTGCAACCCCCGGTCGCCTTTCGATATAACAATTCACGCGGTGAGACGGAAACGCATCCACCTCATCCGCTTCACTTCGTTCAGCACCTTCCCCTCAAGGGGAAGGCTCAGAAAGGAACAACAATGGAAACAAAGGAACTCACCTGTATCAACTGCCCGATGGGCTGTCTGCTGACCGTCGAGATGGATGGCGATGAGATCAGGGATATCAGCGGCTATACCTGTCCGCGCGGCAAGACCTATGCCGAAAAAGAGGTCACCAACCCCACCCGCGTCGTCACCTCGACCGTCAAGGTCGTCGGCGGCAGGAAGGATCGCGTCGCGTGCAAAACGCAGTACGATATCCCCAAGGATAAGATCGGCGCGGTGATGGAGGCGATCAACGCGGCGCAGGCACAGGCGCCCGTCGTGATCGGAGAGGTGCTGATCGCGGACGTTGCGGGCACCGGCGTAGACGTCGTCGCTACCGCTCACGCGGTATAACAGTGAGGAGGTTTATTTATGGCAGAATTCCGCTATTATACCAGAGGAAAATCTAGCCCCCGGGGAAAATCGCGTGTTTTCTTTACCGCTCATCCAAAAGATTATCGGTTCCTCGATGAGATTCGCGAGGATATTCTTGTACGGCAGAATTGTGTGATCTTTTATCTTGAACCCGACGTCAGAGTTGATGAGGTTGAAGATTATGAGGCGCACTTGTCACAGATGCAGCTGTTTGTCGTGCCGATCACAAATCGCCTGTTATCTACGTCGAACCGCGCGTTGGATATCGATATACCCTTTGCGCTGGCACATCATATCCCTGTTCTGCCGTTGATGCAAGAGAATGATTTAGACGAATTGTTTAATCAAAAGGTGGGAGATCTGCAATACCTTGATAAATACAATACTGATCCTACTGCGATCGGATATGATGAAAAGCTGACAAAGTATCTTGACAGTGTAATCGTCGGCGATGAACTCGCCGAAAAAATTCGCGCCGCTTTCGACGCCTATATCTTTTTGAGCTATCGCAAAAAGGATCGTAAATACGCGCAGGAGCTGATGAATCTCATCCATCAGAATCCTTTGTGCCGCGATATTGCAATCTGGTATGACGAATTTCTCACTCCGGGAGAAAATTTTAACGACGCGATCGAAGCGGCGCTGAAAAAGTGCGACTTGTTTACCCTTGCCGTCACGCCGAATATCGTGAATGAAGAAAACTATATTCTTACCACCGAATATCCGATGGCGTGCCAACTGGGTAAGAATCAGCTTCATGTTGAGATGTTGGCTACCGATCGCGATAAGATCAGAAAGCGAGATTTGCCCGAACCGGTGAGCCCCTCCGGTATTACCGATCATTTGAAAAGATTTGCGCTCGAGATGGCGATTAGGGCAGATGACCGCGATCCGATCCACAATTTCTTTATCGGTCTGGCTTATTTGTCCGGTATCGACGTCGAGGTCGATCACACAAGAGCGGTAGAGCTGATCACAGGCGCTGCGGACAGCGGTTTCCCCGAAGCGATCGAAAAGCTCGTGAGTATGTACGAAACAGGCGATGGCGTTAAGCGTGATTATCAAAAGGCGATAGAGTGGCAGGTGCGTTTGGTCGATTTGCTCAGAGAAGAGAATGAGATCAGCCCATCCGAGAAAGTCGCGGACAACCTGATTCGGGCGTTGATAAAGCTCGGTACCGAATACATGTCGTTTCGCTCCAGAGCAGAGCAGATATCGCCTGTACAGGAGGCGGCTCAATTAGCCGGGAAAGCATGGGAGAAGTATCAACAGAATCATTTCTTGCTGGATTGTGCAAAATGTCTGAGGATGTTGGCCGATATACTGGTTTTGCAGCATGAAGAGGATGAAAGGGAGGACTTTTATCATCAAGCTATGAGTGCAGCTGACCAGATTATCGAACAAACACATGATTCAAAACTGAGAAATGATGCAAAAAGGATTAAGGCATATTGTTATGATGGATTGGGAGATATCTCTGCCCGACGTCATCTTTATAAACCTGTACCAAAAGAAATAGAAGATTATTATCAACAAGCAAAAGACATCCGCGAACAACTCTATCATGAAAACCACTCTCAGGATAATGCAAGAGCATTAGTTGCAAGCTATCGCAATACGGCGCAAATAGCAATGGGAAAGCTTGGTTTAGATGAAAAGGTTAAGAATCACGGAGGTTTGGATCCCCATAGCTTCTCTGCTTTATTAGATCAGGAATCAGTGCATAATATGACGCAAGCCTATTTACAGGCTCTCGTATTGCAAAAGGATATTGCGCAAGAGACCAACAGCGTGAGCGATCGAGAGGTACTGGCTGATCTGTATTTTAGAATCGGAAGCACAGCTGAATATGCTGATTGCCTATCTGATGCTGTCAAAAACTATCTTGAAGGGATAGAATTATTGAATCAGATCCATCTGGAAACCGATGATCCGGGAGATACCTATTATTTAAGTAAAAAGTATGAATCTCTCGGTAATATGCTTGCGAGATATAAAGAATTTCAAAAAGCAGAAAAATATTTTAAAAAAGGGATTGAATTGCTTGAAGGGATTGAATTACAGCCCATCAAGCACCGTGATTCGGAGTTGGTCATATACAGTGATATAAAACTGGGAATTCTCTATTTTCAATTGGCAAATATATATCGGCAGACCCATTCATGCGAGCGAGAGAAGGAGTGTCTTCAGAAGGCTCGGCTAGTATTTGAGAGAATTTATGATAAGCCGGCAGTAGTTCTTGCGAGGCTGGATATTATAGCAAAGCGTCTCGGCGAATTGGAGAAAGAATAGAATATGATAACAGAAAGATAAATAAATGCGTCAGATTTCATATTAAAAACTGTTCAATTAGGCAGCGCTTTAAAACGCTGAATTTGTTCAAAACAGAGTAAATGCCGATTGTCCGTTGACTTTCGGCATTTTGTTGATTATATTAAGTTGAGACAATGATTGTAGGGGAGGGTCTTGACCCTCCCGTTTGCCGTCAGGCAAATCTTTTCTGTTTCGTCAATCTATTTTGAAAATCAATTATGATTTCCAATCGGGCGGGTCAAGACCCGCCCCTACAAAAATGGGGGATAACCAATGTCTAAAGTCAAAGCGTTTTTAAAACGCAAGAATATTGAGATCTCGTGGAAGCGCTACGGGATCGACGCGCTCGGCGCGATGGCACAGGGCTTGTTCTGCTCACTGCTGATCGGCACGATCATCAAGACCATCGGCGTGCTGTCGGGCTGGCAGTTCTTCACCGATATCGGCACCTACGCGATGGCGGTGTCGGGTCCCGCAATGGCGGTCGCCATCGGCTACGCGCTCAAGGCCGACCCCATGGTGCTGTTCTCGCTGGCGGCAGTCGGCTGGGCGGCAAACGCCGAGGGCGGCGCGGGCGGTCCGTTAGCCGTTTTGATCATCGCGATCATCGCCGCCGAATGCGGCAAGGCGGTCAGCAAGGAAACCAAGGTCGATATCCTCGTGACCCCCGCGGTGACGATCCTTGTCGGCGTGGCGCTGGCGAAATTGATCGCGCCTCCGATCGGCACGGCGGCAAGCTGGTTCGGCTTGCTGATCGACTCGGCGACGAAGCTCCAGCCCTTCCTGATGGGCATCGTGGTATCCGTGTTGGTCGGCATCGCGCTGACCCTGCCGATCTCTTCGGCGGCGATCTGTTCGGTGCTCGCGCTCACGGGTCTTGCCGGCGGCGCTGCCGTGGCGGGCTGCTGCGCGCAGATGGTCGGCTTTGCGGTGATGTCCTTCAAGGAAAACCGCTGGGGCGGACTGGTCAGCCAAGGTCTTGGCACCTCGATGCTCCAGATGCCGAACATCATGAAGAATCCGCGTATCTGGATCGCGCCCATCGTGACCTCCGCGATCACGGGGCCGATCGCGACCTGTGTGTTCAAGCTCCAGATGAACGGCGCGCCGATCAACTCGGGCATGGGCACCTGCGGACTCTGCGGCCAGATCGGCGTGATCACCGGCTGGTTCAACCCGTCGGAAGAAGCGGTCGCCAAGGGCGCCGAGGTGATCGCGCCCGGCGCGATGGACTGGATCGGGCTGATCCTGATCTGCATCGTGCTCCCCGCCGTGATCACCCCGCTGATCAATCTGCTCCTGCGCAAGATCGGCTGGGTCAAGGACGGCGATCTGAAGCTGGCATAATCAATGAATTGTCATTGCGAGGAGCGAACATGCGTGTTCAGCGACGTGGCAATCTCAACCGATATTCATTCAAAAAGCGGCATCCCGAGGGAGCTTTTCCCTCGGGATGCTTTTATCTATACCCAAACAATGTACATCGTAGGGGAGGGGCTTGCTCCTCCCGATTGTCCATCAAAAATGATGGACAATATTAATCCGTTTTTTCCTGTATTCAGCTCACAATTCAGTTACTGCTACCAATCTCTTGACCAAAGTCAAGGGAACGGGAGGGTCAAGACCCTCCCCAACATGGGGTTCATCTTTTGATTTAGATCAGGAAAAAATAAAAAAATTATCGTTTTTCGTTAAAAACCTATTGACAAAAGAAAAAACCGTGCTATAATTCAGTTAACGTTAAACGTTAAATAATTTGTCAATTAAATCAATTTTTTGATGAAAAGGAGAAACTCATGGAAAATTCAATCAAGAAAAAGATCAATGTTTTCGGCAAGGTCGCCAAGATTATCACGATGATTATCATCGTATGCCTGCTCGTCGCGGAAGGCTTTATGCTGGCAGGCGGCGTCATCATCGCCTGTGTGCCCAAGGACAGCGTGACGGTCGACGGAGCCGGAACGATCGATGTTAATGTGAACACGGAGTATTTCGGCTTGAACGGCGAACAGTTCTACGTCAATACCGGCAACAGCCGCATTGCGCTCGGCGAGATCAGCACCGGCAGCATGGACGTCAAAAACGAGAACGGCAATCTGAACGTCAACGGCGATTTCAGACAGCTTCACTTTGACCTGAATGACGGCATGCTGATGATCGTATACGGAATGGTATATGTCGCGGCGATCGTTGTGGCGCTGTTCTTCTTCCGCTCTTTGATGAAGCAGTTTATGGTGTGCGACAGCCCGTTCAGCGAGGAGGTTGTCAAGAAAATGCGCGCGTTCGCGATCGCGCTGATCCCCTGTATCACGGTCATGCAGTTCATGAAATCGGCAGTTTCCGCAAAGCTCAGCGGCTCATTTAACTTCGATGTCGATTTGATCTCGGTTGCGTTCGTTGTGATCATCTTCATTTTGACGATGATCTTCAAATACGGTACCGAGCTGCAAAAAGAGCATGACGAAACGGTATAGGTGAAGCTATGGGTAAAATTATTGTAAGGCTCGACCGCGTGATGGCGGATCGAAAGATCGGCTTGAACGAGCTCAGCGAACAGATCGGGATCTCCAACGTCAACCTCTCTAAGCTGAAAAACGGTCATATCAGCGCGATACGCTTTTCGACCTTGATCGCGATCTGTGAGGCGCTGCATTGCCAGCCCGGCGATCTGCTGGAATTCTCGGAAGAATAACGCGTTATCCGCGGAGGAAATATGAATCGTCATTGCGAACCTCATTTATGAGGTGTGGCAATCTCAAACGATTTAGTAAAAAAAGGACATCCCGAGGGAAAAGCTCCCCCGGGATGTCGTTTTATATACCCAAAAGTCAGGAATATCATTATAAAAAGTCATTGCGAGGCTCCCTGACACGCGTGTCGGAGCCGTGGCAATCTCAACCTTTTTGTAGGGATGACCATTGGTCATCCGCAAAAAGATGGGCGTTTCCGTTGTCGAAAACGTGTGATTGTGGAGAAATGCTTCTGCCGTGCGGGTCGTCATAAATGTCGACCCCTACAAAACTGTTTCAGCGTTTGTTTTACAGTCCGAACTTCTCCTCAAACTCAGCCAGATCGTTGTTGCAATGGATGGGCTCGCCCACGGATCGGATCGCGGAGTCGATGTCCTTGAGCCCGTTGCCCGTGACGATGGACACGACGGTCGCGTCATGCGGCAGCTTGCCCTCGCGGCTGAGCTTCATCAGTCCCGCTGTGGCGGTCACACCTGCGGGCTCGCCGAATACACCGGCGTTTTTCGCCAGATATTTCTGCGCCGCGCGGATCTCGTCATCGGTAACATTGACGCAGATACCGTCGCTGTCTTTGATGGCGTTGATCGCCTTATCCGGATTGCGCGGCACGCCCACGGCGATGGAATCCGCATAGGTGTTTTCCTCCTGCGGTCGCCATTCCTCACCGTTCATCACGGCGGTGTTGATCGGACAGCAGCCCTGCGCCTGCACGCTGATGATCCGCGGGATCCTGTCGATCAGTCCGACCATATACATATCGTACAGACCCTTGTACACGCCCGCGATCGTACAGCCGTCGCCGACCGATACCGCGACAAAGTCGGGCGCGTTGAATTTGAGCTGTTCGCATATCTCATGCGCGACGGTCTTTTTGCCCTCGCTGAGATAGGGATTGATCGCGGCGTTGCGGTTGTACCAGCCGTATTTGTCGATCGCCGCCTTACTCAGCTCAAAGGTCTCTTCATAACTTCCGTCCACGGCGGTCAGATTCGCGCCGAACATCATCAGCTGGGCGATCTTGCCCTTCGGCGCGCGGGACGGGACAAAGATGTAGGTCTTTAGCCCCGCCTTAGCCGCGTTGCCCGCGAGGGATGAGGCGGCGTTGCCGGTGGAACTGCACGCGATGGTGTCATATCCCGCTTCGATCGCCTTAGTCACCGCCATCGCGGAGGCACGATCCTTGAGAGAAGCGGTGGGATTGACGCCGTCATCCTTGATGTACAGCCGCTTGACGCCGAGATCCGCAGCGATCTTCTGCGCCTCATACAGCGGCGACATCCCGACCCGCAGTCCCGCGGGCACGGTACTTTCTTCGATCGGCAGCAGCTCGCGGTAGCGCCACATGGTGGGCTCGTCACGGAGCGCCAGCACTTCTCTATTGAATTTGGTTTTGATAGATTCGTAGTCATAGATCACGTCGAGGATACCGCCGCACTTACAGGTGGTGATATCCGCCGCGGGAGCGTATGTCCTCCCGCATTTGACGCATTTGCAGTGAATAATATGGTTCATAGTAACATCTCACTTATAAAGCCTCCCTTTCCTAAGGGAGGTGGCACGAAGTGCCGGAGGGTTGAATCCTTTCCTGAACATGGTTGTTGATGTCTTCACAGACATTTTTGAATTGACGTTGTATTTCCAGGTTTGTGTATCGCAAAACACAAAATCCATATTTTTCTATGTCTTGGGTACGTTTGGAATCATATTCTATTGCGGCATTCTTTTCGTAGTGCTGATTACCGTCCAGTTCAATTATCAGTTTTGCTTTGGGACAAAAGAAATCGACGATATAAGATTCTATAACATATTGTCTGTGAAAACGAATTGGATAGTTTCGTAGAAAATCATACCAAAGATGGTTTTCTTCCTTTGTCGGATTCTTTCTTAATATTCGTGCGTTTTTTCTGGATCGTAATTCTCTGGGGATAGGTTTATCTTTACTCATGGCAACCCTCAGTCAGCTTGCGCTGACAGCTCCCTTAGGAAAGGGAGCCGATTAATCCGACTTCCTTATTGAACGCCTCGATGTATTCATCGAGCTGTTCCGCCTGCTTGTGGACAGTATTCCAAGTGCCTTCGACGTCATACCACAGGGCGTTGAGCTCCTCGACGGTTCTGCCCTGCTGTTCGACCCATGTGTAGTATTTGAGGTTATGCACACGCTTGCGCTCCTTGTAGGTCAGCTCCAGCATGTTGTCGTCCTTGAGGTTGAGGATGTGCAGGTTGTGGTCGAGCTCCGCCTTGTGTGCGTCGTATTCGCCGTACATCTCAGCAA
>JAHKVW010000062.1 GCA_020624805.1 bacterium | reverse complement strand
TAAGGGTAGGAATACCATGGCGGTATCCCTACCCATAAACCTAATGGTGACCCATCGGAGATTCGAACTCCGGACACCTTGATTAAAAGTCAAGTGCGCTGCCAACTGAGCTAATGAGTCATATGGGGTGAGTAATGGGAGTCGAACCCATGGTCTCCAGATCCACAATCTGGCGCTTTAACCCACTAAGCTATACCCACCATATCTGGCGCGCCAAAAGGGATTCGAACCCCTGACCTACTGCTTAGAAGGCAGTTGCTCTATCCAACTGAGCTATTGGCGCAGATACGCTGTTTTAATCAGCCTAAATATTATATAAGATAGCGGCGCTTTTGTCAAGTGTTTTGAAAAGATAATTGCAGGATTGGTGAAGAACGGTGAACGGCGTTGCGATCAACCGTTTACCAAATGATCATTTATCATCTCCGCATATCTCACGGTATCCATCGCGTCCTTGGCGTACTGATCGGCGCCGATGGAAGCGGCGTATTCCTTGGTCATCACGGCGCCGCCTACGACGATCTTTGCCCACGGAGCCGATACTCTGAGCTGTCGGATGGTCTCTTCCATCGCGGGCACGGTGGTGGTCATCAGTGCCGACAATCCCACCAGCGGGGCGTGCAGACGCACGGTTTCGTTGACGATCTCCTCGGGCGGTACGTCCTTGCCCAGATCGCTGACGGAAAAGCCGTAGTTCTCCAGCAGGAGCTTGACGATATTCTTTCCGATATCGTGGATGTCGCCGTGTACGGTCGCGATCACAAAGGCGCATTTGGTCTTGCCGCCGGTGTCGGATAAGGTCGCCTTGATCTCCTCAAAGGCGCATTTTGCCGCCTCGGCGCTCATCAGCAGACCGGGCAGATAGACTCTCCCCTGCTCATATTCCCTGCCGACTTCGTCCAGTGCGGGGATGATATGTTCGTTGACGATCGTGAGCGGCGCGACAGTTTGCAGCAGCTCCTTGCACAGCTTCGCGGCAGGCTCTTTGAGACCCTTGGTCACCGCGCCGCGCAGGGTGAGCTGTTCATCGACCGCACTGCCCGCGGATTTCTCATTGATAGTGATATTGCTCTGCACCGTGTCGGCAAAGGCGATGTAGTCGGCGCAGTTCTCGTCCAGACCCTTGAGCACGCGGTACGCGTAGTAGGTCTTCATCATCTCGGCGGAGAAGGGGTTCATGATCGCGGCGGATAAGCCGGTTTCGAGCGGCAGCGCAAAGAATGTCGCGTTGACGATATCCCGCTGCGGCAGTCCGAAGGAAATGTTGGAAACACCCAGCGAGGTATGCGCGCCCAGCTCATGACGAATGACGTTCAGTGATCCGAGCGTCACCTTGGCGGCGTTGTTATCGGCGCTGACCGCCATCGCGAGGGTGTCGAAGATCAGATCCTTCTTGTCGATGCCGTAGGACGCGGCGGTGTCGATGATCCTCTTCGCGATCGCTACCCTGCCCTCTACCGTGTCGGGGATGCCGTTTTCGTCCAGCGTCAGCGCGATCGCCGTACCGCCGTACTTCTTCATCAGCGGAAAGATCGCGTCCATGCTCTCCTGCTTGCCGTTGACGGAGTTGATCAGCGGCTTACCGTTATATACGCGGAGTGCCTGTTCCATCGCGACAGGATCGGAGGTGTCGATCTGGAGCGGCAGATCGATGATGGCTTGCAGCTCATAGACGACCTTGCTCAGCATAGCGGGCTCGTCGATCTCCGGCAGTCCGACGTTGACGTCGAGCACCTGTGCGCCCGCGCTCTGCTGTTTGAGACCCTCGCTGAGGATATAATCGAGCTCATTGTTTCGCAGTGCTTCTTTCAAGCGCTTTTTGCCGGTGGGATTGATGCGCTCGCCGATCAGCACAGGATCGTCCGCAAATGTGACCGCGTCGGTGTAGGATGAGATCACGGTGGTGTTTTTCTTCTTAATCTCAAACCGATTTGGCTCCCTTTGGGAAAGGTGCTCCCCGTTGGGGAGACGTCGCGCAGCGACAGAGGGGGAGCCGCTTCCGGCGAGGAGGCTGTCACCGGACGGTGACTGAGGGATTGTATAATTTACTGAATTCTGTATGCTGTCACAGAGTTCTTTGATATACTCAGGCGTTGTACCGCAGCAGCCGCCCGCGACGCGCACGCCCTTTTGCACCATGCGTGCGGTGATGTCCGCAAAGGACGGCGGCAGAATGTTATACAAGGTCTTGCCGCCCACATTCGTCGGCATACCGGCATTCGCCTTGAGGATCACGGGGATCGAGGCACAGCGCAGGTACTCTTCCACGATGGGTTGGAGCTTGTCGGGGCCGAAGGAGCAGTTCACGCCGATCGCGTCAGCGCCCATGCTCTCGAGCATTGCGGTCATCGCCGCGGGTGACGCGCCTGTCATGAGCTTGCCCTTATCGGTGTAGGCGTTGGACACGAGTACAGGCAGATCGCAGGTCTCTTTGACCGCCAACAGCGCCGCCTTGGTCTCGTAGCTGTCGTTCATGGTCTCGATCATCACGAGGTCGACGCCGCACTGGGCGCCGATCTGAGCGGTTTTGGCAAAGACCGTGACCGCCTCTTCAAAGTCGAGATCGCCCAGCGGCTTTAAGAGTCTGCCGGTGGGTCCGATATCCAGCGCGATGAACTTTTCCTGCGGCGCAGTGCTCATCTCACGCGCTTTTTGTGCGTTGGCAAATGCCGCTCCTATGACAGCGGTCAACTCCGCTTCGTCATAATGCAGGAGATTCGCGCCGAAGGTGTTGGTATTGACCACGTTGGAGCCGTTGTCAAAATATGCTTTGTGGATGGCGGTGATGTCCTCGGGGTGGCTGATATTCCACCGCTCCGGCTGTTCACCCGGCTGTAAGCCGCGTTCCTGCAAAAGCGTACCCATGCCGCCGTCGAGGATCACGATGTTCTGTTGTAAGAATTCTTTGAAGTTCATAAGTGCCTCTGATGTTTAGATATATTAATGAATGAAGAATAGTGAGCACGTGTGCCCTTTTCTCTGTCTAACGGATAGGATCTGCGATTAAAATAGCCTTCCCCTCGGGGGGAAGGTGTCACCGAAGGTGACGGATGAGGGGACCACCTCTTCTATAGATGTCGGACTCGGTGAGGATGTACGTCAACCGAGAATTGAGGAAGAGCCTCATGCTCTTTGTTAAGATAATCTTATGGATAAGCAAGCCCCTCATCCGACCAATTTGCTTTAGGGCAAATTGCCCACCTTCCCCCCGAGGGGAAGGCTATTTGATTCGTGCTACGTTACAGTGACGTAGAAAAAGACGCGCGCGTCCCCCGAGAGGAAGGCTTTATCTATATTTATAATTATTATTATGAAGATTTATCTGCGATAAGCGCAGTCGGTTATATCACAATCCGCGCAGTGATCTTGATGCTCCTCGCAGTCATCCGTGATACCCGCGATGGCGGTGACGGACTTGCTCGGCGACATCAGCAGACTTTGGTCGAGCGTCAAGCCGATCTTGCGCGGACAATCCAGCACCGCGAAGATCTCTTTCTGCAAGCTCAGCGGGATATCGCCGTAACCGGGGCTGACGCGCCGCGTAAGGCGTTTTCCCATTTTACTCAGTTCCGTACTCATCTGTGCGCAAAACGCGTCACACAGGCTTTCTACACGCTCCGCGCCGATGGCTTGGAATATCAGCGCCTTGGACGGCTCCACACGGCTGTACCGCGCGATCAAGCGGTCAAAGGGAGCTCCGACCGTCGCCGCGAACAAGATGACGGCTTCGGATCCGCAAATCGCCTTGCCGACCGTCTGCGATACGATATGCTCATTGCCGATCGTGATCCCGCCGTCGGGATCGACCGCCAGGGTCGTACAGCACACCCGATAGGTCAACAGCGGCTCCGCCTCTCTGATGCACTCGTCGATCAGAGCGTCATAGCTGTTATCGGCGCCCCTGATCCGGGCATAGCGCATGATCTCGCGCTTATCCCACGCGGGTGGGTCGATGGTCAGGGTACGGATCATTTGCCGATGATACTGCTGAGATTGTTCATTACGGCGCGTGCAATCTCAGGCTTGTTCATGGTGTAGAGGTGGACATGCTTGACGCCGTTGGCGTACAGATCGATGATCTGGTCGGTCGCGTACGCGATACCCGCCTGCGCCATCGCGCGGTCATCACCGCCGAAGCGGTCGACCATCGCCTTGAAGCGCTGTGGGATGAAGGAGCCGGAGAGCTCGATTGCGCGCTTGAGCTGAATGGCTCTGGTGATCGGCATGATGCCCGGCACGACCGGCACGGTGATGCCCGCCTCACGGATCTTGTAGAGGAAGTTATACAGCAGATTGTTGTCAAAAAACATCTGCGTGGTCATAAAATCACAGCCCGCGTCGACCTTCTCTTTGAGATAAAAAATGTCGTCGATCTGGTGTTGGCTCTCGGGATGTACCTCGGGATAGCACGCGCAGCCGATGCAGAAATCCGCGCCGCTGTTTTTGAGCTCACGGATCAGATCGACCGCATGGGAGTAGTCCCAGTGCTTCGCGTCGCTGAGCTTCATCTCGGGGGTCAGGGCGCCTCTGAGCGCCATGACGTTCTGGATGCCCGCCTTTTTGAGCTCGTTGATCTTCTCGAGGACGGTCTCTCTGGTGGAGGAAACGCAGGTCAGATGCGCCATCGTCGGAACACCGTAACGGTTGCGGATATCCTCGGCGATATCGAGGGTGAAGCGGCTGGTACCGCCGCCCGCGCCGTAGGTCACGCTCATAAAGGACGGCTTGAGCTGCGCGATCTTCTCGATAGCGGGCTTGACCTCGTCAAAGGAAGAAGATACCTTCGGCGGGAACACCTCGAAGGATAGCGTACAGCGGTCGTTATTCAAAAGATTGATGATTTTCATAATCTGCTCCTCGTGCGGTTCTCACACGGATGAACCGAAATTACGGCGATACCGAGGGTTCGATATCGCAACAGATGATAGTATAACATATTTATCGCTTTAAAGCAAGTTAGGTAATATTTTCGATCAATACGGTCATCGTGCCACCGCAGACCATGTCATTGTCCGCCGCGACCTCGTTGCTCATATCGATGTGCAATACGGCTTGATCGTCCCTGCCGATGATGCGTCGCGCTTTGTTGATCGCCGCCGCTTCACCGCAGCCGCCGCCGACAGTGCCCGCGACGTGACCGAGTGCGTTGACAGCCATCATACTGCCGCTTTTAACAGGTGTGGAGCCGGTGGAGGAAAGCACCGTCACCAGTGCACGCGGTTCATCCGCGGTAGCGAGATAGTGCAGAAGATTATAGTCGACATTCGTCTGCGTCAGCTCGTTCTCACGCGGCTTGACATACCGCTTATGCCGCTCCTGTATCAGCTCCGCGCATATCGATACCGCGATCTCGGCGGTGGTCATCGCGCCGATCTTGAGCCCGATGGGCGCGTGGATCGCGTCGATATCCTCTTTGCGGAAGCCCTCTTCGATCAGGATCTCCCGCAGTCCGGCGGCACGCTTTTTGGAGCTGATCAGCCCCAGATAATAGGGTATTTCTCCGGACAGGATCGCGCGGATGCACTGCGCGTCCCACAGATGTCCGCGGGTGAGCACGCACACATAATCCCTGCGTGTGATCCGGAGCTTCTCGATCGCGGAAATGAACTCGTCACAGATGACCTGCGCGTCGGGAAATCGCTCGAAGTTCGCGAACATGGGTCTGTCATCTACCGCGACAACGTCAAAGCCGATGGTCTTAGCCAAACGATAAACGTCGATCGACACATGACCGCAGCCCAAGAGGATCAGTCGGTCAGCCTCGGCGAATTTGCGGATATAGGTCTGACCGTCCGCAGAGAGGATCAGATCGGGGCTCTCTCCCCTATTCAGTTGATCCAGCAGTTCTTGCAATACAGTAGCTTTCATCTTGATCACCGCTCCCAGTATAACTGTTTTTGCCGTTGAAATCAATAGGAAAAGCCCCGATCATTCGCAATGTCATTAAGTTAAGAAATTGTATCTCGCTGATGCTCGATCAATTGATACAATCCCTCAGTCCCCGTTCGGGGACAGCTCCCTTTCCCAAAGGGAGCCTTCTCAACTTAATGTTATTGCTGATCACTCGGAGCTTTGTCGTTTTGATCAAATATTCACGGAATAAGAGGTGACGTTTTTGATGGTCTCGCCGTCGATCTGCAGCGCGGTGGGGCGGTCAAATTCGACCGTTACGCTGTGACCCTTAAAGATCCTGACGATCTTTTCTTCCTTGACATGCTCGCCCTTGAAGATGTTCGGGAACACCGTCAGCGCCTTGATTTTGCCGCAGTTGTGATAGACCATCGTGGACACGGTGCCGTCCTCGCGGTTCTGATCGGGAGTCGGGATCATGCCGCCGCCGTAGAATCTGCCGAACATGGTAGGCGCGAGCCATACATTACTGAACTTTTCCGTCTTGCCGTCCACGGTCACGGTCGCGTTCACAGGCTTGAAATGGAACAGCAGTCCTTTGATCGCGATACTCGTGTAATTGATGGGCTTATCGGACTTCTCTCGCATCTCGTCGCCGACCTCACAGCAGTAGCCGTCGATGCCGTAGCCAACGCCGTTGATGAACTTGTAGTCCTTGCCGTTGACGGTGACGGTCGGCAGCTTGCCGAAGAATTGGTTGATCGGTACCAGATTTCCTTTTTCAACCCCGACGCTCGACAGAAAATCATTACCGGTGCCCGCCGAGAAAAAGTAAACCTCATTTTTGATCTCCAACCCGTCGGTATCATTGAGAAAACGATTCAGCGTACCGTCGCCGCCGGAGATGACGAGCTTATCATCCGCTTGAAGTGAATCGATGATCGTTTTGACATCGGTGTTTTTTGTGACGTCGACAAAGCGCAGGTCGTTTCCCTCGAGCAGCCCGGTGAGAACCTTGGCGTGTGCCTCGCCCTGTCCGTTATCACTCAGCGGATTGTATAAGATAGTATAATTCTGCATTGGTTTATCCTCTTTCTTCATCGTGTTAAGAAGCAGTATTTAGGCTCCTTTGGTAAAGGAGTCGCGTACGACACGTTGTCATCATAATGGGCTCCCTTTGGTAAAGTGGTCGCGTACGACACGCTGTCACCTCTAAAGGCCCCCTTTGGGAAAGTTGCTCCCCGTTGGGGAGACGTCGCGCAGCGACAGAGGGGGAGCCGCTTCCGGCGAGGAGGCTGTCCCCGGACGGGGACTGAGGGATTGTATTAATCTGTTTGAGCGAAGCGAGTATCTTAATTAATCTACCTTGATGTTATTACAACAGATAATACAGATTAACTCCCTTCGGTCGAGCAATTGATGCAATCCCTCCGAGCTCGCAAGCGAGCCCACCTCCCTTTACCAAAGGGAGGCGTTAACACTGTTTTTACCTGCGCTGTGCGCATAGCTTACGGCTTGGCACACTCGCCTTCGAGTCCCCCTGCCGTCACTGCGTTTCGGAAATATAAGAGGACACCCATAAGGATGTCTCTTG
>JAHKVW010000061.1 GCA_020624805.1 bacterium | reverse complement strand
TTGTCACTCTCATGAAATCTACCTCTGATTGTTATTATCAATTGAATATTTTATCATATGATCGCCTCGGAATAATGCCATAGGATAAAATTAACGAAATTATTACAAATATTTATCTTGAATTCAAGTGTATCATTCACTATAATGATAGGAGAAAACAGAAATCGAAATATCGTTTCTTTCTTCGGTCGAGCAATTTATATCAACCCTCAGTCACTTCGTGACAGCTCCCTTAGGAAAGGGAGCCTTTTCGGTTGAGATTACCACTCGTCGTCACACGCCGTATTCGGTAGGCATATCCGGTTGGTATGCCTTGACCTCATGTGGCGGCTCCTCCTCTCCCCAAAAAGCGGGGCTTTTCGGGGACCCTCTGAGGGCTTCGCAATGACGATTATTTAGATCGGTTGAGATTGGACGCGCGCGTCCTTTTCTCGATCGAAAATACTATTGAAAGGTACTCTATGCAAAAAGCGATAAAAGGATTGACTCAATTTTTCACAAAATCAGATGTGATCCTGTGGCTGCTGACGATCGCCGCAAGCGCGTACAGTCTGCTGTTGATCAACTCCATGCAGAGAGCCTCGGATTACAGCTATATGACGCCGCAGGTATTGGCGCTGATATTGGGATATATCGCGGCGGTCGTTGTCACACTCATTGACTATGAGCGGATATCGAAGCACTGGATCGTGCTGATGATCATCTCGCTCGGATTGCTGCTGATGGTGTTCGTGTTCGGACGGAACGTCACCGGTACGGATGATACCGCGTGGATCATGTTGCCGGGCGGAATCTCGTTCCAGCCGTCGGAGCTGGTGAAGGTGTTCTTCATCGTTACCTTCTCCCGACATATGCAGCTGCTCAAAGAAAACGATATGCTACATCATCTTCTCGGCGTTATCTCGCTGGTGATCCATATGGCGGTGCCGGTGGTGCTGATCCATATGCAGGGCGACGACGGTACGGTGCTGATCTTCCTGTTCATGTTCATTATCATGGCGTTTATCGGCGGCGTACAGCTCCGATACTTCCTGATCATGATCGTACTGCTCGCGGCGGGCATCCCGATATTGTGGAGCTATTTCCTCAATGAGGAGCAAAAGAACCGCTTTACCGCGATCTTCGACATCGACGGCAACGCGATGAAGAACTATGGCTGGCAACAGTATCAGGGCAAGGTCAGCGTCGCCTCGGGCGGACTGAGCGGCACGGGGCTCGGCAACGGCGGCAGGGTCGCCTCGGGTATCGTTCCCGAACAGGAAAACGACTTTATCTTTACCGTAGCCGGTGAGGAACTCGGCTTTATCGGATGCGTACTGCTGGTGTTTATCCTTCTTCTGATCTGCGTCAAGGTTGCGATGAACGCGATGTCGGCGCGCGATTATCTGGGCAGGATGATCTGTGTCGGTGTGTTCGCGATGATCAGCGTGCAGTCGATCATCAACATCGGTATGGTGCTCGGACTGCTCCCGGTAGTCGGTATCACGCTTCCGTTCTTCTCCTCCGGCGGTACCTCCCTGCTATCCGTTCTGATCGCTGTCGGACTGGTGCAAAGCGTGCATTATCATAAGGATGTATCGGATTCGTCACAGGGTGTGCTCAAGATCAACAAATATAAATATATGACTCCCGCGCGTTTCTAATCGAATACTGTAAATCGTGAACTACTCCCTTCCGTTGTGAAGGGAGTTTTTTATCGACTTCAAGACAAACAATAACGCACTGCCGTGTGACAGTGCGTTTGATGTTTATTTCTTTGTGACTGTGACCTGATCAGCCGTATATGATCCGTAGATCCAGGTTTCGGTATAATCACTGTTCAGCGACAATTGAAGCTTGATGCCCTGTCTGGACACGCTTTGACGGGGTTGTAATTCTTTGAGCTTTTCCTTGAAGTCATCCGGAATCTCAACAGTCATCTTGATGTCATCCGAAGTGATATCCTTGATCTCGCTTTCATCGCCGTAAAGCTGTATCTTGATCTCACCCGGCGTAAAGGCATAGGTGTAGTCGTCGGATTCATAGGTGATCTTCTTGGAAACAGAACCGTCTGAGTACGGGCTCAGATCCAGCGATACCGAAGCCTTGGTGGGCGCGGTCTTTTCGTCTTCATCAGCGATGATCTTGCAATTTTCCGGAGGCGTAATGGTGAACTCCTCCTGGAAGGATTCGTTCTTCAGATCGGCGTAATCCAGCGTCGTGATCGTCAAGCCGTTTTTGTATTTATCCAGCTCTGACTGTTCACCGGCTATTCTGACAGCCGAGGGTGATATATTCGCCTGCGTCTTAACGTCGCTCGGCTTGTTTTTGTATTCGACCTTCAGGTTAACGGTGGCGATCGGTAAAAGCTTGGTAGTAACTTCAACTGCATCGACAGAAGGTGTGAAATAGGCATCATCGAGCAGTTCACCATCCTTATCTTTGTATATGAAATCCTTTTGGACGGATCCTTCTTTCAAGATTTCGCCATGCACTTCAACGGTCGCGATCTCATTGACCAAGGTCTCAGGTCCTCTGATATTGATCGAAGACTGAGAAAGCGTGATGTTGGCATATTTAGTGTTATCGGTGTTTTTAAAGGTACAAGAGTTAACGATATCAAATGATTTATCTTTCGTCTCTCGATCGACATATACCGATAAGGTTGAAGGAGTAATAGAATTAACCTCGTAGCTCGCTATCGCAGACTGTTGGCAAGACAAAATTGCCTTGTATTCCTGCGGAGACAACGTTGCGTTTTGGGGAATGTTGAGATTACCGATAATATTGATGTCATCGGAAGATAGATTGCTGATGAAAAGCGCACTACCCTTAACACTGGCAGATACCATAGGCTTTTCATCATTATCAATCGAAATATCGGAATACTTATTCAAGAAATATTTGTATTCTTTGTCGGGAATGTTGATAGTAACAGGAATATTATCAATGGTAACAGATTTTATATCTGTATTGGAAGTGGTCGATACAACTATCCATGACACAAATGAAAGGATAAAGGAGATGATCAGCAGGAAAATGTTGGAAGAAAAGAGTCTTGAAAAGAACCCTTTTTTATTCTTTTTCATTCTTCTCCTCCTTTCGCTTGTTGAAAAGAGCGGCAAACATACCGGAAGCGTTGTTGTTATCTCCCGTAATAATCAATTCGACGAGCCTGTTATACAGATCGTCACGTTTAAAATCACGCGTCAATATGCCGTTGAGAGCCACAGAGATACTGCCGGTCTCTTCAGATACGACAACGACGACCGCGTCGCTTGATTCGGTGATACCGATCGCGGCACGATGACGGGTGCCCAGCTCCTGACTGATGTTCAGGTTGTCGGACAGGGGAAGAATACATCCCGCGGCCAGGATCTTTCCTTCACGGATAATGATGGCTCCGTCATGTAAGGGCGCCTTGTTAAAGAAAATGTTGCCCAACAGCGCGGGAGATACGTCACTGTTGAGGAGCGTACCCGTGTCCGCAATTTCACCTAAAGGAGTTTCCCGCTCGAATACGATCAGCGCGCCGGTTTTGGATTTGGAGAAAACCGCACAGGTATCCGCTGTATCGGAGAGCGCCTTATAGATCTTATCCTCGGGATTCTGTACCGTTGAGGATACAAAGCTGCGCAGCCTTTTGTTGGAACGACCCAGCCGCTCCAGACCCAATCGCAGTTCGGGCTGGAATACGACAATAAAGATGATCGCCCAATAGGTGAAGACCGAGTTGAGGATATAAGTCAACATATTGAGTCTGGCAACTATCGCAACACCATACACGACCAGCAGGATCAAGAAGCCCTTGACCAGCTGACCGGCACGACTGTTGCGGAATAATCGCAACAAATAAAATATTAGCAGAGCAATAACGGTGACATCAACAGCATCCTTAACACCGAAGGTTTTGAAGACCGATCCTAAATTTTGAATAATTATTTCCATATATTCGTCCTTCCGAAAGCTTTCACATTCCTGATAATCTTTTTTTTTGCCATACTAACTCATATTAACCAAATATATAATCATTCTAACATACGTCTATTATGAATGCAAGGCGAAAAGGGTATTTTTCAGAAAGATTTCACATTGATTTTATGCTCTGCTTAATACCCTCTGTAAATATGCCGTTTCATCAGCGGAAGTGAATACTGACGGCGAGACGCGGACAACGCCGCTGTCGAGTGTATGGAGCGCTTGGTGAGCCAACGGAGCGCAGTGTAATCCCCCTCTGACGGCGATATTGAATCGCTCGGAGAGTTTAACCGCGACGGTTTCACTGTCCGTGCCGTCGACGGTAAACGTCAGTACCGGCGCGAATACGCCCTCTCGGTCATCCTCTCTGCCGATAAAACGAAGTTTTTTCTGTTGTTTCAAAGAATGATACAGCCCATCTATCAACCTGCTTTCCTTTTGATAGATCCTCTCGATCCCGTGTGACATGACAAAATCCACACCGGCTTTCAGCCCGAGGATACCCGCGATGTTCTGTGTGCCCGCTTCCAGTCGATCGGGGAAAAAATCCGGCATCTCCGGCTGTGCGGACATACTCCCTGTGCCTCCGGCGATCAGCTGGGCGATACGATTATCATTTCCGATCAGCAGCAGTCCTATTCCCATCGTGCCGTAAAGATACTTGTGT
>JAHKVW010000060.1 GCA_020624805.1 bacterium | reverse complement strand
TCCAAATCTTTGATTTGGTATACAACTCCCATGCAACAGCGCTCCAAGAGCTGACATCTTTGTCAGCGATTGGCTAAGCGCCACTGTGCTCCTCCCGAAAAGAATACCGATACATATTATCATGGATATGTACCATACTATAATACTGCGAAAGGAAGATCATTTATGGCTTTAGTACCTTATGTAGTAGAACAAACCAATCGCGGAGAACGTTCCTATGACATCTTCTCCCGACTGTTGAATGACAGAATCATCATGCTCAATGAAGAGGTCAACGCGACGACCGCCAGCCTGGTCGTTGCCCAGCTTCTTTACCTCGAGGGTCAGGATCCCAACAAGGATATCTCCCTCTATATCAATTCCCCCGGCGGTTCCGTCACCGACGGCATGGCGATCTATGACACCATGCAGTACATCAAGTGTGACGTTTCCACCATCTGCATGGGCATGGCGGCTTCCATGGGCGCGTTCCTGCTGGCAGCCGGCACCAAGGGCAAGCGTTACGCGCTGCCCAACGCCGACATCATGATCCACCAGCCCTCCGGCGGTGCTCAGGGTCAGGCGACCGATATCGAGATCCATACCCAGCATATCCTGCACACCAAGCAGAAGCTCAACGAGATCCTTGCCGCCAACACCGGCCAGCCGCTCGAGACCATCAAGCAGGATACCGAGCGCGACAACTTCATGACCGCTCAGCAGGCATTGGAATACGGCCTGATCGACAAGGTAATTGAACACCGCTGATTGATATCCCCCCAAAAATTGTCATTGCGAGGCACATTCATGTGCCGTGGCAATCTCAACCGATTTCACTGCTTCGGCGGAAAATGACGTATGTCAGATTCTGTCTGAATGATTGCGGTTGACAGGATATCAAATAAGGAGATTCGTATGGCAGGAAAAAGAAAAGACGACAACGTATATTGCTCCTTCTGCGGCAAACCGCAGGAGATGGTAGGGCGTCTGATCGCCGGCAACGGCGTGTATATCTGTGATCGCTGCATTGATCTGTGCATGTCGATCTTAGAGGACGGCGAGCCCGAGCCGGTCGAGATGGCGAAGGAAACCGCCGAATCCAAGGATAAGCTCTTAAAGCCCGCCGAGATCAAAAAGATCCTCGATGAATATGTCATCGGTCAGGAAGTCGCTAAAAAGACGCTGTCCGTAGCGGTGTACAACCACTACAAGCGCGTATTCAATCATGACGATAATGTGGAGTTCTCCAAGTCCAATGTGCTGATGCTCGGCCCCACCGGTGTGGGTAAGACCCTGCTCGCGCAGACGCTCGCCAAGGCGCTCGATGTGCCCTTTGCGATCGCGGACGCGACCACGCTCACTGAGGCGGGTTACGTCGGCGAGGACGTGGAAAACATCCTCTTAAAGCTGATCCAGGCGGCTGATTTCGATATCGAAAAGGCACAGCGCGGCATCATTTATATCGATGAGATCGACAAGATCGCCCGCAAGTCCGAGAACCCCTCCATCACCCGTGACGTCAGCGGCGAGGGCGTTCAGCAGGCGCTTTTGAAGATCGTCGAGGGTACGGTCGCGAACGTTCCTCCTCAGGGCGGCAGAAAGCACCCCCAGCAGGAGTTCTTGCAGATCGATACCAAGAACATCCTCTTCATCTGCGCGGGCGCGTTTGACGGACTGGAAAAGGTTGTCAAAAAGCGCATGGGCTCTTCCGTACTCGGCTTTGAGGCGGACGTCGTCGATACCAACGAAGAACTCGAGAACGAGTGGATGAAGCACGTGACCGGTCACGATCTGATCAAGTTCGGCATCATCCCCGAGCTGATCGGCAGACTGCCTGTCATCGCGGCGCTCTCCGATCTTTCCGAGGACGACATGGTGCGTGTGCTGACCGAGCCGAAGAACTCCGTCATCGCGCAGTACAAGCACCTCTTCAAGCTCGATAACGTCGAGCTGCTCTTTGAGAAAGAGGCGCTGTACGCGATCGCGAAGAAGGCGAAGGATCAGAACACCGGCGCGCGCGGACTGCGCGGCATCATCGAAGGTCTGTTGATGGATCTGATGTTTGAAACGCCCTCCGATACCACGATCGAGAAGACCATCATCACCCGTGGCGTGGTGGAGAGCGGCGCCGACGCGCAAATTATCCGCAACGGCTTCGCGTTCCCTCTCAAGCACGAATTTGGCGAAGAGGAACAGGAATCCGCTTCCTAACCCATAAATTGTC
>JAHKVW010000059.1 GCA_020624805.1 bacterium | reverse complement strand
GAAAAAATGAAAGGAATTTGAAATGAAAATAATCGAAACAAAAAACGCTCCTGCTGCAATCGGTCCTTACTCTCAGGCTGTTGTCTTCGGCGGTCTGATCTACACCTCCGGTCAAATACCCATTGATCCTGCAACAGGCAGGATAGAAACCGATACGATAAAAGGTCAGACCGAGCAAATCATCAAGAATCTGTCGGCGATATTAACTGAGGTGGGCAGCAGCCTTGACAGCGTGATCAAAACGACCTGCTATTTGAAGGATATCAGGGACTTCGGCGTATTCAACGAGGTCTACGGCAAGCATTTCACCTCAAAACCCTCACGCAGTTGTGTAGAGGTATCGAACCTGCCAAAGGGCGCGCTCGCGGAGATTGAGGTCATCGCCGAGGTGGAAAAGAGATGAGGTTATGAAAGCACTGTCGATACAAGAATACATTGATCTGAGGGATGAAAGCCGTGAGTACTTCAGTGTGACGCTGCATCTGCACGATCACTGCACATCGCAGTATCTTTCTTCGGACGGGCAACCGTTTGATGACCGCTACAGCGCCTATCTGCTTGATTATTTTGACAGCAAAAAACTCAGCGCAACGATCTCCAACGACAGAACCGGCGTTTTGATCCTGCCGACAGGATTATGATTATGAGACTTGCAATGGCACAAGGCAGCATGAGCCGTTCGCTGTCTGAGAATCCGGAAAATCTGTTGATGATATGAGGATGGCTGCAAAAAGCGGAGCAGATATGATCATCTTTCCCGAATTGCAGCTTTCACCCTTCTTTCCGAAATATCGGAACGGCAACGCTGACGAATACCTTCTGACTTTGCAATCCGAGGAAATCAACAAACTTCGGCAAGCATGTAAGGAACTTCGGTTGTGGGCATCGCCGAATGTCTATTTATCCCTCGACTCAAAGAAATATGATGTATCGCTGATGATAAACGACAAGGGAGAGATCGTAGGAATTTCCAAGATGGTACATATCTATCAGGCGGAGCACTTCTATGAAAAAGATTATTACATGCCTTCCGACGATGGTTTCAAGGTATATGACACACCCTTTGGAAAAATCGGTATTGTCATCTGTTTTGATCGGCATATTCCCGAGAGTGTCAGGATGTGCGCCGCTCAGGGAGCTCAGTTAATCATTATCCCAACGGCGAATCTGACAACGGAAAATCAAGAACTATTTGAATGGGAAGCAAGAGTACAGGCATACCAGAATCTGGTCTATATCGCTATGTGCAACCGCGTCGGAAAAGAAGACGATCTGATTTTTTGCGGGCGATCTATACTTGCGTCTCCCGACGGAGAGAACGTGTTTATGGCTGATTACAAAGAACAGCTTATTGCTTTAGATGTAGATTTGAGAGGGGTTCAAAAAGTCCGCAGTGCCAGACCGTGGATCGAAGAATTCTGCTCAACTATAGTCACGCAAAACAAAAGGGAGGACGATCATGCCGAAATATGATTTTGATATCCTAAATGACCGCCGTATCCCCGGCGATGTAAAGTATCAGTCAATCAACGGGCTGAGCGACTTTATTCCGATGTGGGTGGCGGATATGGATTTTAAGACCGCTCCGTGTGTTGAAAACGCGTTCAATCAGGTCGCGAGACACGGCATCTACGGCTATCAGAATGTGGATGATGAATATATCGAATCGGTGCGCACATGGTACAGCCGGCGCTTTTCCTGTGAGATACAGATCGAGTGGATATTGCCCTCTCCGGCGGTGATGTACTCGGCAGCCTGTTCTATCAGGGCGCTGACAAAAGAGGGTGATTCCGTACTGATTTTTGAGCCGGTCTACTATCCTTTTGCTAAGGTCATAAAGAATAACCGTCGTCGATTGATTATCTCTGAATTGAAACAAACAGAAGGATACTATGAAATCGACTATGAAGATTTTGAGAGCAAAATAAAGGAAAACAATGTCAAGGCTATATTGTTCTGCTCCCCGCACAATCCCGTCGGAAGAGTGTGGACGAAAAAGGAACTGAAACACCTCTGTGAAATCTGTCTGCGCCATCATGTGTATATCATATCGGACGAGATACACGCTGATCTGGTTTGTCGACCTTGTCGGCATGTTCCGATCGCTTCCTTATCGGATAAAGCCGCTGCCGTCACCGTGACCTGCTCAGCGCCGACAAAAACCTTTAATCTTGCGTCTGTTCAGGTTTCCAACATGATTATCCCGAATGAGCATATTCGTAAATCGGTGCAAAGAGAAATGCTCGCAAACTGTCAGTATGGAGTCAACGCATTTGGTATTGCGGCAACAAAAGCGGTATATACTGAAGGTGAAGCGTGGCTTGACGAGTTGCTCTGTTATCTTGATGAAAGCCGTACGATACTAGCCGAGGCGTTTCCTCAGGACAGCCCGATCAGTGTATTGAAGCCGGAGGGTACCTATCTTGCGTGGCTCGATTGTCGAGGACTCGGATTATCAGACAACATGCTGTATAATCGTTTTCTGCTGGATGCAGGCGTTCGTCTGCATAAGGGAGTGACCTTCGGTAAAGCAGGCAGCGGCTATATGCGCCTAAACTTTGCGTGTCCGCACAGCGTGTTGAAAGACGCTGTGGGCAGAATCCAAAAAACATTTTTGTAACAGGTATCGTTATGTTGAATCAGTTTTCAAGAATCCAACTCGTTTTCGGAGAAGAAGCAATGAAAAAGCTCTCGTCATCCCGTGTAGCCATCTTTGGCGTCGGCGGAGTCGGAGGATACACTGCAGAAGCGCTCGTACGTTCAGGTATCGGTGCACTCGATCTGATCGATGATGACAGAATCTGCCTGACGAATATCAACCGCCAGATATTCGCGACCCGAAGTACCGTCGGACAGTATAAGGTCGACGTTGCCAGGGCACGGATTCTCGATGTTAACCCCGACTGTCAGGTGCGCATTTATAAAACCTTCTATATGCCGGACACAAAGGATGAATTTGACTTTACGCAGTACGACTATATCGTTGACGCGATCGACACCGTCAAGGGTAAGCTCGAGCTGGTACAGAACGCACAGGAGGCGGGAACGCCGATCATCAGCTCGATGGGAGCCGGCAACAAGGTAGAGCCTACTCTGTTTGAGGTCGCGGACTTGTTCGATACTTCGGTATGTCCGCTGGCGAGAGTCATGCGGTACGAATGCCGCCGACGCGGGATCAAGAGGCTGAAGGTGGTCTATTCCAAAGAAAAGCCGATCCGACCGCTGGAGGATATGTCCATCAGCTGCAGACTCCACTGTATCTGTCCGCCCGGCACCGCCAGAAAGTGTACCCAGCGCAGAGATATTCCCGGCTCGGTCGCCTTTGTACCGTCTGTGGTCGGGCTGATCATCGCCGGCGAGGTCATCAAGGATCTGTGCAGCTTTGACAGGGAAAACAGATAACTACAATAAGGAGATCATATATGAAAAAACATAAGGGAATTACCGTAGACGGTAAAAGGTGGATACCGACGATACAGGATTGGTCATGGATCATCACGATCGTATGGATGACGGCAGCTAATTTTTATTCTCCGTTTGGGCTGTTCGGTTTTGTTTGTATGTTCTCTCCGGTGCTTATTGCGCTGTCCGGCAGAGGAAAAATGCACTGCGCCCGCATCTGTCCGCGCGGTTCGCTGATCGGAAAGATCGGAAGCGTCGTCAACCTTGGCTTGCCGCGTCCGAAGCTGTATGAGAAGCCCTGGTTTCGTCCGTTGCTGTGGTCGGGGATGATGGGCGGATTTGCCGTCATGCTGATTTTGGTGATTCCGCAGGGTGCATTTGCGTTAGGGCGCGCGGTATTGATCTTTATGGAGGTTGCGACTGTACTCGCTATCCTCAACGGCGTCCTGTTCACGCCGCGCCAGTGGTGTACCATCTGCCCGATGGGTTTCACCTCGGGAAATCTCAGAGATATGAGGAAAAAGCTGTCAAAAACCTAAGTAACTCTGATCAATCGATGGTTTGTCAAAAGAAAAAACATCCGATGCAGTACCTGCGACCGCATCGGACGTTTTCTGTTATCAATTGTTTTTTCCGTAATCAGTATCAAATATTATAAAACCACGATTCATCCGGTTCTATCTCTTTGCGCTCGATCGGTCGGCTTGCGTCGTAATTATACAAAAGTTCTTGACTCTTGACGCTGACGCGTGCGCCCTCGGGTACAGATGATCAGATCGTTCTTGAAAACCTGAGAAAGGTCACATCATTTGCCAGATCAGAGCCTGAGAAATTCTATGAGTTAGCGACCAAGAGAGGTAGAGTAGAGGCTTCAAAGATCGAGAAGAACGCAGAGAAGGAAAGAGCAACAGCAGAGGCACGTATACAAAAAATAGACAGCATCATCCACTGTCTATATGAGGATCGTGTAGTCGGAAGAATCTCTCCCGAACGATATGATGAAATGGCTTCGGGTTACGAGAAGGAACTTGCTGACCTTAAGCAGAAGCAGGCAGAACTCGTTCAGGATCTCCTACAATACTCCAAGCAGGAACAGGCTATCAGGGATTTCATCGAAAAAGCCAAGGAGTATGTTGAAATGCCAAAGCTGACAGCAGAGTTGCTTCACACCTTCATTCAACGAGTAGACGTGTATGAGAAACCGACCAAATACTCACGAACAGAGGGAAATCCCGTCATGATCTATTACAAATATCAGATGACAACAGGCGAACAGTGGCAAATTCTGACCGGTGCAGGACTCCCGAAAACTGATACCACAAAAGCAGAGATTGATAAGAACACGCCGATTTCCGCATAATAAAGCCAAATAAAAGAAGAAACCGGAAGGCAAATGCCTTCCGGTAACCTCCCGCCAGTAATTCTCCGTTAAGGACAACTACATAAACCGTGCTTGTTTTCTTTATTCTTCGTCTGTATTTGCAGAACTCAGCTTTTCAACTTCATCCAGATTCAGCTTATAATACCGTATATTGCCGGATGCGTTTTTGATCAACAATCCCTGCTCAGATATAGACGACAACCGATTTGACAAGGTCGCCCTGCTGATGTGCAAATAGCTCATCAACTCCTGTGTGCTGATGCCGTTTTCAGAAAACAGACTTGCCTGGATCAAATAATCGTATAAATCCATGTACTTATCATTTAGTCCATTCGGCAAATACTGCACACACTCACGATAATACATCAGCCAATGATACCGCTTTTGCAGCGCCTCTTCCAGCTGTTTCATCGATTCTTCAATGATATCGGTGAACATAATGACAAACGGCGTCAAATCTCCCTTGTTATGCCTATCATTACAGGTCTTGAATGCTTGATAGTATTCCTTGATATTCTCCTTGATCGTATAAGACAAACGATAAGCGATCGTCGGCTCAAACTCCTTGGACAGCAAATAACTGCTGATAAAGCGAGAAGTACGACCGTTGCCGTCATAGAACGGATGGATATATCCGAACAGGTAATGAAATACAGCTACCTTGAACAGTTCATCTATCCCGTTTGCGTTCAAAACCTTAAGTGCCTGTTCCATACACTCGATGATCTTACTCTCAGGATACACTCCGCGATGGATTTCTTTTTGGGCGGCAGATTCAACGCTCACCGAATCCTTACGAAAGATTTCTCCGTCAGGTAGATTTTGCGGATTATCTTCCTTTACCTCAGAATAAACCAGATCATCGTAAAGATCACGAATGTCCTGAGATGATTTGAAAGAAAGCGTTTCATTTTTTTGAAGCATCAAATACTTTTGTACCAATCCGAAATAACGTTTTCTTCTGTTTTTCACTTTCAGTTCAGACAAAATGCTGTTGATCTCTCGCCTCGAGCTATAAACACCTTCAATATCATTAGTCAACACAATTTCATCTATCAAACTACGCATCGTAAACTGATCGATCGCAACGCCCGGCAGATCGTCTCTTAATTGCTTAATCCTTTTATCAGCTTTGTAAATCTCTATACTTTTATGATGCAGCGTTGGATCCAGCACAAAAAACGCCGGGAACCCATTGATCTCAAAATCAATATGCGTTGTGTATTCGCTGTTGAATCTATTTTGATAGATCTCTTCATAGTGTTCTTTATCCGAATAGAATAACTTTGATAAAGGCTCGTAACTCATTTTTTCATCTCCTATTATCATTTTATTCAACAATTCATGAATTATACGTAAGTTTTTAAATACCAATTAATAAATATAGCACTAATTTATTAATTGCTTACTATTTTACACCATACAATTCATAAAATCAAGCATAATTTAATCTTTTATCCGTTCTTTATACCATTCCTTTTATAATAATCTTTACAAATAATCAGGCAAGCACAGCTTTTGCTATGCTTGCCCTATCTTATGCACTCTGTTTCTCTTTTGGTTCCGTGCCGAGGATCGAGTCCATATATTTGTTTGCCATTTCCAGATTGGCGTTGGTAAATGACTCAAACGCGTCACAATAGGTATTCATCGTAACGGTGATGTCCGTGTGACCGAGTAGCTTTTGTAGTACCTTCGGCTGCATCCCACCCTCGATGCACCTCGTCGCGTAGGTATGTCTGAGCGAATGCAGGTCTACCCTGCCATCGACCGTTTCGTCGATAATGTCATATTTCTCAAGCACCCGCGCAAATTGCGCGTTGACCTGATTGGTTGTAATCAGCTTTTTCTTCCTCATGAAGATCTGACCGGATTGCTTTTCCTGAACACAGTTTTTCAGGATCTCTCTCACCTTCTCGCTCATCGGCAGGGTTCTCGAACCTGCCTCCGTCTTAGCGGATTCACCGAGGATCGCCCTGCCCTTTTCGCCGCGGGTGACGGTCTTGTTGACGGAGATCGTATTGAAGGTAAAGTTGACATCCTTGACCTGCAAAGCGTTGATCTCTCCCATTCTCATGCCCGTCAGCATGGAGATCAGCATCTGATCACTGTAGTGGATGTCCTCTTTCGTCAACACCTCATACAATCGCTTCTGCTCTTCCACCGTCAGCGCCCTGACCTTCTCCTTTTTCTTTCGTGATCGAGGCTTCTTGACGTCATCCATCGGATTCTCGGTGATGATCTTCCTCTTCATCGCTTCCTTAAAGGTCGCCTTGAGCATCTGATGCAGCTTGTTGATGGTCGATTGTGAATACCAAATCTGCTTGAGCATAAAGTCCTTGAGCTGCATGACCGTTGCCGCTTGCAGAGGCGTATTGTAAATCGGCTCCAACCCTTTCAGCGTCGAGAGGTGCCGAAAGTAGGTGCTGTCCTTGATCTCGTTCAGGTTATACGATTCGTCGATCATCTGCTTAGCCAGATGGTAGATCGTGATCTCGCTCTTATCCGTGAACGTACCGGTATGGATGCCATATTCGATTTGTTTGATTTTGTCTGCGACTTCCTTACGCGTTTTGCCGTAGACCGACTTACGATTAGGTCTGCCATCCTCTTTGAATCCGATACAGATCTGACCCTGCCAGTGCTTTTTATTCTCTACATAGTAGATCGTATGGTTTCCGTTCGCCTGTCGCTTTTTCTTTCGAGGCATTCTCTCACCACCTTTCCATCCGAGTGCCTCGGTTATTCCACGTTGGAACTCTTCTCCAGTATATCCTTGATCTCTTCGTCACTGTAATGACAAAGCGTATCCAGAACACGCTTGATGCGATTCCACATTTTATAGCACCTCCAAAAATGATGTACCCAGATCATTACATATAATCACGACAAAATCAAGTAATCGCAACAATGATGACGCGCCAACTTTGTTGCTCAAAGCCCGCAAAAATTGATCAAAAAAAAGCAAAAAATGACCATAATAAATACCCAAAAATGATGAATATGCGCTTTATTCACTCGTATGCAAAAAGGCGAGTAGTGCAGTAGTAGTGCAATAGAAATTGTTTTTAAGGAATTTAACCAAACTTTACCAATTTTTGAATAATCAAAAAAGCTAGGTTTTAAGCCGTTTCAGGCAACTTAGGCAACAAAAAAAGACAGTTAAAAAACTGCCTTTTTTGGTGCCGGTGACCGGACTTGAACCGGTACGGATGTTACTCCGAGGGATTTTAAGTCCCTTGTGTCTGCCTATTCCACCACACCGGCGTGCGGCGCTGGATGCGCTTTGGATGTAAGAAGCCCCCTGCCACAAGACAGGGGGTGTGGTGACCCGGACGAGAATCGAACTCGTGTTACCGCCGTGAAAGGGCGGTGTCTTAACCTCTTGACCACCGGGCCGTTGGTAGCGGAAATAGGACTTGAACCTACGACACTTCGGGTATGAACCGAATGCTCTAGCCAGCTGAGCTATTCCGCCATCTATGCTGCAGTCGAGGTCCGGTAATCTCGACTTAAAGCAAAAATTATTATATTATAAACCGCTTGGTTTGTCAATAGTTTTTGCGTTTTTCCTGCTATTTTTCAAAAAACCTGCGCCATTTCAATCCGTCCTTGAAATCGAAGATTTTGTCCTCCCATTTGATCAGCGCGCTGATGATCACGCCGTTGATCACCGCACAGAGCACCGTGCCCCACTTCACGCCGACAAATACGCCGAAGCCGAAGAAGATGAATGACAGCGCCACCGCGACCAGACAGCTCGTGATGTCATACACCCATTTCACCTTACCGGTCGACAGGTGAAAGTGCCTCGACACTTCTGCCACAAACAGCTCATATGCCTCGGGCGGGATGTAGGTATGCAGCACCAGCGATACGCCGATGGTGCAAAACAACTCGCCGAGCACAAAGAACACGATCCGCAGCGCGATGTTCTCCGACGCGATCACGGGCGTCAGCCACATCACGAGATCGAGCAAATAGCCATAGAGCACCGCCGTGACAAACGAGAAGAAGTATGAGATCCGGAACTTGCGCACCACGATCATCAGCACGATCACCAAGAATAATTGAAGGGTATATTCCGCCACACCGAAGGTGAACCATTCCATGCCGGGCAGGGTAGAGATATAGCGGTGCAGGACATATGCCGGCGCCACCACCATGCTCATACCGAAATCGGCACGTTCCATAAACGTCACGCCGAACACCAGTGAAATGATGCCGAACACATATGCCAACTCCGTATAAAACGTTCGTTTTTTCATAATCCTTACCCTTTCTCGCTCATTTTGTACATTCTCCCTATCAATCGGGTGCGGGTGTCCCGCCCTTCACTGTTAACTGTTAACTGATAACCGTTAACTAAAAAATTAAGCCCCCTGTGTTTGATACAGAAACACAGAAAGCTATAGTCGGATCATATCACAACCTTCGTCAAAAATCAAGTTGATTCTCTCTCCCCTGTCTGCTATAATATGGAAAAAGGAGGGATATCATGCTTGATCTTCACAGCCACTTTTTGCCGAAAATGGACGACGGCAGCAAATCGACTGAGATGTCGATGGAAATGCTGCGTTCCTCGCGTAAGCAAGGCGTCACCACCATCGTTTCCACCTCCCACTTTTACGGCACGGAAGAATCTCCCGAGCAATTCCTGCATCGCAGACAGCATGCGGTCGACAAGCTTCTGCCCCTCCTGACAGACGACCATCCCGAGATCTACCTCGGCGCCGAGGTGTTCTATTATCCCGGCATCTCACACAGCGAGAGCATCCCGCAGCTGATCATTCAGGGCACCGATCTGCTGTTGATCGAAATGCCCTTCGTCACATGGTCGGACAGGATCTTTGACGAGCTGATCTCCCTGCAATACCATTATGATCTGCACATTGTGCTCGCGCATGTGGAGCGCTATCAATCGATCCAAAAGCGCGATATGTTCGCGCAGCTCTTTGACCAGCCTTTCTATTTCCAATGCAACGCCGAGGCGTTCACCTCGTGGCGTTCGCGCAAGCTGGCGCTGAAAATGATCGACAATGATCTGCTGCACTTCATCGGCACCGACTGCCACAATACCGAAAAACGCCCGCCCAATATGGATGAGGCGCGTAAGGTGATCGAGAAGAAATACTCTCCCTCTGAGTGGAAAAGACTGACCCGTGAATTCGAAGACCGCTTCAATCGTCATAAAACCGACTCATAATAATGCGACCCCGCTGTGTGAAAACAGCGGGGTTCTTCATTTAAGCGGTTGCTTCTTTTGTTTCGGGAACCATGTTATCCTTCACGGTTTCTTCGGCATTTGTCTGATCCGATTCTTCTGCCACTACCTGTTTTTTCTTTTTTCCGTTCTTTGTGATCAACCTTGTCACCAGCGCGATCAGCTCATGCAGCGCAGCGCCCAGAATGATCGACACGATCCCGATCAAAAAGTAATAACCGGGAGAGAACGCGTTGATATGCCACTTTGTCGCAAGGAAGTTTCGGATCGGAGCACCCTTGTCGCCGTTTGCGATCTCCATGATACGCTGATGGAAGAGGTAGATCTCCAGGCTGTACTTTCCGCAGATATAGAACGGGAACAGCAGGATCTTTCCGACGATCTTCAGATACTTGTCGGCGAGGTAGAACAACCCGCCCAATAATACACACAATGACGGCGCGACCAACAACGCGGGATAGCAGTTCAAACCCCAGAAAACGGTCGGGTTTTTGATAAACTTCTGGATACAATATACCAGCGTGAGACCGACGAACAACAGCGGCAGATGCACCATCCAGCTCGCCTTATCCTCGGTCTTTTTCTCATAGAGGAACCAGCCGATCCAGTAGCCGACCAGGAACACCGCGATACGCACCGTACTGCCGTACAGCACCTGCTGACCGGTATGGTAAAAGATGATGCACAACAGCGGCGAGATCGACATACACAGCAGGGTGAATTTCCATTTCACACTTGCTTTTTGGAACAGCTTATCATACAGCGGCGTCAAGAGGTAGAGCACAAAGAGCGTCGGCAAAAACCAGTCAAAATACTCGGGTCTGCCTGTGATGTTGCCGCGAAAATAGTTGATACCCAAAATCGACAGAAGCTTATCGGTAAAGCTCACCTCCGGCTTATAGAACGCGTACCAGCAGATGGTCACGATCAGATACGCGGGCAGGATACGGATGGCGCGTTTTTTATAAAACTCACCGATACTCTTCGACTTGCGCATCGAGAAATACAATCCCAGTCCCGACACCAGCAGGAACATATCCACGCCGTAAAAACCGATATCGTGGATAAAGTGAACTGCTTCGTTTTTCCATACGCAGGGTGAGTGGAACCACATGATCCACAGTATCGCAAAGCCCATGATATGGGTACGATATTTACTAATCAATGATAATTTCATAAAGACCTCTTTCTATCGATCTTCATTGCATAGGTGTGACACGTGTGTCACGCCTGTGGAGAGATCTCAACCTGATTCATTATATCAAGATATTACTTTGCTTCGATCTTCTCCATGCCGCCCATATACGGTCTGAGCGCCTCGGGGATGTTCACGCTGCCGTCCACGTTGAGGTTGTTCTCGAGGAACGCGATCAGCATACGGGGCGGTGCGACACAGGTGTTGTTGAGGGTATGCGCAAAGTACTTTTTGCCGTCCTTGCCGTTGACGCGGATCTTCAGACGGCGCGCCTGCGCGTCACTGAGGTTCGAGCAGGAACCGACCTCAAAATACTTCTTTTGTCTGGGGCTCCAAGCCTCAACGTCGATACTCTTGACCTTGAGATCGGCGAGGTCGCCGGAGCAGCACTCGAGGGTGCGTACCGGTACGTCGAGCGTGCGGAAGAATTCGACTGTATTCTGCCAGAGCTTATCAAACCACATCTTGGATTCATCGGGCTTGCAGACAACGATCATTTCCTGCTTCTCGAACTGGTGGATACGATAGACGCCTCTCTCCTCGATACCGTGAGCGCCCTTTTCCTTGCGGAAGCAGGGGCTGTAGGAGGTCAGGGTGTAGGGCAGGTCATCCTCCTGCAGGATGGTATCGATGAACTTGCCGATCATGCTGTGCTCGGAGGTGCCGATCAGGAAGAGATCCTCTCCCTCGATCTTGTACATCATGGCGTCCATCTCGGCAAAGGACATAACGCCCGATACGACATTACTGCGGATCATGTAGGGCGGGATGCAGTAGGTAAAGCCCTTGTTGATCATAAAATCACGCGCGTAAGAGATGACCGCGCTGTGCAGACGGGCGATATCGCCCATCAGATAATAGAAGCCGTTGCCCGCGACCTTACGCGCCGCGTCAAGGTCGATACCGCTGAGCTTCTCCATGATCTCGGTGTGATACGGGATCTCAAAATCCGGTACGACCGGCTCGCCGAAGCGCTCGATCTCCACGTTCTCGGAATCATCCTTACCGACCGGAACGCTCGGATCGATGATGTTCGGGATCACCATCATGATCTCGGTGACCTTTTCATTGAGCTCGACTTCCTTTTTCTCGAGCTCAGCGAGCTTCTCACCGTCCGCGGCGACCTGTGCTTTCAGCTCCTCCGCCTTATCGCGCTCACCGCGCGCGTAACAGCCGCCTATTTCCTTGGAAATCTTGTTGCGGTTGGCACGCAGCGCATCCGCTTCGCCCTTTGCGGCGCGGGCTTTCTTATCCAGCTCGATGACCTCGTCTACGAGCGCGAGTTTTGTATCCTGAAATTTCTTTTTGATGTTTTCCTTTACTACATCAGGGTTTTCTCTTAAAAACTTAATGTCGATCATGTTTTTTCATACCTTTCATCATATTGTATGGCGGGATCTTTTCCTCACCGTTTTTTCACTGTAAAACGCGAAGCCTGACTCACTCTTCCGTAGGGACGACCATCGGTCGTCCGAAAATAACGGGCGTTTCCACTATCAAAAGTTGTAAATGGAAAGTTTCTTTTCAACTATGCGGACGAGCCATGCTCGTCCCTACAATAATAATTACTCCCACAGCTTTTCCAGCTTATGTGTGAGCGAGAACAACTCCTCGGGTTCGTAGAACTCGATATTCAGCGTACCGCCGCCCTTTTTCTTGTTCTCCGTCACCGTGACCTTGGTGCCGAGCGCGTCGGACAGTGCCAGTTCCACCTCCGCGTAGGGGCTGAGCTTCTGCACAGCGGGCTTCTTCGGTTTTGCGCTGCCCATGCTTTTGACGAGCTTTTCCGTCTGGCGCACCGACAGACCCTCTTTGATGATCTTATCGGCGGCTTCTTTGATCTGTTTGTCCTGATCCACGGCGAGCAGCGCTCTTGCGTGACCCGCGCTGATCTTGCCCTGTTCAAGCAACTCTTTGACGTCATCGGGCAAGCCGAGCAGACGGAGCGTATTCGCCACGGCGGAGCGTGACTTTCCGACGGTACGCGCGACGTCCTCCTGAGAGAAGCCGTACTCGTCCATCAAGGTCTGATAACCCTTTGCTTCCTCAAGATCGGACAGATCGCGGCGCTGGAGATTCTCGATCAGCGCGATCTGCATCGTCTCACTGTCGGACAGCTCCTTGATGATTGCAGGGATCTCAGTCAGTCCCGCCATCCGCGAGGCGCGGTATCTGCGCTCACCCGCGACGATCTGGTAGCCGCCGTAGATCTGCGGACGGACTAAGATCGGCTGTAAAACGCCGTGCTCCTTGATACTCTGTGATAATTCCTCGAGCGCGTCCTCGTCAAAGCTGCGGCGCGGCTGATTTCGGTTCGGCTCGATCTGTGATATTTTTATGGTGACGACTTCGTTGTTATCCTCGGTGTCGTTTTCGCTGAAGATCGCCGAAAGACCTTTTCCGAGGCCGCCTATTTTCTTAGCCATTCTTTCTCTCCTTCTTGATCAATTCCTGCGCCAAGCTCAGATAAGCCTCGGTTCCTCTGCAGTTCTTATCATAATACATAATGGGTTTGCCGAACGAGGGCGCCTCGCTCAGGCGAACGCCTCGCGGGATCACCGTTCCGAACACCTTCTTCGGGAAGAACTGCTTGACCTCGTTGACGACCTGCTGGGTCAGGTTCAGTCTGCCGTCATACATCGTCAGGAGCACGCCCTCGATATAGATGTGTTCGTTGAGCTTACGCTTGACATAGCGCACGGAGTTCATCAGCTGTGACAGACCTTCGAGCGCGTAATACTCGCACTGGATCGGTACCAGCACGCTGTCGCAGGCGGTCAGCGCGTTGGTCGTGATGATACCCAGCGACGGCGGACAGTCGATGATGATGTAATCATAGTTTTCCTTGACAGGCAACAGCGCCTTTTTTAATCTTTGCAGTCTGTCGGGCGCGTCCATGATCTCGAACTCCGCCGCGGCAAGGTCGATACCCGCAGGCATTAAGTCCAGATTATTGTACTTTGTGTGCAGGATCACTTTCTCTGCCTTCGCCTCGTTCAGCAGAATATCATAGGTACTTTTCTCAATCGCTCGTTTGTCAAAACCCACGCCGCTGGTTGCGTTGCCCTGCGGATCAATATCGACGAGCAGGGTGCGCTTTCCGTAATAACCCAAACCTGCGGCAAGGTTAACGGCAGAGGTGGTCTTCCCTACCCCGCCTTTCTGGTTCGCGACCGTGATGATCTTAGTCATTCATTCACCTTCCTCATTTAACGGATCTCTGTTCAAGCCGTTCATTTTTCGGCTTTTTATCCGTTCGTCCATTGGTTTTGTTCTCATACGCGTTCTATTGTATCACAAAACGATGTGTTTTGAAAGACTTTTTCATGATTTTGTTGCAGAATGTTTCACGTGAAACAAATGCCGACAGCCGCACGCTTTCGCGCACGGCTGTCGGCAAGGGGTTCAGATAAGGAAATGGGTATGAGTGGATAGATCATTGATTCGTCGTTTCGGCATCCTCTGACAGGATTATCATCGTTTTCACGAGGATGAAGGACGCCGAAACACGGCACATAACCTATCGGGAAAGAAATGTATATCAGGCTTTCGCCGTGATACCTAAATCATGTTGTAAAGGAGTTTCTTATGCGGCATCTCAGCTGACCGCTTTCGGGATCTTCACGGTGTATTCAATGTAGTCGTCGGTCTCATTGCGTCGTGAGATCGCGTTGATCCCGGACAGGCGCATGGTATCGACCGCCTTGTTGATGGTGTTGACGAAGATACGCACATCCTTGATCGCCATCTTTCGCTCAGGCTTATGCTCCGGCTCAGGCTCCGGCTTTTTCATCAACACCTGATTGACGAGCTCTTCCGACTGTGTCACGCTCAATCCTTCGGCTATGATACGGCTGAGTACCTCACGGCGTAGCGCCTCGTTATTGATACGCAGGAGTGTCCGCGCGTGACGTTCCGAGAGCTTAGCCGTCATGATCCATTCCTGCTCCTCGAATCCGAGGCGCAGCAAACGGAGCTTGTTGGCAATGGTGCTTTGCTTTTTGCCGAGCTTGATCGCCGCCTGCTCTTGCGTCAATCCGTATTTGCGGATCAAGCGGGCGATCCCGCGAGCCTCCTCAAACATGTTGAGATCGGATCTTTGCAGGTTTTCGATCAGCGCCAATAACGCGCTGTCCTTGTCGTTACATTTATGTACGACGCAAGGCACCTTGCTGAATCCCGCCATCACAGCGGCACGGAGCCGTCTTTCTCCGGCGATCAACTCAAACTCCGTGTTGTTGATACGCCGCACCACCAAGGGCTGCAGGATCCCGTTCTCTACAATGGAACGCGACAAGCTTTTCAATTCTTTTTCATCAAAGTTTCGTCGCGGTTGGGTACGGTTGGGGCGAATCTGGATCGTTGCGATATTCAGCACCTTATTATCTCTGCCCATTTGCAGATGCACCGTACTCACCTCACCTCCATAGCTCGATTACCAATGAGCTTGTCCTGACAGGTATTATCATATCAAATGATCGTCAAATATTTTGTCGGATTATGAACGATTTTTTTACATTCTTTTGTCGAGAGAGAAAAGAAAATGTCATCCCGCAACAGGATGACATCATTTTATAATGGTTTATTTTTGATTTGCTTGCTTTTTCTCGGATATCTCTCCGGCGTCGGGCTGAGCTTTTCGATCTCAATGATACTGCGCTCGCCGGCACTGCCAAGGATAAAATCATGCTTTGCGATCAGTTTTCCGCCCAGCTCCGTGATCGCGTTCTGTGCGTCCGCAAGTTCTGAATCAGCATCCTTGCCCTTCATCGCAATAAACCGTCCACCGACCCTGACATACGGCATATCATATTCGCACAGCGTATTCATCGAAGCGACCGCGCGCGATACCGCGATATCAAAGCTGTCGCGCAACTCGGTGCGAGAACCATCCTCGGCACGGCTGTGGATCAACTCCACATTCTCGATATCCAACGCCCGGCAGACCGTATCTAAAAAGTTCAATCGTTTTTGCAGGCTGTCCAGCAAGGTCAGTTGAATATCGGGTCGCGCGATCTTCAACACCAATCCGGGAAATCCCGCGCCGGTGCCGACGTCGATGACGCGGGAGCGCGCGTCTTTTTCAATATCAATATAACGTAACAGCATTAAACTATCCGTAAAATGCTTCAGCGCCACATCCTCGGGCGCGGTCAAAGCGGTCAGATTGATCTTTTCATTCCATTCTATCAAAAGCTCGTTGTATGTACAGAGCCTATCTATGGCCAGATCATCCAACTCGATATCAAACTCGGCAAGCGTGTGCAAAAGAATCTCTTTAAAATCACTCATGATTTTGCCTGCCTTTCTGCTTGACGAGGTAGATCATCAGCACATTGACGTCTGCGGGCGATACACCGCTGATCCTGCTCGCCTGACCGATGTTCAGCGGTCGGATCGCGCTGAGCTTCTCCTGCGCTTCCAACCGCAGTCCCGTGATGCCGCGATAATCGATATCATCGGGAAGAAGTTTGTTTTCCAGCTTCCGCATATTCTCAACAGCGGCAAACTGCTTTTTGATGTAGCCCTCGTACTTGATGGCGATCTCGACCTGCTCAAATACAGCGGGGTCAAGCTCGGGTCGATCAGGGTCGATCGGCGCGAGCACCTCATAATTCAACTCGGGGCGTTTGAGTAATTCAATCAAACGGATACCGGTTTTTACATCCGATGTTTCACGTGAAACAAGAATCTCGGACAAAACAGGGGAAGGGGAAATCACGGTCTTTGCGACGCGTTTCTTCTCTTCTTTGATCAATTCCTGCTTGCGTAAGAATCGCTGATATCGTTCCTCGCTGATCAAACCCAGCTCATAGCCGATCGGCGTCAATCGCTCATCAGCATTATCCTGACGCAGGATCAATCGATACTCACTGCGGCTGGTCATCATCCGATACGGTTCATTCGCGCCCTTGGTGACCAGATCATCGATCAGTGTTCCGATATAGGAGGACGCGCGGTCGAGGATCAGCGGATCTTTACCCTGCACCTTCAACGCGGCATTCACTCCCGCGACAAAGCCCTGAGCGGCAGCTTCTTCATAACCCGAAGAACCGTTGAATTGTCCCGCGCCGAACAATCCCGGGAAATTTTTGAACTCCAGGGTCGCCAGCATATCGGTCGGATCGATACAATCATACTCGATCGCATAGGCGGGACGCATGATCATCGCGTTCTCCAAACCGGGGATCGTATGATAAAACGCGATCTGCACCTCCTCGGGCAAAGAAGAACTCATGCCCTGCAAATACATTTCTTCCGTGTCCTCACCGCAAGGCTCGATAAAAAGCTGATGGCGCTTCTTATCCGCAAAGCGCACGATCTTATCCTCCAAGCTCGGACAATAGCGCGGACCCACGCCTTCGATCTTGCCGCCGTAAAGCGGACTGCGTTGGATATTATCTAAAATGATCTTCTTTGTATTTTCATTCGTCCAACTGACATGACAATCGACCTTATTTTTCGGGGGAGTGAGGGTGTCATAAGAAAAAGGCACGGTCGGTTCATCACCCTTTTGCACTTCCAAATCAGAGAAGTCGATCGAACTGCGCTTGACGCGCGCGGGCGTACCGGTTTTGAATCGTCTGGTCTTGACGCCGAGCTTTCGCAAGCTCTCTCCCAAAAACGCCGCGGGAAATGTCCCGTCGGGGCCGCTTTCATAGCTGACCTCGCCGACATAGATCCGTCCGCCGAGATAGGTACCCGTCGCGATGATGACGGTTTTCGTTTGAAACACTCCGAGCATTCTGGTCGTCAAGAGCCAGCTGCCCTTTTCATCCTGCGCAATATCGGTGATCTCCGCCTGCCGCAGATCAAGATTCTCCTGCAGTTCGAGCTTATGCTTCATCACAGCGGAATATTTGCGTCGATCGATCTGTGCGCGCAGTGAGTGAACGGCAGGGCCTTTCCCTCGATTCAGCATACGGCTCTGTAAGGTACATTCATCCGCCGTGCGACCCATCTCGCCGCCCAGCGCGTCGATCTCGCGCACCAGATGTCCCTTAGCCGTACCGCCGATCGAAGGGTTACAGGGGCAGTTGCCCACCGCGTCCATATTGATGGTAAAGACCGCCGTGCGGCATCCCAATCGTGCCGCCGCCAATGCCGCTTCGATACCCGCGTGACCCGCTCCGATCACTGCTACGTCATATTCACCTGCAAAATAGGTTGACATATTTTCCTCCAAAGGATAAGATTGAGTTTTTTAGCAACCCTCCGTCTCGGACACACATGTCCGAGCCACCTCCCTTAGGAAAGGGAGGCTATTGTTTCACGTGAAACATTTTATTTACCCACACAAAAATGATGGAATACCCTGTCGATCACTTCATCCGAAACACGCTCGCCGGTCAGCTCACATAGGCTGCCGATGGCTTCTTCGATCAACACCGTGACCGCGTCGAGGGTCATTCCCATATTTAGTGCTTCTATCGCCTCGGTGATACAATTTATTGATTGTTTGACCAAAGCACGCTGTCTTTCGTTATAGATCAACGCGTCCGCCGCGTTGACGTCGCCGATCTCGCATACCTGTTTGATCGCGTCGATCAGCTCCCGAATGCCCTCGCCGTGTTTAGCGGAAAGGTTGACTATTTTCTCAAACGCGTCATTGATCTCCGCCATATCCATCTGACACGGCAGATCGGTTTTGTTGATGATTGCGATCGCGTTCGTGTCTTTTACCATCCGAATGATCGCCCTATCCTCATCATCAAGCTCCTTTGAGCTGTCAAAGACACATAGGATCAGCGCCGCGCTGTTCACTTTGTTTTTTGCTTTGTCAACGCCGATGCTCTCGATCTCATCCTGCGTATGATGGATGCCGGCGGTATCGCTCAGGTTGAGGATGATATTGTCCAGATTTACGCTCTCTTCCACGATATCTCTGGTGGTACCGGCTACTGAGGTGACAATGCTTTTATCATATCCCGCGAGCAGATTCATCAGCGTGCTTTTTCCGACATTCGGTTTGCCTGCGATCACGGTATCGATCCCGTCCTTGAGCACCTTACCGTTATCATATTCTTTCAAGATTACTTCAAGGTTGATCTTCGCGATCGACAAAATATCATTTAAGGTACTGTTTTCGATCTCGGGAATATCTTCTTCCGGATAATCCGCCCACGCGTTCAGATGCGCCGCCTGATCCGTCAGTGTATTTTTGATCTCATTGATGCGGCGGGAGAGAGCGCCCTCCTTGACATTCAACGCCGCTCGTGCGGAAGCCTTGGAGCGGGAGGAGATCAGATCCATCACCGATTCCGCTTCCACCAGATCGAGCTTTCCGTTCAGAAAAGCGCGCTTGGTGAATTCACCCGCCTGCGCCGCCTGAGCGCCTGCGTCAAAAACCGCTCGGAGCACCTGCGCCGTGAGATAGACGCCGCCGTGACACGACAGCTCCACCACATCTTCTCCCGTATAGCTGTGCGGCGCTCTGAACACGGTCGCGATACACTCGTCGATCGGTTCATGATCGGCATGTGCCTGTCCGAGAGCGCAGGTATAGCCCTTCATCTCGCTCAGCGTTTTTCCTGATTTTGATTGAAATACCCTGTCCGCTATCGTGATCGCGTCATCGCCCGAAATGCGGATGACGGAGATCCCCGCGCTTGCCTGCGCGGTCGAGATAGCGGCGATCGTCGTATTATGATTCATCCTATCAAATCCTATTGACTCATTTATGATGTAGGTATAAAAAACGCGGACGGATGATCCGCCCGCGTTAGATGTAACACTATAATGCCACACCCGAATACACATATAGCGCGCGTATTCAAGGGCTTCGCAGTGACATTTTTATTTATCGATTCTGCCGTACAGACCAACCTCGCCGCCCTCGTTAAGGGGCTTACGATCGGGATTCGGTGCGGGTGCGGCTTTCTTTGGCTTACCGTTTCTTCTGCCGTAGTTATTACGTCTGCCGCCTCTGCCGCGGTTGTTCTCTCTGCTCTTACCGTCGGGACCGATGACGACATGACGATTCATATTCTCGCCCTCGCTCCACGAGGTAGCGCCGTTGATCTTCTGAACAGCGGTATGGATGATGCGTCGCTCATAGGGATTCATCGGCTCTAATGAGCTCTTGCGGCCGGTCTTGGCGGCTTTGATCGCCAGTCTTCTGCCCAGCGCTTCCAGCGTCTTTTCACGCTTTTCGCGATAGTCGCCGGTGTTGATCACAACTCTCTTATAAGAGCTGTCGATACGGTTAGCGACCAGACATGCCAGCGACTGCAGCGCGTCGAGTGTGTCGCCGCGTCTGCCGATGATAAAGCCGACGTCCTCACCCTCGATGTCGATGGTGATGATATTATCATTCTCTGTGGTGGTAACGGTGATATCGTTCAACCCAATGTGAGTGATGATATTTTTGATGTATTCCTCAGTGGACTGCATGACGGACTTTTTGATGGTGACCTTTACCTTTGCGGGACGGCCGCCGAATAAACCAAATACTTTTTTACTGGACATTTCCAGTATCTCAAACTCAACATGATCGTCGAAGGATTCTACGCCGAGTTCTTTACAGGCTGCTTCTTTTGCTTCTTCGACAGTAGCGCCTGTCGCGATAGCTTCTCTTAACAAAATGACACCTTCTTTATGATTTAAGAGAGGATCGTTTCAGCAGATATGCCGTACACAATCCGTTATTTTTTCTTTTTATTGTTCGTAACTTTATTATTCAGTGATGGATTCGGACCGGAGATCGGTTGATAATCATACGGTACCTTCGCTTCTTTTTGTTCCAGCAAAGCGACATGCTGTGCCTCTGCTAATGCGTTCATATGAGAGGCGGAATAGAACTTGTTGATCAACAATGTCTGTACAAAACCGAAGATGGTAGACCATACCCAGTAGAAGCCGACAGCGCCCGGAACGATATAAGAGATGTATACCGTCAGCAGCGGAAGCAGGAGCAGCATATATTTGGTACAGCCCTGCTGACCCTGCATGGGGTTGTTCTGCATTTTCATGGTCAGAATCTGTGAGCCTAAGGAGGTCACAAGACAGAGGATCGGGATCAGGATGATCGGAGAAGTAAATCCGAAATCCTTCGGGATAGAGAGAAGATCCAATCCCAGAAAGTTGAAGCCGCCCGCAAGATTGTGGATCTCATTGATCTCCTTTGCGGGTAAGCCGTGGTTGATCAGCAGATCGACATTGGCGGGATTGGTAAAGAGTCGTAACGCGCCGATCTCGGAGTAGATATTGTTCTGGGTCGTGTAAACGCCCGGGATCATATTGATCTGATTGATTGCGTCCGCAGACAAATGGATCACGTTGGACAGAGGTCTGACTACCGAGTAGTAGATACCCAGCATAATGAACATGGGGAAGAGAGAGGTGGCACAGCCCGACATGGGGGATACGCCTTCTTTTTCGTAGAGCTTCTGGATCTCTTCGTTCTGCTTTGCCTTATTGTTGGCATACTTTTCTCTGATTTCCTTCTGCTTTGCCTGCAAGGATGCGTTCGCAGCCATACTTCTCTGCTGCTTGATGGATGAAGGAAACAGGATCGCCCTGAAGATCAGGGTAAATACGATGATGGCGACGCCGAAATTCTGGAATACCCAGAACACCGCCCACAGGATGTAGCCGAAAATGCTACCGATAAAATTAAATACTGTAAACATACAAAAGCCTTTCCGTTAGCTTGCGAATTTGCTGTTATAACTTATGCTTCTTTTCGGGGACGGGGTCGTAGCCGCCCTTGGACCACGGGTTGCATCGAAGAAATCTCCAAAATCCCATCAGTCCTCCCTTCAAAGCGCCGAAGCGTTCGATCGCCTCATACGCATACTGAGAACAGGTGGGATAGTATTTACATTTGGGTCCGGTATGTGGTGAGATGGCAGTCTGGTAAAAACGGATAAGTCGTAAAAATATCTTTTTCATGCAGAAAGAATTCGGTTATGATTTCGTATCGTTGTGTTCGGAAAGCTCACGAAATCCGATTTTGATACCGAGCTTTTTAAAATGCTCCCGCATCGCTTTTTCTACCTCATAGCTTTTACAATATGCGGTTTGGGTGCGGGCTACAAAAACAATGTCGTAGGAAGCGTCTTTATCCGCTTGAAGATGTGCGAGTGCTGCTCTGATCACTCTGCGGCATCGATTACGTTTTACTGCCTTGCCGACCTTTTTTGAGGTGGTGATACCTATCCGAAGGTTATTGTTTTTTGTTTTGAATGCATAGGTAACTAAAACGGGAGAGACAATGGATCTGCCCCTGCGGTAGATCCGCTGATAGTCTCTGTTACTGGTAATCGTAGTATGTTTCATTCAACCACCGAGCTTAGAATAGAACCGCCGAAAAACGGCGTTTTTGTCCTTTTTCGGACACGAAGAAAAGAAAAATATAACATCCTATAAATGAAAAGAAAGACCACTGCCTTCAGTGGCCTTTATCTTTAAATCAGTAGGATAACTGCTTTCTGCCCTTCGCTCTTCTTCTGGCAAGAACCTTGCGGCCGTTACTGGTAGACATTCTCTTTCTGAAGCCGTGCTCTTTTTTACGATGGATCTTCTTAGGCTGATAAGTTCTGAGCATTGTTACTCCTCCTTTCGGTTGCATAACCTTACAAGATAGCATTATAGCTTAGTTTTCTCGTGAAGTCAAGTTCAAATTTGCCTTATTTATCAGGTTTTTTCACCGAATTATTATATCGTTTTGAACAGAACACAAGATATAGTATCAGGATAAGAAACAGACACAATCCGAATTTTGAAATAGCTGTCAATATGCACATTTTTATTGATATATATAATACTTATATATATGTATTTTTTTCCACATAATCAGTTGCTTTTATGTGGAAAATTTGATATAATTGATTATATCTGTGGGCTGATATTTTTACGCCCTGAATCAATGCTTTTTGAATCATCAAATACTGATTGAAATTAGTATCATAATCGAGGGAAATTATGGAAAACTTTAAAGAAGGCTGGGATATCATCTGTGACTATCTCAAGCAAGAGAAAAAAATAGTAGAAGTTGCCTACAAAACATGGATCTCCCGCATCGAACCCGTGGGGATCGATTTTGAAAAAGGCGTGATCACCCTGATGGTGCCCAACGAATTTCACCGTCAGACGCTGATCCGCGGCTATCTGCCGAAATTGGAAGATGCATATCAAGCGGTGTTCGGCACTACCTTTACGACGATATTCCTGATCCCGGAGGAATCCGAGAAGCAAAAAGAAAAGCTCCTGGGGGATGAGACCTCCGCCGATACCGGTTATGAGTTCACCTTCGACACCTTCATCGTCGGCTCCTCCAATAAATTCGCTCACGCCGCTTCGATGGCGGTCGCCCAGAATCCCGCGTCCGCTTACAACCCGCTGTTCTTATACGGCAACTCCGGACTGGGCAAGACCCATCTGCTCTGCGCGATCGGTAACGAGATCCGTCAGACACACCCCGACTACAAGGTCATTTACATCAAGGGTGAGGATTTCGCCAACGAGATCATCCAGTCCATCATGAACAAAACGACGGCGCAGTTCAGACAGAAATATCGCCAGACCGACGTCCTGCTGGTCGATGACGTCCAGTTCATCGGCGGTAAGGAAAGCACCCAGGAAGAATTCTTCCACACCTTTGACGCGCTGTATGACGCCAAGAAGCAGATCGTGCTGACGTCCGACAGACCGCCGAAGGAGATCAAGGTACTGACCGACCGACTCAGAGGACGCTTTGAGATGGGGCTGCTCGCCGATATCCAGACGCCGGATTTTGAGACCCGCATGGCGATCATCAAGCGCAAAGCGGAGATCATCGGACTGGATCTGAACGACGATCTGTGCGAATACATCGCCAACAAGCTCAAGACCAATATCCGCCAGCTCGAGGGCGTAGTCAAAAAGCTGATGGCACGCTATAACCTGACAAAGGAAAAGCCCACCCTGTCCATCGTCAACGAATCCATCTCGGATATCCTCAACGACGATACCCCGCCGGAGCTGACGGTAGAGAAGATCGTCGACGAGGTCAGCCGTACCTTCGGCGTCGACAGCGACGATCTGCGCTCACAAAAATCCCGCCGCGCCAATATCAACAAGCCGCGCCAGATCGCGATCTACATCGTGCGCGAGCTGACGACCCTTTCGATGGAGAATATCGGTAAAGAATTCGGCAACCGTCATTATTCCACCATCGTCTATACCGTTCAGCAGGTAGAGAAGGACATCAAAAATGATCCTTCCCTCAGAGATACGGTAGAGGATATCATCAAAAATATCCGCGAACGGTAAGCGCGCTTACTTTTTCTCTTTTTCATCAACATTCACTCCACATATTTTAACATGATGTTGATAATTGAAATAACAAATAAATATCACAAATACTTTTTCATTTTTTTTCTTAAGAAATTTTCCAAATTTTTTTAGTTAGAATGAGGAATAATTAAGAATTCCACATTTTAACAGTCCCTACTACTATTACTAAATAATATATTATCATATCATTCCATATCATTTTTTTGACAGAGAAGAGGAACTCCCTATGAGATTTAATTGTTTAAGAACCGATCTATCCAACGCGGTATCAAACGTATCCAGAGCCGTTGCGGCAAAATCGACCTTACCGGCGCTCGAAGGCGTGCTGATCAAGGCGTACGGCAGTCAGCTCGAGATCTGCGGCTATGACCTTGAAATCGGTATCGTCACCACCGTTGAGGCGTCGGTTTCCGAAGAAGGTGAGATCGTCGTATCCGCCAGACTGTTCAACGAGATCATTCGCAAGCTGCCTGAAGAGATCGTCAACATCGAGACCGATGACAAGATGATCACCTACATCAACTCCGGCGCGGCGGATTATCAGATCGTCGGTATGAATTCTTCGGAATATCCCGAGTTGCCGAACGTGGAAGAGATCAGCGGTCTGACCATCAATGCCGAGATCCTCAAAAATATGATCCGTCAGACCGTTTTCGCTACCTCGGACAATATGGCGAAGCCGATCTATACCGGTTCTCTCTTCGAGATCAAAGACGGTCTGTTCAAGATCGAAGCGGTCGACGGCTTCCGCATGGCGATCCGTGAGGAAAATGTTGACAGCGATATCGACGCAAGATTCGTCGTACCCGGCAAAACCCAGAATGAGATATTAAAGCTGATCACCGACACCAAAAAGGACGTCATCCTGACGGTCGGTCAAAGACATATCGTTATCAAGATCGAAAACTACAGCATTATTTCCCGCTTGCTCGAAGGAAACTTCCTCGATTATAAGATGCCGCAGTCGGCGTCGACCGAATTTGTAATCAATACCCGCATCCTCGCTTCTTCTGTCGAGAGAATGGCGCTGCTGACAAATGAAAAGATCCAGTCGCCGGTGCGATGCGCGATCACCTCCAACGAGATCAAGCTGTCCTGCTCGACCGCGGTCGGCAGAGCGAATGATCTGATCAGCGCCTCCGTTATCGGCAACGATGTGGAGATCGGCTTCAACAATCGCTATCTGCTGGACGCGTTGAAGAATGCCGATACCGATGAGGTCAAGATCATGCTCAACGGCAGCTTACAGCCGATGATCATCCGTCCGGTCGACGGCCAGAGCTTCACCTTCTTAGTCGTCCCCATGAGATTAGCGGCTGAATAGTCAATAATATTGTAGGGACGAGCAATGCTCGTCCGCACAGATAAATATTTATAAGAACTAATAATATGGAAACAATCAAGATCAACGAAGAATTCATCCGTCTGGATAATCTGATGAAGTTCTCGGGTCTGTGCAATACCGGCGGCAGGGCAAAATATCTCATTCAAAACGGAGAGGTCAAGCTCAACGGTGAGGTTTGCACCATGCGCGGAAAGAAGATCAGACCCGGTGACAAGATCGAATATCAGAACAGGATGATCGAAGTGACGGCAGACGCGACGCCTTGATAAATACATTTGATCAAAACAGTCATTGCGAGGAGCTACACACACATGTCAGCTCTGCGGCAATCTCAACTGATTAAAATGGGATATTTTATTGAGGAGCGGTATGATAGTAAAGTCACTTCAATTTGAAAATTACAGAAACCTGAATGATAACAGCATAGTTCCGGCTGACAATGTCAATGTGATCTACGGAGAGAACGCCAACGGCAAGACCAATCTGATCGAAGCCATCTGGCTGTTTTGCGGCGGTCATTCCTTTCGCGGCTCCAAGGACAGCGAGCTGATCAATTTTGATAAAAGCTTTTTTCGGTTGAAGATGGATTTTTTCGCGCAGGACAGAGATCAGACCGCGGAGATCGTCTTTGATAAAAGTAAAAAGCTGATCAAGATCAACGAGGTGGAAAAGAACTCCTCCTCTTATTTGACCGAGATCTTTTCGGCTGTCGTCTTTTCTCCCGAGCATTTGAGCCTGATCAAGCAGGGCCCGAACGTCCGGCGCAGATTTTTAGACGCGGCGATCTGTCAGCACAGGATCCGATACGCCTCCCTTTTGGCGCAGTATAACAGGATCATCAATCAGCGAAACGCGCTGTTGAAGGATATCTTAAAAAACAGAGAATTAAAGGAAACACTTTCCATCTGGGATGACAGCCTGTCGATCGTCGGCGCGCAGATCATTTATGAGCGCTTCGGTTACATCCGCCAGCTGCGCGCGTCGTCAAAGGCATATCACAGCGGCATCTCCGGTGACAAGGAAGAGCTGGACATTTCCTGCATTTGCACCGCCAAGGCGGAGGAAAACGACAGTGTGGAAGTGATCCGCGATAAGCTCAGAAACGCGTTTTATTCCTCCCGACATGAGGATTATCATACGGGCTATACTTCGGTAGGGCCGCATCGGGATGATTTCGATATCAAGATCAACGGAATCTCCGTGCGGCGGTTCGCGTCGCAGGGACAACAGCGCTCGGCGGTCTTATCCATGAAGCTCAGTGAAGCGGATCTGTTATACCGAAAGAACGGCGAACGTCCCGTGATCCTTCTCGATGACGTATTGTCGGAGCTTGATAACAAACGACAGGATTTTCTGCTCAATAAGGTGGAGGATTATCAGGTATTCGTCACCTGCTGTGAAGAAAGCAATAAGGAACAATTGCAAAGAGGCAAGGTGTTCTATGTCGATAACGGAGAGATCAGGGAAACAGAATGAAATATCTGCATCTTGGTAAAGATACTTCTATCGAAATCAATAATATCGTCGGTATCTTTGATATGGATACCAGCACCGTCAGCAAGCATACCCGAGAATTCTTGCGCGTATGTGAAAAGGAAAACAGGATCGTCAACGTCAGCTATGAGCTGCCGAAATCCTATATCCTATATGACTTCAGCGGAGAATACTCCGTCTATCTCTCACCGCTGAATTCCGCCACCCTGCTCAAGCGTATGGCGGAGTAAAAAATCAATCAGTGAGATCATCACGGCTCGCGTTTCAGATCATCATCGCGAATAAGAACAATTTTCCGACGCGGCGATCTCACCTTTTATAATGAATATGTTAAATAAACAGGAGTCTTGCAAATAAAAGTCAAGCCCTAAAATGAAAAAAGATGAGATTATTTGGGCATACCCAAAGCAAGGCATAGCAAACAAGCCGAAGAACGATGTTTTTCAGCTTGAAGTAAATATATTTATTTGTTGACAAGGGGTTAGTCGTTCAGACACTCCTTGACGCGAGCGTAGT
>JAHKVW010000006.1 GCA_020624805.1 bacterium | reverse complement strand
TTATCGGTTTGAGCCCTCCTAGCGGAGGCAGCAGACCCTTTTGTCCGCGTTGCGGACATTTCCCCTAGTAGGGGAATCTCCTTTCCCAAAGGGAGCCACTTACGGACGGTAGCCGTCGTCGTCGGGCTTTTTGACAAAGTGGTGGACGATGAACAGCATGATGACGCCGCCGATGGCGTTGCCTACCCATGTGATGGTCGAATTCATGCCCAGTCCGCTGGTTTTGGCGAACCAGTATTGCAGGGCGACCACGATCCCCAGCACCACCAGCGTGATCAAAAGGGAGATCAGCCACTCCTTGGCCTTGTTGCGGCGGGGCTTTTGGGTAAGCTGCTGAGCAGGCTGTTTGTTTGTATCTGCCGCCTTTTGCGGTTGATTGTTGTTTAGATTCTGACTCATTCTGCACCTTCATAACAGGGTGGACTGCGCCCACACCCATTGATATCGGGAGGAGCAAGCCCCTCCCCTACACGATTTGTTTTTACTACTATAACACAAGAACAAGAGATTTTCAACCATTAATCGGGCGGGGTGTTTTCGGTATCGAAAACATATATCTGCTCCGCAGGATAAAGGGATATGATGGACATGGTGCGGGAGGGTCGAGACCCTCCCCTACAATAGGCTTCATCTGCTTCGCATAAAAAAGGGATATGACGGAGAAGTTTCGGGAGGGGTCTCCCCGTTGGGGAGGTGCCCGGACATTTGTGTCACGGGCAGAGGGGTGCCGTCTGCGGCTGAGCAACAAGCCCCTCCCCTACACATGGATGAGCCTTATGTGTTGAACATTGAGAACATTCTGCCGAAGCGCTCGAACATCGCCTCGTGTCCCGCGACGTAGCTGCCGGGGTACCAGTACGCGAACACCAGACCCATATTGATGAACAGGCAGGCGAACATCGCGATCAACAGCAGATGCTCATAGATACGCTTCGCATCCTTGCCCTTGAGGTTGCGGTAGAAGAGGAACATCACGAGGAAGGCGCAGGTCAGCATCTCCCACGCGAAGTCCATCATATAGCGCGTGCCGTAGCCGGATTCCCAGATGGACGCGATGATGACGAACGGCGCGACGAATGCCACGGCGCTGAACAGGATCGCGGTACGGGTGCGCTTTTCTTTATCGACATACTTGAGCGCGAACGGTGCGCCGAAGAGGAAGAACATCGGGAGCGCGCGATAGAATAACCCCGCGCCGTTGTTGGTCGCCTCAAAGTAATAGCCGTTTACGCCGAGGGTCGACAAGGTCGACTGGACATAGGGGAATTCGCCGGTAAAGGACGGCGGCGCAAAGAGGTAATCGAAGAAGCCGATCGCGGAAAGCTGGGTGTGGAACTCGGTGTGGGTGAAGTCGTTGATGGTCAGCGAATACGCGATACCGAAATCCGTGAACGAGCCGAAGCGCGCGTGGTTATAGATCATCTGCGCACCGCCGATCACAACAAAGGGGATCAGCGCCGCGCAAAGATAGATAATGATTGCCGACTTTTTTGATCGGTTGAGATCGCCACGGCTCTTGGAGCCTCGCGATGACAATTCTCCGTTTGTGCGGCGCAGCTTCATCACGCCCGCGATGATGAACGCCACCGCGACAACGCACCAGATGGCGGTCGTGGGACGACAGGTCACGGCGATCGCGAGGAAGAGCGAGGACAGCGCCGCGCGAAGCGGTTTGATCGGTTCTTTGTCACTGCCGATCACATTGGACGTCACCAGGAAATACGCGCCCAATACGGTGAAACAGAATCCGGAGCTTTGGGCGATCTCATAGAAGTTCGCCATTACCGTGCAGTACCACACGCCGCAGGAGGCATAGATCATGATCAGCGCCGCCGTGAACATCGACAGCGGGATGTCCTTGAACAGCCGTTTCATCAGCTGATAGAACGTCATGCCGAGGAAGATCAGCGCCAGTGTGTTGAACAAAAGCACACCCGGCAGACTCGCCAGATAGTGCCCGGTGATCAAATGGTACGGCAGGTACAGCAGGATCACGGGTCCGACGCCGTAGTAGGAATAATACTTGCCGTCATAGAGCACATGATCCCATTTGGCGTTGACGCCTTTTTCGGTACGCGCCGACCAGTCATAGGGATTCTCCATATTCAGCAGATCGGTACCGGGCTTGTCCTTCAATTCGACCTGACCCGATTCAAACGCGTCGACCAGCTCCTTGGTGATCTGGTTGCCGGTGGGATCATTGAAATCCTTCTTGGGATTCAGTCCGACGGAGGATAACAGCAGTGAGATCGCCACCATCACGATCACGATGACCACGGTGACGGCTTTGGCGGTTTTGAACTGAGCGGACAGCGGCTTGCGGAAGTTGACGCTCCGCTTGAACGCCCACACGAACATCACACCCAGCAGGATCAGCGCGAATCGCAGATAGGAAAAACGCGACGGATAATCCGCGTTGAGGGTGATGCCGCTGATGGTCACGGTATTGTTTTTCAGCTCGGTCAGGTTGATTTTCAGCTTGCTGACCTTGCCTGAAAAGTCACAGACAACGTACTTTGTCTGCTTGATATCATTGAACACCGAGCCCTTGACCAACCCACTTCTCATATAATAAGAGGCGTTGGTCTCATCGGCAAAGTCGATGGAATAATCGGTCTTGTAGGAGGTGCCCTTGAGTTCGAGCTGGATGGTACCGATCTTTTGATCGAGCTTAGGGAACTCGATGGTCGCGCTCTCACCGTTCGTCACAAAGCTGTTGCCGTTCTGCGTGACATTGGTGAGCGTCGCCGTACTCATATCGAGGGGCGTTTCATCATAGCCGCCCTTCCACAGGTGATAGCTGTTGAAGTTGAAGCAGACCGCTTCGAGCAGCAGGATCACCAATATCGCGTTGGCGGTGTACTTCACAAAGGATTTGATGGAGTCGGTCTTGAACTGCTGTGCAAAGATCGAAAGTCCGAAGCTCGCCGCTGTCAGCACGGCGACTCCGATCCCGAGTGAGCGCAGATACGGCGCGGCGATCGCGGATATCAACGAGAGTACCACCGCCAGAGAGCAGGATACCAGACGGATGATCTTGGTATACTTGCGCTCCTTGATGATGCTCGACACGGCAAATACCGCTAAAGCGATCAGCGCGAGGATAAAAAGAATCTTCATGTTGTCCTCCTATGTCAAGTGAATTCTATATTATTGATCGTCATTTACTGATTTGAAACTCCCTACGGTCGGACAATCGATGCAATCCCTCAGTCACACTTTGTGCGACAGCTCCCTTTCCCAAAGGGAGCCTTGGAAAGCAACAGTGTGTCACACATGACCCCTTTATCAAAGGGAGTCTTTTAAAAAAGCTTAGGATGCATACGAGCATAGTGAAAAATGAATTGCTGGGCGATGCCGGCGTACTGCCCGAAATCCGAGGGCTCAATGCCCTCGAACAGCGCCGCCATCGCGCGCTTCATCCACACATCGAGCGGAAAGCCTTCCAATCGGTGCAGTCCGTAGAGCAGGACGCAATCCGCGACCTTCACGCCTACACCGGTGATTTGCATCAGCCCAGAACGCGCTTCGTCATAAGGCTGCGCGCGGAGCTGTTCCAAGTCGATCGTGCCGTCCGCGACCTTTCGCGCCGCGTCGATGATGTAGCGCTGGCGGAATCCCGCGCGGATGGGCGCGAGATCATCGGGCGATAAAGCCGCCAGACGTTGCGCGGTCGGAAAGGTATGGGGAGCGTCAGCCCCGATCGGCTCGCCGAAATACTCGCACAATCGGTCGACGATACCCGTGATCCGCTTGATGTTGTTGTTCTGTGAGATGATAAAGCTGATCAGCGCCTCGAACGGCTCCTGATCAAGGATCCGTATCCCGGGCGCGTAGCGTGCCGCCTCGGCAAGCGTCGGATGGATCGAGGAAAGCTCCTGCCGCACCTTTGCGTAATCCAAGCCAAGGTCAAAGTAATCGAACCACATCGCGCGGTCGGCTTCGTCTGCACCGTCGAGGATCAGGCGATCGCCGTCCGGGGATACGAGGGCGTATCTTCCCCGCACGACGCCGCTGAAGCTGCCGTCCGGGTGTTCCTTCCACCGAAAGCACTGACCGCAGGTTAAGGTCTGTGACAGGTCGAGATCTTTTACGTTTTCCAATACAATACTCATAATAACCCTATTATCAAAAAAATGCAAATCCAGTATACCATATTTTGCCGCAATATGCTATAATAATTTTATCATAATCCGCGATATGTCGCTTTGTCCGCGTAAGGAGGTTCCTATGAAGCCGAATATCACTACCATCCCGATCACCGAACTGTTCACCGATACCGACGGCTGTCCCATCTGCCGTATGCACCGTATGCTCGAGGAGCAGTATGTCGAGTACATCACCGGCGCCGCGATGATGGCGCCCGACGTCCGCGTCAAAACCAACCGTGTAGGCTTTTGTCATCGCCATTTTTCGATGATGGTCAACAACGGCCCGCGCCTGTCGAACGCGCTGCTGCTCCAGACACACATCGACGAGCTGCGCAAGAAGGTGTTCCCGAAGAAGAACACCGATCTCCCCGATAAAAAGATGCTCGCCGCGATCCGCGAGAACGACCGCACCTGCTATGTCTGCGACCGCATCGAGCACGATATCCTGCATCTGCTCGCGACCGTCTATGTGCAGTACGGCTCCGACCCCGAATTCCGCAGGCAATATCAGAATCAGGATTTCATCTGTCTGGATCACTATGCTCTCGTGATGGGCAACGCCAACAAAAAGGCGATGGACAAAAGCACGTTCAAGGAGTTCTGTGAAGTGACCAACAAGCTCTCCAAGGGCTATATGGACACGCTGTACGACGATGTGACCCACTTTGCGAGTATGTTTGACTACCGCAATCAAGGCGGCGATTATAAAAACAGCAAGGACGCCATCGAGCGCTCCGTGCGCTTTCTGACGTCCTATCCGGTGGATGAGAATCTAACGTAATGGTTTTGAAACAACTATTACGATATTGATGTAATCATTTACAATTACTCAGTTGTTTGATATGATTGGTTTCGCAAGGAGTTATCTCCATATACGGTAGGCGGTTAAACCCTCTTTTCTACAGAGGGCACGTCCCTCTGATACATTTGTAAAGGAGGGATTGTTATGCAGTACGTTACATATAGCGACTTGATTGCATTCGCTATGTTTATCGTCGCTATCATTACTCTTGTTTTTACAATATTAATGTTTACGCATAAAAAATAACCGCCCCTGCCCGGGCAGTTATTTTTAGAAAAATCACCTTGGGCTAACCGTCTATCGGATAGCTCCTTGTACTTATATTATAGCATAGCATTATCGATTGTCAAGTAATACTGAATCAAAAGTGCTTATATAGCTTCAAGCTATCGCCGTCGATGATTCCGAGTGAGAGAAAGGCGCCCTGCCTGTCTTTCACGCGGAATATTTTTTTGTCTCCGGCATAGTCGCGCAGCGGTGTGCGGACGATATCCAGCGGATTGCCGTTGACAAAACGGTGCGCCTGCTTATCGCTGACCACGACCTCGTCATAGGCCATAAAAATGCTTTCGACGCTGTGTAAAAAGGAGGCGTCGCCGCTGTCGATCCTTTGACGGAGCTCGTCGAGCGTCATGCAGTCGTCGAGCGGATAACCGCACGCCTCATACCGCACCAGATCCGTCATCACGCCGACCGTATCCAGCGCGCGCGCCAGATCGTCGATGAGCGTGCGGATGTAGGTACCGTTGGAGCAGTAGATATCGAGCGTGCCGCTTTGCGCCGCTTCATCAAAAGAAATGAGCTCCAATGAATAGACGGTGACCTTGCGGGGTCGGCGCTCCACCTCTTTGCCCTCGCGGGCGTACTGGTAGAGCCGCTTGCCGCCGACGCTGACAGCGGAATACATGGGCGGGAGCTGTTCGATCTCTCCCCTGAGGGAGCCGAGGACTCCTTCTATTTGCTCCTGTGTGATGTCGGAGGGTTGCTGCTCCATGACCTTGCCCCAGATATCCAGCGTATCGGTCGCGATCCCGAATCGGAAATCCGCGCGATAGCGCTTATCGTGACAGGGGATGATATCCTGCGCCTTGGTCGCCGTGCCGAGCAGTACAGGCAGTACGCCGGTCGCGTTGGGATCGAGCGTACCGGTATGACCGACCTTCTTCTGTCCGGTCAGCTTGCGCACCACGGCGACGACGTCAAAGGAGGTAAAGTCCTTCTCCTTATGTATCAGGATGACGCCGTTCATTGCAGATATGCCTCTGCCGCGTCGACCAATATCTTTTTCACGGTGCCGAGATCGCCCTCGATCGAGCATCCGGACGCCGCAGGATGACCGCCGCCGCCGAACTGTCGGCAGAACTCAGCCGCGTTGATACCGTCGTTGGTACGCACGGAGATCTTGAACACACCGCCCGGCTTTTCACGCATGGTGATGCCGATCTTTACGCCCTCGATACGGCGCGGGATATTTGCCAAGCCTTCCATCTCATCATCGCCCGATTTGAGCGCCTCGCACATCGCGAGGGTGGTATAGATGATCGCGCACTGTCCCGCGGCATGGAACTCCATGGTCTTGTAGACCAGACGCTCCATCCTGAGCTTAGCGCGGGTCTTGATCACAAAATTGATGTTGTTGATCTCCTGCCAGTTGCAGTAGGGCATCACCTGAGCCGCGATCCTGTGGGTCTGCGGCGTAGTGTTGGTGTAGAGAAAACAGCCGGTGTCGGTGGACACGCCGGTATAGATGCCCGCCGCGATATCCTCGTCGATCTCGACATGGAGCAGTTCCAATATCTCCCAGATGATCTCGGCTGCCGCCGCGGCGGTATCGTCTACATATTTGCAGTCGGCGTCCAGACTGTTGGTGCCGTGGTTATCGATACAAAGATCGATGTGATCCACACCCTCCATCACGCTATCGCCGAGCAGCGCGGGCGCGGCAACGTCTACGCTGATGATGTACGCGGGGGTGAAATCCTGCTCCTCGTAGTTCTTCACCAGATAGGTGAACTTGGAGGGCAGCTTGCCGTCCACAGCGACATTGGCACGCTTGCCGAGCTTACGCAGCGCGAACGCCAGCGCGTAGCCGCAGCCGAGGCAATCGCCGTCGGGATAGCTGTGGGTCAGTATTCTGAAATCATCGTGCTGTGAAAGAAGCGAAGCGACCTCACTGAGCGTTATCTGTTTCATCAGGTTCCTCCTCATCCTTCGGGATATCCAGACTGTTCAGGATACGCGAGATCTCGGCGCTGTACTCGATGGAGTCGGTAGGGGTGAAGATCAGCTCGGGAACATGGCGGAGACGGAGACGATGCCCCAGTTCTCTGCGGATATATCCCGCGGCGCTCTTGAGCCCCTTGACAGCCGCTTTCGCGCGGTCGAGACCCTCCAGCGCGCTGACGTACACCGTGCAGTAGGAAAGGTCGTTGGTCACCTCGACGCGCACGATGGACAAAAAGCATGAATTCACTCTCGGATCCTTGAGCTCGCGGAAAATCGCCGTCAGCTCACGCTTCACATCCTCGGTGATCCTGTCTATTCTATGATTTGCCATATTAATGTTACCTCATAAGCCTTCCCCTTGAGGGGAAGGTGCCGAGCGGTTGAGCGAGGCGGATGAGGTGGAAACATTTCTGTCATATCCATTGATGACATATAGCGGAAACGCTTCCACCTCATCCGACCTTTTCGACTCTTTTGTCGAAAAGCCCACCTTCCCCTCAAGGGGAAGGCTCCTGCACGGCTTAATAAAGATCTATATTCTCAGTTATTAATCCTCGCGATACTCCTCGATGGTGAATACCTCAAAGATATCGCCTTCCTTGATATCGTTGTACTTTTCCAGACCGATACCGCATTCGTAACCCTCGTTGACCTCTTTGACGCTGTCCTTGAAGCGCTGGAGAGAACCGATGGTGTCGTCGGCGATGATGATACCGTCGCGGACAACGCGAACGCCTGCGCCGCGCTGGATCTTACCGCTCTTGACATAACAGCCGCCGATGTTACCGATCGACTTGATGCGGATGACGTCGCGCACCTCGGCGGTACCGAGGATGACCTCTCTGGTCTTGGGCGCGAGCATACCCTTCATCGCGCTCTCGATCTCTTCGATGCAGTCGTAGATGACGCGGTACATACGCATATCTACGCCGTCGCGCTCGGCGTTAGCCTGAGCGGTCGCGTCGGGACGTACATTGAAGCCGACGATAATGGCGTTGGACGCGTTCGCGAGCATGACGTCGCTCTCGTTGACCGCGCCGACAGCGCCGTGGATGATGTTGACGCGGACTTCTTCGTTGCTGAGCTTCTCAAGACTCTGGCGAACCGCCTCAACGGAACCCTGTACGTCAGCCTTGACGATGATCTTGAGCTCCTTGACCTCGCCGAGCTTCATCTGATCGAAGAGGTTGTCGAGCGTGACCTTGGTGCGGGCGTTAAATTCGGCTTCCTTCTTCTCATGCTTACGCTGTTCGACCAGCTCGCGTGCCAGACGCTCGTCGGTAACAGCGTTGAAGGTATCGCCGCCGGTGGGAACGTCGTCCAGACCGGTGATCTCGACCGGGATCGAGGGGCCGGCTTCCTTGACGCGTCTGCCCTTATCATCGGTCATCGCGCGGACATGACCTACCGCCATGCCGGCTACGACGATGTCGCCGGTGCGGAGCGTACCGTTCTGTACGAGGATGGACGCCACAGGGCCTCTGCCCTTATCCAGACGCGCCTCGATGACAGTACCCTTCGCGGCACGATCGGGGTTGGCTTTGAGCTCCTTCATATCGGCTACCAGCAGTACCATCTCCAGCAGATCTTCGATGCCCATACCGGTCTTGGCGGATACGGGTACGCAGGGCGTATCGCCGCCCCACTCCTCGGGGATCAGCTCATATTCGGTGAGCTGCTGCTTGACCTGCTCGGGATTCGCACCCGGCTTATCCATTTTATTGATCGCGACGATGACGGAGACGCCAGCCGCCTTCGCGTGGTTGATCGCTTCGACCGTCTGGGGCATGATACCGTCATCCGCGGCTACGACGAGGATCGCGATATCCGTGACCTGAGCGCCGCGGGCACGCATGGTAGTGAACGCCTCATGACCCGGGGTATCGAGGAAGGTGATGTCGCGGTCGTTGATGTTGACGCGGTACGCACCGATATGCTGGGTGATACCGCCCGCCTCGGTGTCGGTAACGTGCGCGTTGCGGATATAGTCGAGCAGAGAGGTCTTGCCGTGATCGACGTGACCCATGACAACGACGACCGGAGCGCGGTCGACCAGATTGTCATCGGTATCCTCGCTGTCGTCGATGATACGCTCTTCGATGGTGACAACGACTTCCTTCTCGACCTTCGCGTGGAACTCCATCGCGATCAGGGACGCGGTGTCGAAGTCGACCACATCATTCGCGGTGACCATCGTACCCATGAGGAACGCCTTTTTGACGACCTCGGCGACCGTCGCCTTCAGGCGCAGTGCCAGATCGCCGACAGAGATCTCGTCGGGGATCAGGACGGTCATCTTCTTCGCCTTACGCTCCTTTTCGATACGCGCCATACGCTCGCGCTCGGTCTCACGCTTTGCGGAGCGGCGGTTGCGCTGCTTGGAGCGCTGGTTGATCTTCTGCTTCTTGGATGACATATTGTTCTCGTTCTTGACCTTGTCGAGAGCGAGATCGTCATATTTCTGATTATAGCGGTCAACATTGACCTCAGCCGCGCCGGTATCGACGATACGACCGGTGCCGCGCTTACTCTTGATCTCGGATTTCAGATCGATATCCGCGGTCTTGTCGACCTTTTCCTTCTTGGGCTGAGCAGGAGCCGCCTGCACCTTACCGCTCTTCTTCGCGGATTCGGGACGCAGCTGATCCTTCGCCTCTTCGCGGCGCTTCTTTTCCTCAGCCTTGCGCTTAGCCGCCTCTTCCTCCTTCTGCCGGATCGCCTGATCGCGTACCGCAAAATACGGAGCAAGATCGCTGACCGCGTTCTTCTGTGTAAAGTAATCGAAGATAAAGTTGAGCTCCTCTTCGTTCAGGGTCGTCATTGCCTTTTTATCGACGCCGAGCTTATCTTTGAGCACGGATACAACCTCTTTGGTCGCGACGTCAAGGTCAGTGGCCACCTCTTTGACTTTATATTTAATCATAATAGCCATGGTAATTCCTCCTTAGTTCGTGAGTTCGATCATCTTTTTGGCAAAGCCGGGATCCGTCGTACAGACGATGCCGCAATGCTTGCCGAGCGCGAAGCTCAACTCCTCTTTACGGTACGGGATCCTTTTTGCGGGGACGTGATGCGCGTCAGCCGCTTTGATAACGCCTTTGAGGCTGTTATCGGATACATCCTCTGCGTAAAGCACCAGTTTCGCCTTACCCTCATTGACCGCCTTGGTGACGGTCTCAGCGCCGGAGAGCAACATCCCCGCCCGCTTGCATATGCCGAGAAAATTCAGTAATCTGTCGTTATTCACTGATTTCTCTCCTCATGGTATCGTAGATCTCAGGCTCGATCTTTGTCGAAAAAGCGCGTTCGAGGCGTTTTGCCTTTTCCGCCTTGTTCAGACATTCGACGTTCTTACAGATATACGCGCCGCGACCGGGCTTCTTGCCCGTGAAGTCAACGGAAATCTCGCCTTCCTTGTTGCGGACGATGCGGACCAGCGTGCGCTTATCCTTCATCTCCCCGCAGCCGATACATTTTCTAAGCGGTATTTTTCGCTCAGCCATAAAGATTCTCCTCTTACTGAATGACAAATCCTTGAGCGGGAGGAGCCTGCCCCTCCCCTATGATCTGTCGATCAGTGTATCATTCGGTTTCCTTGTCGTCTTCGTCTTGTGTATCCTCGCCCCAGAAACCGGACTCGGGACGGATATCTATCTTATAACCGGTCAGCTTAGCCGCCAGTCTTACGTTCTGACCCTTGTTGCCGATCGCCAGCGAGAGCTGACCGTCGGGAACCGTCGCCTTGCACGCCTTGGTGCCGTCCTCGGCGAGCTCGACCTTCACGACGTTAGCGGGTGACAGCGCCGCCGCGATGAACGCGGCGGGATCGTCGCTGTAGGGTACGATATCGATCTTCTCACCGCACAGCTCGTCAACGATGGTGTTGACACGCGCGCCGCGTGTACCGATGCAGGCGCCGACCGCGTCGATCTCGCTGTCCTCGGAGAAGACCGCCATCTTGGTGCGGGAGCCTGCCTCGCGGGAGATCGACTTGATCTCGACGGTGCCGTCATAGATCTCGGGGATCTCTTTCTCAAACAATCTCTTGACAAAATCGGGATGGGTACGCGAGATGATCGCGCGCGGACCGCGGTCGGTCTCCTTGACGCCCGCGACATACACCTTGACGGTGTCGCCCTCGCGGAGGTCGTCTCCCTCGATCTGTTCGGACTTGGGCAGCACGGTGACCGCGTTGCCGAATTTCAGCGTCGCGTTGCCGGTGATCGGATCGACGCGCTCTACGGTCGCCGTCGCGATCTCCTGCGATTTGCTCTGGAACTCAACGAGCATCTGATCCTTCTCGCCGTCGCGGATACCCTGACGGATGACGGAACGCGCGGTCTGTACCGCGATACGTCCGAACTGCTTGGGCTCGAGCGGGATGCCGATCTCCTTGTCGACAGCGGCACGCTTGGAGATGAGCTTGGCGTCCTCCAGCGAGATCTCGTAGTTTTCATCCTCTACCTCTTCGACTACTGTTTTGAGCAGCTTGACGGAGAAGGTGTTTTTATCCGCGTCCATCTTGATCTCAACATTTTCGTTGCCTCCGTAGAGGTTTCTGCAGGCGGTAACGATCGCCTTTTTGATCTGAGTGATCATATACTCAGCGGGGATTCCTTTCTCTTTCTCGAGGAGCCGCAGCGCCTCAAAGAGCTCTTTATTGCTTGCCATTTTTCCAAATCAGACCTTTCTATACAGTGTTCAGTGGTTAGTGATCAGCGGTCAGTGTTCCATCGGATACGCTGTTTCTCTCATTAACCATCATATTTATGGTGCCATATCAATCGGGTGTGGGCAAAGCCCACCCGCAATTCCTAATTCCTAACTCCTCATTCCTAATTAGTCAAAGTCGTCGAGCTTGATATACGCCGCGTCTTTTTTACTGATCGTCACGGTGTTCTCGCCGCTGTGGTCGGTGATGGTCACCATCCCGTCCTCATAGGCGGTCAACACGCCTTTGAATTCCTTGCCGATCCCGTCGAGCGGTCGGATCATCTTGACCATGATATCCGCGCCGATGAACTGCGCGAAATGCTCGGGGCGGATCAGCTCACGCTCGATACCGGGGGAGCTGACCTCGAGGATATACTCGCCGGCGATGGGATCCAGCTCATCGAGCGGCGCGTCCAGCGCGCGGGACATATTCTCACAGTCGTTGATATCTACGCCGCCGTCTTTGTCGATGAACACCCGCAAAAACCATTGCGAGCCCTCCTTGAGATAGCGCACATCCCAGATACGCAGACCTAAGTCCACGGCGATCGGCACGGCGAGCTCTTCTACAACGGACACCGTATTCTTTCCTTTACTGTTCGCCAAAGTATCACTCCTTCGTCATCGTTGGCTATACTCGCTGATAGCGATCAAGGATGATCCCTATCGTGCTCGTGTCGCAACTCTTCCTCTCCCCAAAAAGCGGGGCTTTTCGGGGACCCCGAATCATTGATTGAGGTCGCCGCGGTGCTGACACAAATCAAGTACATTTCAATGATATACAAAAGCGTGTTAACAATAACAAAGAGCGGGTCCGTCAAGACCCACTCTTTACGTTAACATATCTTACTGTAGCTTATTTTATCACTTCTGCCGGTTATTGTCAAGTAAATGCTCACCAAATATACATAGCGGAACAAACGTGTTTTTGATTATTTTTCAAAAAAGTGTTGACAAATCGATCGTGATAGCATATAATACAACCATCCTACTTGTTAGGTAGGTTGTAAATGAACATCCGAGGTGATATAATCCATGTATACCAGCGGCTTTCGATGTTGACGATCCATCATCGTAGGGCGGGGGCTTGCTCCCGCCGCACCCTATAGCGAATGTTTTATTTCTTTCGTATAGGTTGAGTTAGCATAAATCATCACGAGAGGAACAAGCCCCTCCCCTACAATAAGGCTTTACAAATAAAAATTGATACTATATAATAAGGAGAACCGTTATGGCTAACATTTATACATCCGCCGATCAGCTGATCGGCAAGACCCCCCTGCTCGAGCTGAGCAATATCGAAAAGAAACTCCATCTCAACGCAAAGCTCCTCGCGAAGCTCGAATACTTCAACCCCGCGGGCTCCGTCAAGGATCGTATCGCCAAGGCGATGCTGGATGACGCGGAGGAAAAGGGACTTCTTAAGGAAGGTTCCGTCATCATCGAGCCGACCTCCGGCAACACCGGTATCGGTCTGGCGGCTGTCGCGGCGGCGCGAGGCTACCGCATCATCATCGTGATGCCCGAGACCATGAGCGTGGAGCGCAGACAGCTGATGAAGGCTTACGGCGCCGAGCTGGTGCTCACCGACGGCACTAAGGGCATGAAAGGCGCGATCGCCAAGGCGGATGAGCTTGCCGCTCAGATCGAGGGCTCGTTCATCCCCGGTCAGTTCGTCAATCCCGCCAACCCTGCCGCGCACATCGCGACCACCGGCCCCGAGATCTATGAGGACACCGACGGCAAGGTCGATATCTTTGTCGCGGGCGTCGGCACAGGCGGCACTGTCACCGGCGTAGGCGAATATCTGAAAAGTAAAAATCCCGATGTCAAAATCGTTGCTGTGGAACCTGCTTCCTCCCACGTACTCAGTAAGGGTACCGCGGGCGCGCATAAGATCCAGGGTATCGGCGCGGGCTTTGTGCCCGATGTGCTGAACACCAAGGTCTATGACGAGGTCATCGCCGTCGAAAACGACGACGCGTTCGCCGCGGGTAAGCTCGTCGGCAAAAACGAAGGCGTGCTGGTCGGTATCTCATCCGGCGCGGCGCTCTTCGCGGCGATCGAGCTTGCGAAGCGTCCCGAGAACGCGGGCAAGAACATTGTCGTCCTCCTGCCGGATACGGGCGACCGCTATCTTTCCACTCCGCTGTTCCAGGACTGAAATGATTGAAAGAAACGGCTTCGGGGCTTTCCGAAGCCGTTTTCATACATTTGTCATTGCGAGCCGCCAACAGGCGGTGTGGCAATCTCAACCATATAGAATGAAGGTATATGATATGAACACAAAACACTCTTCGCATACCCTGCACATTGTGATCGCCGCGATGTTTGCGGCAATGATCGCGGTGATGACCGCGTTTGTACAAATCAAGACTCCCACCGGCGGCTATGTCCACCTCGGTGATTCGATGATCTATCTGACGGCGTGCTTTTTGCCGATGCCCTACGCGGTGGCGGCGTCGGCGATCGGCGGCGGTATCGCCGACCTGCTCGTCTACCCCGAGACCATCATTTACACCATCATCATCAAGGCGCTCAACGCGGTGTTTTTCAGTTCTAAGGACAACAAGCTGCTGACCAAGCGCAACGCCCTGATGACCATTCCCTCGGGACTGGTCACGGTGGTCGGTTATTCTCTCTCCAAGCTGATCCGTCAGCTTCTGGCGGGCGACAGCTTCCAGAGCGCGCTGGTCAACGCATTATGGAAAATGCCGGAAAACGGCATCCAGGCGCTCGCATCGGCGCTGATCTTTATCCTGATCGCCGCCGCGTTCGATAAGGCGGATATCAAAAAGCGGATGCTGAATAAATAGAAAAAGAGCCTCGGATGAGGCTCTTTTTTAGTGAAAAGGGATTAGTGGTCAGTGGTCAGTTGATACTTTATGATCTGTTTGCAATTACCGGTTACTGATCACTGGTCACTGATCACTAACCACTGATAATCACGCCGCCGCCTAATACCACGTCGCCGTCGTACAGCACACATGCCTGTCCCGGGGTGATGGCACGGATCGGCTCGTCGAAGATCACCGTCACACTGCCGTCCGCGTTGGGATATACCGTGGCGGGCTGTTCCTTTTGGCGGTAACGCGTTTTTGCTTTACAGCGCACGGGTTCGGTCGGAACCTCGCCCGCGATCCAGTTGAAGTCTTCCACCGTTGCCGTCGTGGTGAACAGATGACTTTCATCACCCAGCACCACCTTGTTGTCCTCCGCGTCGATCTTCACCACATAGATCGGCGCTCCGACGCTGATGCCGAGGTGCTTGCGCTGACCGATGGTGTAGTGCGAGATACCCTTATGCTGTCCGAGCACCTTGCCGTCGACCGTGACGAAATCGCCGGTGGGCATGGCGCCGCATTTTTCCTCGATGAAGGCGGCATAGTCGCCGTCGGGGACAAAGCAAATATCCTGACTGTCAGGCTTGTTGGCATTGACAAAGCCGTGCTCCTGCGCGATACGGCGCACCTCGTCCTTGCTCAATCCGCCGAGCGGGAATCGGATATGACGGAGCTGCTCCTGCGTCAGCGAATAGAGCACATAGCTCTGATCCTTGGCGGGGTCGAGCGCCTTTTTCAGCAGATATTTTCCGTTTTCTTCCTCGACGCGGGCATAATGACCCGTCACGACCAGATCACATCCCAGCTCCCGCGCACGGAGCAGGAGCTTGTCGAATTTCATATAGCGGTTGCAGTCGATACAGGGATTGGGTGTGACGCCGCGGCGGTAGCAATCGATGAATTTGCCGATGATCTTCTCTTCAAAATCCTCGGTAAAATTGAACACATAATACGGGATCCCGATGCGGTGACATACCGCGCGCGCGTCCTCGACCTCTTTGAGAGAACAGCAGGACTTGGGATTATCATCGTCTTCTTTATCAAACAGGCGCATCGTGCAGCCGATCCGCTCACAATCGCTCATCAATAATGCCGCTACGGAGGAATCCACGCCTCCGCTCATCGCAATCAGTGCTTTCATAGTTACCTCGTTTGTGATAGGTTGAGATCGCCGCGGGACGCATACGAATTGTCATTACGAGGAGGAACAAAGTTCCGACGTGGTAATCTCAACCTCAGCAAATCGCGTCCCCCGCAATGACAGCATAATATACGCATATTATATATGAAAACGGAAAAAGTGTAAAGAGTCAAAAGATATACTTGATTTACCTACCAAACCTGTGGTATAATAGTATAAAGGTGTTAAAATTTATACCGCCTATAGGCGGTTCGCAATGACCGTTTTGAAAAGGATGAACAAGCATGAAAGTATCTACCAGAGGACGTTACGCGCTGCGCGTACTGATCGACCTTGCCGAACACAATAACGGCTCCTACATCCCGATGAAGGACGTCGCCGCGCGACAGGAGCTGTCGTTGAAATATTTAGAGCGCATCGTGCCGACACTGACCAAGGCGAAGCTGATCGCGGGCGTACACGGCAAGGGCGGCGGTTACAAGCTGACCCGCTCGCCCGAGGATTACCCTGTCGGCGAGGTACTGCGCCTGACCGAGGGCGACCTCGCGCCTGTCGCGTGCTTAGCCCCCGACGCGGATCCGTGCCCCCGCGCCGCGGAATGTCGCACCCTGAAGATGTGGCAGGGCTTTTATGACATGACCAACAAATATTTTGACGGCATTTCCATCGCCGACCTCGCCCAAACCGAAACCGCGGATAATTATGTGATTTAAAAAAGCCTTCCCCTTGAGGGGAAGGTGTCGAGCGACTGAGCGAGACAGATGAGGTGGAAGCCTTTCAGTTCCATCAATATTTAACATGAAACGGAAACGTCTCCACCTCATCCGACCTTTTCGACTTTTGAAAGTCAAAAAGCCCACCTTCCCCTCAAGGGGAAGGCTCATCATCAACAACGCCCCTCCGAAAGGAAGGGCGTTTTCTGCGTTCTTAGCCTACAGCGGCGGCTCAGGTGGCTCGGTGACCCGCTCTCCGTTATAGGTATAGGTCTTATCCTTTACGGTGATCGTTCCGTTATCATTGAACGTGATATCCGTATTTTCGTCAAACGGAGGGCTTTGCTCGTAAAAATCTTCGACCTCACGCCAATCTTTCATGAACTCCAACACTCCGACCGAAAAGCTATGTGTACTGTCATAGGAATAGACGATCTTGTGCTGCCAATCTCTGTTGTCGTCATCCGCATACTCGATCACCCTGAGGTGATGGATCTCGTCAGGCGACGGAATATCGGCGAGGTCACCGAGCTTCTCGAAGGCAAATATATAGTTAGCACCGCTGAAAAACAGACTGCATCCCATCACCAAACTGAACACAAGGAATTCAATGATCATTAGATAGGGTGACTTGACATTGAACCACACCGTGATGACTAACACGACCACACATATCAAATAAAGCAGGGATTCCCATGTTGTAGGCAATTTCTCTGTTATTTTAGCCAGCAGAAATCTGCCGACAGGCAGGAGCATCATGGATAGGATCAGCAATACCTTTGCCCCCCTGCCGACTGTCTTATCCTTAAAGACCAGCATTGTGATACACATGCCGAGCAGGATAATGTGCAGCACATCGGCACAAAGCATCCATCCGTCAAACAGCACGGTATAGCGGGGTAGGAACAGGCGGCGGAGAACATACATCGTCGGGAACAGCGCCGTCAGCGCGAAAAGGATATATGAGAGGATGTTATTCCGTTTCATTTTGTTATCCTTTCATCTTATCGTTAAGGCAAAGATTTACAGCATATTCTTTAGGGACATTGTCATCCAGCCACAGAAATTGGTCAAAACCTCTTCCATAGAGCTGACCGAATCCAAATCAAAATCCCTAAAATAGACATAGGCGATCTTATGGGTCTCATCATTGAAGCCAACAAAATACATCAGCTTTGGAAAGCGTTCGGAGTACAACTCTCCCTGCTTCAGCAGATTCATCTGATAACCCTCAAACGTAAAGGAGGGAGAAATGCTGACGTCCTCCCAAACATCATTTCCAATTTTTCTCTCGCCCTTCAACGCTTCCGTCTCAAAAGTGTATTTCTCCTGTGCATTCGCTTTTGCGTTTTTATAATCCTCTTCCCGATACTCGACGATCAGATTGTACGCATTCCATTCATAAATAAATATCATTCCGTAATGATACAGGGTGTTAACGGAGATATAATCTCCCAAGTCGCTGAGTTCAGGCATATTCTTGTCCTCTGCCGCAATTTTTTCGTAAATAGCGATATCTGTATTATTACGGCTGCACCCCGTCAGTGACAGCAACAACACTACAGCCATGAGCAGGCAAATTAGCTTTTTCATATCTTTGCCCTCACTTTTCTTTTATAGTCCGTCCACAGCATGATGATTCTGATAACAGCCGACAAGAGAATGAATCCGATCCACAACTCGGCGATATGGATGGTCTCATAGTTCGGGATCGGGCGGACGGGATAGAGGATGATCCGCGCGATCAGCCATACGAGGAACATCGCACCGACAGCGGCGGCGACGACAAGATTGCTCAAAAACAGCTTGACCGCCGTATTCACCGCGTCATCATCCTGCAAGGTGAACCACGCCGAAAGCGCGGTAACGCCTGCCGCGACGGCGATCACAGCGAGATCGACCCACATTCCCGCTGAAAACAGATAGCCGCCGTCGCTGTCGAATTTAATGTGATATCCAAACAAGACTAAAGCGATCAAGATGACCGTGCGAACAATGCCGTCAATGACAGCGCTGCTGTACGCGCCCTCGATAAACCGCGCGATCAGGTAACGGATCCGCATACGGCTGTCCTCAGAGGGCGCTTCGGGATGCTCATCATCCGCCAGCGAATCGGCGAGTTCTTCAAACGAGCCGATCTTTTCGCTGAGCGCGTTTAATGAGCCGAGCACTTTTTCGCTTTTTCTCAGCTCCGTTTCCTGCTTTTCGGTCACCTCGGCGACGATGGCGGGGATTTGTTCGGGATTCTCCTGCACCTCTCTGATCTGTGCGATCGAAAAGCCCGACGCGCGCAGAACGGCGATTTGGTCAAGTCGGGTGACGTCGCCATCAGAGAAGTCAAAGGAACGTCTGCCGGTGTAGTTTTCGGTTTTATCGGGCGCGAGCAGTCCGCTGTCGATGTACAGGCGGATTGCGCGATCGGAAAGCCCCGTGCGCTCACAAACCGTTTTGATTTTCATAACATCACCTGATTTCTCCCTTATATTACACTTTGACGCAGGGTAAAAGTCAAGTTCTTTTCAAAAATATACGCTGATAGATGCAAAAACTGCCCCGATTACTCGGGGCAGTTCGTTTTTGTTTTTGACCCGCCGCTAAAAAAGCGTCAGCAAAAATGACTTTCGCAAAAGGCGGAACAAACACGCACGCGTGCATGCGCGCATGCTTATTTAACTTTCCAGATCTCCTCAGCGTACTGGAGGATGGTGCGGTCGGAGCTGAAGATGCCGCAGTGCGCTACGTTCTTGAGGCACTTGGTACCAAAGGCGACACGATCCTTATAATCGGTGTTCGCCTGCAGCTTCTTCGCGACATAATCTTCCAGATCATAAAGCAGGAAGTAATGGTCGGCGTGGTGCCAGTTGGTGCCGTTGATGAGCGCGTTGTGCAGCTCTGCGAAGGAGCCCTCGCCGGTGGCGCCGCCGTCGGAGAAGGTGCCGTCGATCAGAGTGTCTACGACACGCTTGATCATCGGGTTACTGTTATACAGCGCTCTCGCGTCGTAGCCTTCCTTCTTGAGACGCTCGATATCCTCGACTCTGCCGCCGAAGATATACTCGTTCTCTTCACCCGCCTGCTGCGCGATCTCAACATTCGCGCCGTCATAGGTGCCGAGGGTCACAGCGCCGTTGAACATGAACTTCATGTTACCGGTACCGGAAGCCTCTGTACCCGCGGTGGAGGTCTGCTCGGAGATATCCGCCGCTACGACCAGCTTCTCCGCGTAAGAAACGTTGTAGTTGCTTACGAATACGACCTGGAGCTTGTCCTTGGTGTCGGGATCGTTGTTGACGAGGTTCGCGATCTCGTTGATATACTTGATGATGGCTTTCGCTCTCTTATAACCGGGAGCGGCCTTAGCGCCGAAGATGAAGCAGGTCGGATGGAAGTCGGGCAGCTGACCGCTCTTGATGCGGAAGTAGATCCACATGATCGAGAACGCGTTGAGCAGCTGACGCTTATACTCGTGCAGACGCTTGACCTGGATGTCAAAGATGAACTTCGGGTTGATCTCAACGCCGTCCATCTTCTTGACATAGGCAGCGAGCTGTTTCTTCTTCGCCAATTTGATCTTATTGAATTCCTTGACGGAATCGGGGTTGATGTGCGCGTCGAGCTTCTCCATCTTGCTCATATCCTTGAGCCAGCCGGAACCGATGCGGTCGGTGATGAAGGAAGCGAGCTCGGGGTTGCACAGACCGAGCCAGCGACGCTGGGTGATACCGTTGGTCTTGTTCTGGAAGCGCTCGGGATATACCCAGTACCACTCCTTGAGAACGTCGTTCTTGAGGATCTCGGTGTGGATCCACGCAACGCCGTTGACATAGGAAGATACATACATCGCGAGTCTTGCCATATGGACCTTACCGTCGCGGATGATGCCCATCGCGTTGATGTTGTGCTCTTCAACGCCCTTGTACTTGAGGTCGTTCCACTGACGCTCGTTGATGCGCTCGATGATGGCGTAAACCTCGGGGATGATCATCTTCATCAGACCGGTATCCCACTTCTCCAGCGCCTCAGCCATAACGGTGTGGTTGGTGTAGTTGAAGGTCTTCTGCGCGATATCGAACGCCTGATCAAAGTCGACGCCCTCTTTCTGGAGCAGACGGATCAGCTCGGGGATGGATACGACCGGATGGGTATCGTTGAGCTGGATGGTGGTCATCTCCGCGAAATGAGAGAAGTCGGTGTCATATTTCTTCTTATATCTGCGGATGATATCCTGCAGAGAAGCGGAGGAGAAGAAGTACTGCTGCTTTAAGCGCAGGATCTTGCCCTCATAGCTGTTGTCGTTGGGGTACAGAACCTTGGAGATGTTCTCGCAGTTGTTCTTGTTCTTGACAGCGTCGTCATAACGGCCGTCGTTGAACGCGAGGAAGTCAAAGCCCTCGACAGGCTCAGCCTGCCACAGACGCAGAGTGTTGATGTTCTTGGTGCCGTAGCCGATGATCGCCATATCATAAGGAACGGCGACAACGGTGCTGTCGGCGAACTGAACGATCTGGGACTGATCGTCGCGGCGGATGCACCACGGATCGGGATTCTTGAGCCAATCATCGGCGACCTCTACCTGATAGCCGTCCTTGATCAGCTGCTTGAACAGACCGTAGCGATAGAAGATACCATAGCCGTCAAGCGGAACCTCCTGTGTCGCCGCGGAATCGAGGAAGCAGGCAGCCAGTCTGCCCAGACCGCCGTTACCCAGAGCGGCGTCTTCGATCTCTTCAAACTGGTTGATGTCGATGCCCTTGCTCTTCAACAGGCTCTTGACCTCGTCAAGGATACCGGCACAGTACAGGTTGTTGTAGATCATTCTACCCATCAGGAATTCTGCGGAGAAGTAGTAGGCTCTGCGGCCCTCGGAATGCTTCTTTCTGCTGCGTGACCAGTTCTGAGCGATCTCGCCCATGACCGCCTTACCGACGACCAGGTGGAGCTGCGGAGTGGTCAGATGCTTGGGCGCAGTACAAAACGCACTTCTCGACAGTTCGGTAATCTGTTCCATAGTAATGCTCATTTTACTTTTCCTCCAAACGTGAATTAGTTTTAGATAAGTTATATAATCTATCGGCAATCTCCTTGGTGGCGGCGCCTTCCTTCATGCGCCATACCCAGTTACTGCCCAGCGTGGACGGTACGTTGATACGCGCCTCGCTGCCCAGTCCGAGGATATCCTGCATCTGGATGATCGCATAGTTCGCGACGCTCTTATACGCCGCCTCAATGAACTTCCAGTTGACTTCGTCACCCGGATGGATGCCGAGATATTTGTCACAATGTTCTTTTTCCCAACCTTTTACCTGGCTGTACCAGCCCATAACGGTATCGTTGTCATGGGTACCGGTATAGACGACACAGTTCTCTGTGTAGTTATGCGGCAAAAAGTCATTTTCGTCATCATCCGCAAAGGCGAATTCCAGCACCTTCATGCCCGGATAACCGCTCTCCTTGAGCAGCTCCTTCACGCTGTCGAAGAGCTCGCCCAGATCCTCGGCGACGATCTGGATATCGCCCAGCTTCTCACGCATGACGTTGAAGAAGTCGATGCCGGGGCCGTCGATCCACTCGCCGTTGATGGCGTTCTCGGAGCCGAAGGGGATGGCGTAGTAGGTGTCGAACGCGCGGAAGTGGTCGATACGGGTGATGTCAAAGAGCTTGTCGGCGGCGGCGATACGGCCCATCCACCAATCATAGCCGGTCTCCTCCAGATAATCCCAGTCGTACAGCGGGTTGCCCCACAGCTGACCGGTCGCGGAGAAGTAATCGGGCGGGCAGCCGGCGACGCATACGGGATCCAGATTCTCATCCAGCCAGAACACCTCGGGGTTCGCCCAGGTATCGGCGGAGTCCATCGCGACATAGATCGGCATATCGCCTAAGATCTTGATGCCCAGACCGTTGACATACGCGCGGAAATCCTCCCACTGCTTATAGAACTCGAACTGTACCCATTTCCAGAAGTCGATTTCCTTGCGGAACTTGCGGGTATAGCGAGCGATGGCTTCTTCATTGCGAACGCGGATCTCTTCATCGTCCCAATCGGGCCATGCCTTGTTGCCGAAATACTTCTTGACCGCCATATACAACGCATAGTCCTTGATCCACTTGGAATTTTTTCTCTTAAAGGAGTTAAATGCCTTGCGATCGCCCTCCAGGAACTTTTCATAAGCGATCTTCAGCACCTCAAAGCGGCTGTAATAGATCGCGCCGTAGTCGATCTCTTCCGCATTGTTGCCCCAGTAGAATTGTTCGATCTGCGCCTTGGTCAAAAGACCCTCTTTGACAAGCGTGTCAAGATCGATCATGTAAGGATTGCCCGCATAAGTAGAAAAACTCTGATAGGGGCTGTCTCCGTAGCTGGTGGGTCCGACGGGCAGGATCTGCCAGACAGACTGTCCCGCGGACTTCAAAAAGTCCGCGAATTGTCTCGCCTCTTTGCCGATGGTGCCGATTCCGTACGGCGACGGTAAAGAGGTGATGGGCATGAGCACACCGGAAACTCTTGCCATAATTTCAACTCCTGTCATATTAAATTTAATCGGTTTATCGCTATGGCTACAAAGATTCGATGCTGAAATTGTATATCTTGCACAGATAAAAGCATAGCTACCGACCCTATTCTTCAATATTTTAACATAAGGATAGATAAATTACAACCTTTTTTATAAAAATCGTAACAAATATGAAAAGAAAAATCGGCGCCGCAGATCGGAGCATTATCAAAAAGGGGGTCCCGCTTTTTCAAAATATCGGCGCGGGTCAAAATATCGACAGACAGAAAAACTCCCCTGCATCACAGGGGAGTTCGTAAAGGGTAGGAAAACAGCATGGTTGATCAGTGGGTCGACATATCGGCAGATCACACTGCCGATCATTCTCATTTTATATGGGTGGACTGCGATTCGTATGCAGCCTGAAAAACCATTTCCTTGCCGTTTTGAACCGCAGCCCTTACCGACAGGATATAGCAATCGATTTGCAAAAACACTCCTTTATGGTTGGAAGAACCCAGTTTGCACAGGGCTCTTCCGTGGAGAAAAATGCACAAACCGCATTCCCTTTACCGACAGATCAGAACAACTGACCAACCGGGTAAGGGATCGCGATATTCGCCAAATAACGTTGTGTCAATGTGGAATCGACTACATCAAGCGTACCGCTTCCGTCCACATCCGCGCACATCAGGGCAGCTTCATCCACGCTGATCTTCATATTCGCGTCAAATCGCTGAACCAGCGTCGCGTCAACCGGGGTGATCTCACCGTCGCCGTCCGCGTCACCGAGCCTTGCCCCGGATAACGTCACGAATGTAAAGCCCCATTTTGTCGCGTATTCCTCGGCTACACTGTCTTTCATGCCCTTGATCGTGAAGTTCTTGTTCTTCTCTCGATCAAAGTAAGGATCTCCGAAAGCATTGTCACTAATTGTTGTCACTTCGGGAAGGAGCGTGATTTGTGAAAGACCGGTGTCCATAAAAGCGCCGTCCAGCACCTCGGTCACCGAGGAAGGGATGTTGACTTGCTTCAGATTCACGCAATCCATGAACGCCCAATAACCGATCAGCTTTACGGAATCGGGGATATTAACTGTTTCGAGCGAGGTGCATTTTTGAAACGCGGAGCTATCGATATTCGTTACACCCTTGCACACAGTTGCTTCTTTCAGACCCTTGTGACCCGCAAACGCGTTGACCCACTCTGTAACAGAGCCGGGGATCGTCACACTGCTCAGATCGGGGCAATTGCCGAACGCGTATTCTCCGATCACGGTCACATCGTTCGGAATGGTATAATCGCCGCTCTTGCCCATAGCAAGAACCAGACGGTTGCCGTTATAGAGCAGACCGTTCTCGCAATGCAGCTCGTCACAATTAGGCGTATCGATCCGCTCAAGGCTCGGGCAATTTTTAATTTTACTTCCGTTTATAGAAGGATGCTCATCCAAGAATGTAATCGTTTTCAGTTTTGGGCAGTTCCGAATATAATAAAAGAGTACACCGTATCCATCGGGTTCAGCGGGTATCGTCAACGAGGTCAGCTCCGGACAATCTTCAATCATCGTCGATGCCCTATCATAGACGAGAGGTTTGCCGTTGATATGATCGGGGATCTCGACGTCGCCGGTGATTCCCTCTGCTCTTGTAAAATATAAATAGCCGTCATAATCCGAATAATAGAGTCTGCCGCCGTTGAGCTCGATGTAGCTTTCGTTCGAATCCGCCTCGTCCGGGGTAGCGCTGCCGTGCTCTATCTCATAAGCTCCGTTACGACCGATGACCGTCTGCAATGCGGGGCATGCTTCCTTGAAATGATCGATATGATCCATGAAGCGGTCAACACCGAAATTGCTGTACATCTGTGAAAAGTCGATCGAGGTGATCGGGATATCTGTGTCGACAGTATCGAACGCGCTGTCAGCGAAATAGAATTTATCGCCGCCGTCAAAACAGACGTCATCCTTATAACCGATAAGGTATAACGGCAGCACCAGCTCACCGCTGACATTGTGAACCTCTGTGATCACGGACACGATCTTAGGCTTTGCCGACAGATCATCTTCCCAGACATATTGATTGCCGTTGCTGTCGGTATAGACGTACTGGTTTGCATCTCCCGACGCGGCAAGATCGACCCTTGCGGCTACAGCGCCGGATGGTACGGCAGCAACGGTACTCAGCGTCAGTATCAGCGCCAAGACCACGGATAAGATTTTCTTTTTGTTGTTCATGATTTCCTCCTTGTTGTTTGTGCTTAAATTGGCGAAAGAAGAACTTTTTACGTTCTCACCAATAAAGATGCACCAAACAACAAAAAGGATCTAAATATTCAGATTTATTTTTTATTCATTAATCGGATAAGTATAATCTTCATAATTATCCTCGATCCAACCGTATCCGCTTTCGGGCGAGTAAAAACCATAACCGGGAAAAGTATCGTGAAAAAGACTTACTTTACTCTTGTTTAGTTGTGTGGAATAATCGGAGGGCAGAGAAGAGATCAGCGTATCAGGTGTGAAGAGGTAGAAGCTTTTTGTTCCATTGTCCAAACCATAAGCTGTAGAGTATTGGAAAAGGCAAATCTCGTCAATATCGGAAATATCCGGATCATCCGGCAACTTGAGTTCCTGCGTACCGGGCTGATTTTCATAGTTGATTTGATTCACTTGAACTGTATAATAATCATCTAACTTTTTTATATTGCTGAAAGTACCGCTGAATTTTGAATAATCAATCTTAATCTGATAGCCGTTTTCTTTGAAAATAACGCTGTCAAGAAGCTCAAAATCCATATATCGTCCCGAAAAAGAACCATCTTCATTTACATCCATCTCCGTCAACCATTGTCCCTGATCCATTGTAGTAAGATAATGACCGGAAAATTGAGAAAACCCTATGGATTCTGTTGTGTCATCCCCCTTGGTTCCATCGTTTTGTGACACAGAGTTAGATGTTCGGATATTATTCGCCGCATTTTGATTTTGCGCATCCTGTTGTGCGGATCCGGAGCCGCCGTAAAAGCTGCCGCTCTTTTCTTCTCCGTTTCTGCCGCCTGACGCGACTCCCGCGATCCCAGTCACGGCGATCACACACGCCGCCGCTCCTGCCGCGAGCTTGATGATCAGCGAGGAACTCGCAGTCGTGAACACGCCCGCCGCGTAGCCTGCCGATCCCGAGGTCGTATAGAGTGCCGGAAGTATCACCCTCCATGTCCTTTCCTTGCGGCGATTCTTCTTCGCGTCCTTTTGCAACAGCTGAACAAACACCTCGCCGAAGGGAGCCGCGGCGACGCCGCGGAATTTCTCGCCGTACTTCTTCTCCCATTGCTCAACCTCTTTTTTCACTGAGGCACGCGCATAGCGCAGGCGGGATTTTGCCGTGCTCTCGCTGCAATCCATGATCGCGGCGATCTCCTTGAGCTTTTGCTGATGATAATAATACAGCACCAGTGTCTCGCGCTGTTCATAGGGCAACTTCTCGATCATGCGGCGCAGCTGATCGGCGGTATCGCGCCGTTCCGCCATCGTTGCGGGCAGCATCGGCTCATCGCTTGACTGCTCCAACAGCTTCACGTCGATATCCTCGTCCGGAACGGGTGTTCTCTTACGCTTGCGCAGGATCATCAACGCCTCGTTGTTCGCGATCCTCATCAGCCATGAAGAAAAGCTGCCGTCGCTCTTTAATGTAGACAGCTTTCGGAACACATGGATAAAGGTTTGCTGGACAGCGTCCTGTGCGTCGTCATAGTTCTGCAATATCCCGTAGGTCAGCGTATAGACCGACTCGTAGTACTGGTTATATAATTGTTCGTAAGCCTCGGATTTTCCCGCTCGCAATCCATCTACTAATTCTTGCGATAGTTCTGTCAATGGTTCTCCCCCTCTGCTTTTCTATTTATATGATGATAGAAAAACGAATTCGGATCTAAAATACAAAAAATTGTAATTATTTTGATGCGGTTTATGATAATTATAAATCGTTAACGAAGATAAAACCATCGGCAGAACCGATGGTGTTGTTTACAGCTTCTCTGTTTCCTTGAGCGCGAAATAGAGCGCGGCGGTAACGGCGAGTTCTCTGATCCGCTCACGGTCGGCGTTGTTCTCGCCGAGGAGCATCTTTTCGGTATGCAGCCCCAGCTCGGTGCTGATGCCGATATAGACCAAGCCGACGGGCTTATACATCGTACCGCCCAAGGGTCCCGCGATGCCGGTGGTGGAGATACCGATATCCGCGCCCGCGAGCAGTCGGACGCCGCGCGCCATCTCGGCGGCGGTGCGATCCGATACCGCGCCGTAGGTGGAGAGCGTTTCCTCTCGCACGCCGAGGATCTTGTGCTTGATATGGTTCGCGTAGGTGCATACGCCGCAGTCGAATACGCCGGACGCGCCCGATACCGAGGTAAGAGCGCCGGATACCAAGCCGCCGGTACAGCTCTCGGCTGTCGCGATGCGCTTTTTCTGTTTGGTCAATGCCGCCACCAACAGATCGGGCAGTTCCTTCTCGTCAATATGATCCTGAGCCAACAGCTCCAGTAATTCAGATGTTTTCATGATAACCTCCGGGATAATTAGGAATTAGGAGTTAGGAATTAGGAATTAGGAATTGATGGTGGGCTTCGCCCACACCCATTTATATTTTCAAGAAAACGTTTCGTTCCAACAATATAGGAATCAAAACGCGGTCACGCGTTTCCCGCAATTCCTCATTCCTAATTACTAATTCCTCATTATTATAAACCTTCTTCTTCCCTATTGCAATCCTCATCAAAATTTGTTAGAATTTGTTTACAAATACAAAGCGGTTACTCGCTGACGCTCGAACATCAATACAATCCCTCAGTCATCGGACACACGTGTCCGATGACAGCTCCTCGCCGGAAGCGGCTCCCCCCCTTGTCCGCTTTGCGGACATTCCCCCAACGGGAGTACCCTTTCCCAAAGGGAGCCTTACGGAGAGTTACTATGGCTTGGTTTTTCGCGAATGACGACCTCACAACCGAATACTACACCATCACGGATGAGGACGCGTCGCATATCGCGCGGTCGCTCAGGATGAAGATCGGCGAAGCGCTGACCCTTTGCACCCCCGACGGCAGACGGCATGAATGTGAGATCACCGAGATCACACGTGACGATGTGACCGTGCGCATCCTGCGCTCGACCGAATGTGAGCAAGAGCCCGATGTGAGCGTCAACCTGTTCATCGCGCTGATGAAGGGCGATAAGATCGACGACGTAGTGCAAAAGGCGGTCGAGCTGGGCGTAAGCGAGATCACGCCGTTTCTCAGCGCGCGGTGCATTTCGCGCCCCGATGAAAAGAGCATGAGCAAAAAGCTCGCCCGGTGGCAGAAGATCGCCGACAATGCCGCCTCACAATCACGCCGCGGCATCATCCCGCGCGTCAATCCCTGCGTCAGCCTGCGCGATATCCCCGACATCGTCAAGGATACGGACATGTCAGTCGTCTTTTACGAATGCGGCGGTGAAAAGCTCGGCTCCCTGATCCGCGGCAAGCTCGAAACGCTCGCGCTGATCACGGGATCGGAGGGCGGCTTTGAGCAGGAGGAGATCGATTATCTCACCGATCACGGCGTAAAGGTCGCCACATTGGGCAAGCGCATCCTGCGCGCCCAGACAGCACCCGTCGCGGCACTGTGCGCGGCGATGCTGCTGACAGGAAACTTGGAATAAATTAGGAATTAGGAGTTAGGAATTAGAAATTGCGGGAAACGCGTGACCGCGTTTTTGATTCCTATATTGTTGGGACGAAACGTTTCCTTGAAAATATAAATGGGTGTGGGCACAGCCCACCATTCATTCCTAATTCCTCATTCCTAATTCCTCATTCCTAATTACAAATTAACAACCGGAGGTATATTATGTTAGGATTTATCTGCGCTCTCGGCATCGAGGTCGAGGGCATCGTCAAACTGATGGAAAACAAAGAAGAAACCACTATCGCCAAGATCACCTACCACAAGGGTGAGATCTACGGCAAAGAGGTCGTGTGCTGTGAATGCGGTATCGGCAAAGTCAACGCCGCCATGAGCACCCAGATCATGATCGACGTTTACCATCCCGACGTCATCATCAACAGCGGTATCGCGGGCTCACTGTCGGGCGATATCCGCATCGGCGATATCGTGATCTCCGACGACTGCGTCCAGCACGATATGGACGCTACCGAAATGGGCGATCCGCTCGGTCAGGTACAGTTCAACGACGAAAAGCGCACCTACTTCCCCGCCGACAAAGCGACCGCCGACAAGCTGTATGCTGCTTGTCAGACCATTGACGGCATCTCTGTGTTCCGCGGAAGGATCGCTTCCGGCGACATCTTCATCTCCGCTCACGACCGTCGCAGCCGTGTCGCGGATACCTTCAACGCGCTTGCGTGTGAGATGGAGGGCGCGGCAGTCGGCACCGTTTGTTTCCGCAACGGCGTTCCGTTCGCGATATTGCGCAGTATCTCGGACGACTTCAACAACAACGAATTCATGGACTTCATGCAGTTCCGTGAGATCGCCGCCAAACGTTCGATCAAAGCGATCGAGGAATTCATCAAAAACGCATAATAAATCTTATGCTGAAAGCGCCGTGTACCAGCCGTACACGGCGCTTTTGCGTTGAATATCAGTATTACTTATCGAACACCCAGTACTGGGTACCGGACGCGGAGATCTCGGACATCGTGAAGGTCGTGCCGATATAGTTGTTCCAACCGTTGGGATCGTAGACGATAATCCTGCCGGAGGAGGTGATGCCGGCGAGCACGATGAAGTGACCGCCGCGGGTGAAGATGCCCGTGTCCTGAGCGCTGATGACATACTTGCCCTGCTTCAGCGCGGATATCACAGCGTTCGTTTCATTGGAACCGAGCTGCCGTTCCATCGTGATACCGAAGTGATCGGAGGCGGCGCTGAAATAGCTCCAATAGGTGCCGACTCCCATCATATAATACTTGTTGCCGCACCAGCTGACAGCGTCGATCGGCGTGATCCTCCTGTCCTTTATGGTGGACGCTACCATAGCGAAACAGGTGGGACCGCAGCCGGACCACGCGATGGTGTCGTCGCCGTACGGATAACTATACTGGGTCTGGTCGTAGTAGTAGAAGTCGCCCGACGTATCACCGCCGCCTTCCACGGTGATGACGAAGCCGTCCGGGTCAAAGCCGCTGTAAAAATCGGTTCCCGCGTTATTGATGACCCTGACCGTATAGGTATAGGTCTCGCCTGCCCATACGTCGGTATCGGTGTAGCTGTTGGAGCTCGTATCACCGAGCCTGCTCCATGAACCGTCGATCTTTTTGTAGACGCGGTATCGCGAAGCGCCGTTCGGGCTGTTCCAGGTGAGCGTCACGCCGTCGGGATCGGCGTCAACGTCGATCAGCTTGGGAGCCGACACATAGTAAATGCTCACACCGGTCGTGTCGCAGTCGGAGGTGAACGCCGTGCCGTCGGAGGTGATACAGCGCACGGTATAACGGTAGGAATAACCGGACGAAACGTCGGTGTCGATCACGGAGGTACCGGTCGTTTCGGTCAGCTTTGTCCAGCCGCGGCTGCCGTAGTAGTAGACGCGGTATTTTTCCGCACCGGGAGACGCTTTCCACGAGATCTCGATGCCGTTTCTGGTAAAATCTGGTTCATACATAACAGGCATATAAGTAAACGGACACAAAACGCCGTCGTGGTTAAAATCGGAGGTGAAGCTGTTGCCGTCCGCCGAAATACAGCGCACGGTATAGCGGTAGGTATAACCGGAGGAAACGTCGTCATCGATCACGGAGGTACCGGTCGTCTCGGTCAGCCGCGTCCAACCGTCTCTGCCGTAGTAGTAGACGCGGTATTTCGCGGCGCCCGCGGAGGGCTTCCAGCTGATCTTGATACGGTTCTTATCACATTCCGCGCTGAGATTTTGCGGCGCGGCGATATAATGGAGCGATTTTCCCGTGCCGTCAAAGGTGGACTCGAACTGCGTTCCCTCCGCGTTGATACAGCGCACGGTATAGGTATAATCCCTGCCCGATTCGGCGTTGTGAACGAACGTGTTGGAGGTCGTCTCGCCGACTTTTGTCCAGCCGCCGTCGGTCTTGTAATAGACGCGGTATTTTGTCGCGCCTTTACTCGCGCTCCACGTGACTTCCACGCCCTCGGCTCCGCCTCTGACGCTCGTCACCTTCGGCATCTCGACGTAGCGCATGCTTTTGCCGGGATAGAAATCCGAAGTGAACTGTGTCGCCTCTTTGTTCAGACAGCGCACGGTATAGGTGTAGGTGTAGCCGGATTCGATGTCATCGTCCTCAAAGGAGGTCTGCGTCGTATCGGCAAGCTTTGTCCAGCCGTTCGCGCCGCGGTAATACACGCGGTACAGCTCGGCTCCCTCAACCGCGTCCCAACGGATGGTGATGCTCTTTTCATTGCACTCAAGTTCAAAATCCGGCGCGTTGATAAAGGTATGGGATACGCCGGGTCTGAACGAGCTCAAGAACGCGTCACCCGCGTCGTTGACGCAGCGCACGGTATAGGTGTAGGTCACGCCGGACACAACGTCGGTATCGACATAGGAGGTTTCGGCGGTATCCGCCATCCTCGTCCAGCCGTTTCTGCCGCGATAATAGACGCGGTATTTTTGCGCGCCGCCGACCGCGTCCCAGCTGATACGGACGCCGTTCTCGGTATTGGTCAGCGAGGTGATGGTGGGGGCGGCATAAAACCTGACGCTTTTGCCGGGGCGATAGCTGCTGGTGAACTCGGTACCCTCCGCGTTGACACAGCGCACGGTATAGGTGTAGTTGTAGCCGGATTCAACATCGGCGTCCGTATAGGAGATGTCCGTCGTATCGACCAGCTTCGTCCAGCCGCGGCTGCCGTAGTAATAGATACGGTATTTTTCCGCACCCTGAACAGCCTGCCACGAGATATCGACGCCGTCCGTTCCGTTGCTGACGGAAAAATCGGGAGCATCCATATATGTCCCTTTGATACCGTCACGGTCAAAGGCACTGACATATTCGCCCGCCGCGTTCATACAGCATACGGTGTAGGTGTAGGTCACGCCGGAGTTCACTTCTTCATCCAAATAAGAGGTATCGGTGGTATCCGCCATCCTTGTCCAGCCGTTTTTTCCGCGATAAAAGACACGGTATTTGTCGGCGCCGGGACATGCCTGCCACGTGATACGGATCCCGCTGTCGGTGCCGGTCGCGGACAACAGCACGGGCGCGGCGATATAGCGGATGGATTTTCCTGTTGTATCACAATCGCTGGTGTAGCGCTCGCCGTCGGCGGTAACACACCGCACGGTATAGGTATAGGTGTTGCCGGAGCGCACATCATCATCCAGCAGATAGTTGTTTTCCGTGGTCGCCATGCGTGTCCATCCGTTGGAACCGCGGTAAAACACACGGTAGCCTTCGGCGCCTTCGATCGCGTCCCATTTGAGCATCACGCCGTCTGTCGTGTTTTCGACACTCAGCACGGGTGCCCTCAGATACGCGTGGGTCAGTCCTGTTTCATCAAAATAATCATACATATACGCGCCGCTGCTCGTCAGCTCTCTGACAGTATAGCGGTAGCGGTTGCCGTAGGTAACGTTTTCATCCAGATAAGAGTTTTCGGAGGATACGGCGATCTGCTTCCATGCGTTGTTCTCCATACGCAGTACAGCCACCTTGCTGACGCCCGAAGCCTTGTTCCAGTAGACGCGGATGCCCTCATCCGTCGTATCCGCGCCGGTCAATACGGCGGGAGCGGAATAGGTGATCGTTTTTGTAGCGGTGGTGGTCATAACATCGTCGGAAGCGGTCATTCCGTAGAGGCGATATCGATACGTGTTGCCCGAAACGACGGACGGATCGACATAATACAGCTGTGTCGTATCCGTCAGCCTTTGCCAGCCGCGGCCGTCGCTGTACCATTTGTCCACACGATAATGATGGACGCCTGCGATCGTCTGCCACTCGATGCGGACGCCTTCACGGTCGGAACGCATCGAAGTGATCACGGGCACACCTGCCCCGACCTCTGCTGCTGACGGCTCACCGTTTTCATCCTCCAGCTCAACGGCCGTTACGCTCAAAAATGAGGAAAGCATCAGAACCGCCAGCAATGCGGCAATCGTTTTTTGTAATACTCTTCGCATAGGATCACCTCTTTCTGTCTTAAATATCTATGGGTTGGCCACAGTGGAACTGTGACATATAGTTGTCTACTCTAATTATAATTCTAAAAAAGCATTATGTCAACAACAAGAGGATTACATATTTGCAATATTCTGCCTATTATGGTAGAATAAGGCAAAGGTCGAAAAAACCAATCATAGGGTAATATCATGTCGGAGGTAAAGCGATGAGCGAAGTTTTGATCTATAATCTCCCTCCCGAAAAGGACGCAAAGGTGAAAATGCTGTGCCGAAAGTTCGGATTTGCTTCGCGCAGTATCGAAAAAGCCGAATTCGGCTTTACGCTTGGATATCTGCTGGGGCTCTCACAGGACGATTCCGTCAGGGACGGCGAGGATTTTGACGAAGAGATGCTCTATCTTGCGGATCTCAGGGGCGGTATGCTCAATCTCTTTCTCGATCAGCTCCGCCGCAAAAAGCTGAGCGTTCCACTCAAGGCGATACAAACCGATCGGAACATCGGCTTCACCTCCCGCGAGCTTTACCGCGAGCTGTGCGCCGAGAGAGACGCCATCGCGAAGGGAACGACACAACATCAAGGGTAGAGTAATCATGCGGATTATTCCGGAGGTTCATATGAAACGCTTCACACTATTTCTACTGGGCTGCCTGACCGTCTGCGTCATTCTGGCAGGCTGCAGTGAAAAGCTCACACTCGATCAGACACAACTGGATATGACCGTTGGAGACAGCATAGAGCTGTCCGCGGGCAAAGCGACGCGGGTGAGCTGGGAGAGCAATAACGACGCGGTCGCCACCGTCAACGGCGGCGTGGTCACCGCCAAATCCGCCGGAGAAGCAATTATCACCGCTTCTCTCGAAAACGGCGAGGCTGTCACCTGTCGCGTCAAGGTCTCTGACAAGCTGATCACAGAGATCACCCTGAGCACCACCGGCGCCCGTATCGAAGTCGGCAAAACGATCCAGCTGGAAGCTAACTATAAGCCCGCCGACGCGTCGCATGTCGCGTTGAGCTGGGAGAGCAGCGACCCGAATATCGCGACCGTCAACAACGAGGGCTTTGTTACGGGCGTTTTTGCGGGCGTCACCACGATCACCTGCAAAAGCGATAATGGCGTCAAGGCGTCCTGCACCGTCAACGTCGGCAGCGCCTCACAGCCCACCACGGCTCCCACCCAACCGCCCGCGGTCATCAAGCCGACAGAAACGACCGCCGCGCCGAAAAGCACCGATCCTGCCGCAAGCAGTCAGTCGGGATCCTCCGGCGGTATGCTGTTCCCCGATTCTTCCACCCGTTATCTGACGAACGACGAGATCGCGGCGAAGATATACAGCATGAGCGGCACGCCCCTGTCAAGCAGCTTCGGGCAGGACGCGGTCAATGAGATCTACGCAAGGCACGGCTTTGTCTTTCGCACCGCGTCGATCCGTGCCTACTATGAAGCCCAGTCATGGTATCATCCCGATCCGGGCTACGACGGCTCACTCAGCGGGATCGAACAGTACAACGTCGGCTTGCTCAGTCAATACTGATAATTCATAATATGAAGAAGCATGATCGTCATATGTGACGGTCATGCTTTTATTTATAAAATGTTAATACAATCATCTTGTATTTGGTTTTTTATTAGTATATAATACAATTATATATTGACTCGGATTGGAGGAATATGATGAAAAGAAAAATCGTCAGCATCATTCTGACGCTTGCTCTCATCCTATCGGTCTGCGGGGTCGGCTGTATCGGCGCGTCCGCCGCGGATGATACTGCCACGATCACGGTCGGCAACAAGACCATCACCGCGAAGGTAGGAGAGTACATCGAATACAGCATTGCGTTCCGTACCACGGGCGACAGCATCACAACGGCACAGGTCGAGCTGCCGATCGACTTTACGGCGTTCAGCGGCTACAGTCAGGACGAGATCGCGACCCACATTCAGCGTATCGCGCCTACGACGGCGAATTCTTCTGTCGTAAGACGCTTTGACACCCCCAACACCTTCGGACTCACCGGCTATGTCATGAATTTCGCCAACGCGAACGGCTACTCCTTCAACTCCGAGAAGCCTGTGTTGAAGCTGATCTTCGGCGTTGAAAAGGCAGGCTCCTATCACCTCGCCGCAAAGGTCAGGTATGTGAACGACATCAATGACAATGTCGTCATCGACAACGACTACAACCGACACAACGCCCGCTTCAGCTATGTCGAAAGCGTCGCAGAGGCAGAGCTGGAGACGCCTCAGCCGAACGCCGCTACCTATGCGGGCGGCGTCAGGATCACATGGGATCCCGTACCGGGCGCCAAGCTCTACCGCGTCTATGTCAAAACAGAGAACAGCGGATGGTCGAGGATCGCGGAGACCGGCGAGACCTCTTACATCGATCCCAATGTTGTTTCCGGCAAACGCTATACCTACACGGTGCGCTGTATGTCGGCGGACGGTTCCCGCTTTATCAGCGACTATGACCGCGACGGCGCGTCGGCAGTATACTACACCGCTCCCATCCTGCGGCTGAGCAACGCCGAGGACGGTGTACAGATCAGCTGGGACGCTGTGCCTCAGGCATCATCCTACCGCGTCTACTATCGCGGCAGTAACGGCTGGACAAAGCTCACTGATACCGAGGACACCTCGACGGTCGATTATGACGTCGATTCCGGCACACGCTATACCTACACCATCCGCGCGATGGACGAAAACGGCGATCATCTGAGCTGGTTCTATCCGGACGGCTTCTCGATCACCTTCCTGTCCGCGCCCGAATTCAGCCTGTCCAACGCCGCCGACGGCGTACAGATCAGCTGGGATAAGGTCGAGGGCGCTGAGAATTATCGCATCTACTACTACGGCAGCCGCGGCTGGACAAAGCTCGCCGAAACCACCAATAACGCTTTCATCGATACCGACGTCAGCTCCAACCACACCTACACCTACACCGTGCGCTGCATCAACAAGGAGGGCACCGAATTCACCAGCGACTACCGCCCCGGCAAGAGCATCAAATACTATGCCGCGCCGAAGCTGACCCTCTCCAATGAAGAGGACGGTGTTCGCATCAGGTGGGACGCTGTCGCGGGCGCGTCCAAATACCGCGTTTACTACAAGGGCAGAAACGGCTGGACAAAGCTCGAGGATACCACCGGTACCTCTGTGCTCGATACCGATGTATCCTCCGGCACCAACTACACCTACACCATCCGCGCGATGGATTCCGATAATAACCACCTGAGCTGGTTCTATACCGACGGCTTCCGTATCCAGTTCATCCGCGCGCCCGAATTCAGCGTTTCCAACGAGGCTGACGGCGTTAAGATCAGCTGGGACAAGGTAGGCGGCGCAAAGAAATATCGTATCTTCTATTACGGCTCCAAGGGCTGGACAAGAATGGTCGATACGACAGAGACCTCTTATATCGACAAGGATGTTTCTTCCAACCACACCTACACCTACACCGTGCGTTGTATCACCGAGGACGGTTCCGCGTATACCAGCGACTTCCGCTCCGGCAAAAGCGTCAAATATGTTGAAGCGCCCAAGCTGACGCTCTCCAACACCTCAAGCGGCGTGATGATCCGATGGAATTCCGTTGCGGGCGCGTCCAAATACCGCGTCTATTACAAGGGCAGGAACGGCTGGACAAAGCTCACCGATTCCACCGGCACCTCCTTTGTCGATACCGATGTCAAGGACGGCACGCCCTACACCTACACCATCCGCGCGATGGACGCGAACGACAATCACCTGAGCTGGTTCTACACCGACGGCTTTACCATCACCTATCACAAATAAGCATCATGAAAAAAGCACTTCCGATCATTCGGAAGTGCTTTTGTTTTATCTGTTTCCGGCACGCGCCATGATCAGACCGCCGTTTTCCTTGAGCCAGCGATTCCAGCGGTCATACTCAGGATAGACCGCGTACACCCGCTCATAAAACCGCGCGCTGTGGTTCATCTCAAACAGGTGGCACAGCTCGTGCACCACCACGCTGTCGAGCACCTCGGGCGGGGTGAGCAGCAAGAGGATGTTGAAGTTCAGATTCTTCTTTGCCGAGCAGCTGCCCCAGCGGGTCTTTTGACACCGCAGGGTGATCCTGCCGTAGTGCGCGTCCATGATCCGCGCGTAATACGCGACCCTCTCGGGGATGACCTTTTTCGCCATCTGCGCAAGCGCACGCAGTTCTTCCTCGCTGAGCTTCGGCACAGCTTGCTCTGTCGCCTTGCGCTCCGCGATCTGACCGCGTTTTTTGATGATCCACGCTTCGTGCTTTTTGACGAACTCATCCGCCTCACGCTTGGTGGTGCGTTTGGGAGCGCGGACGATCAGCTCGTCCCCTCTCACCTCCAGCGAGATCGTCTTTCGTTTCGATTTGATCAAGGTGTATGCAAAGTCCATTTTCTCTGTGAGCTTATCATGTGGTTATTCAAGCAGGGCGCCGCATTATGGAATCAATCATAAAAGCGGGTTTCGCCAACCGGAAAAGCCACTTCCATACGAGCCAGTTTGCGCTGTAAAACCGTCACATCCGGCAGAGCAAGATCGCCGCTGTGATTGATATCGCAGCGCTGTCTCATCATATCGTCCATGCTGTGATCCATCCTTGCCAGGATCCGCTGCATCTTTGTAATATCCGGCGTACTGATGGCGCCGTCACCGTTGGCGTCGCCGAGCAGATATTGTTCTCTGATCTTGAAGTTGATGGTTCTTGTATTATTGTAATAATACGCTTCCGTTATTTGATGCTCCGCGTTGAACGAGGCAGTTATGGTATAATCGCCGACGGGCATGCTGCTCTTGATACTGTCCTTATTATACCGCAAGCCCGCGGAAGAAGGGATCCTCAGATTATGGTTATTGAAGTTCTTTGTGTATATCTCGATCCCCTGCGAGTTCTTCACCGAGATCTGCAAAAGTACATCGCCGTAATAATCCGCCTTGGCGCCGTTCATCATATACGGCTGATAATAGATCGTCGTATCCGGCGCAAAGGTCGTGACGGTGCTGTAATCGTCGGGATCATCCGTCAGAACAAACGGATTGAGTTCGATATCGGGGTCGTTGATCATATCCAACGTCGCGTCCGGATCGGTCTCATAGGGTATCTCCTCACTGAACGGTTTGACCGTGACCGACGACGAGATCATGGCGGTCTGCTTGCTCGTGATATTGAACCGATAGGTATCGATCTCTTCCTGCTCCTCCGGCTCCAGCGTGAACAAGCTCATCCTGTCGTCCGCGTCGCGTCGGTCCGTATCTCCCTGCACGCTGTATTTATCAGAATCGGAATCCGTGATAAAAACGCTTTGATAATACTGTTTCGAGGTGTTCGGATAGCGAACGTCGGTCACAAAGCCCCAACAGGTGACCGCGTGACCGCCTTCAAACCCTGTGCTGTTGTAGATGTCCAGACTCAAAGATACGCCGTATCCTTCTTTCAGCCTGTCAAAGACGGTCGCCAGTTGTGCGGCGCAGTTTTGTCGTAAAGTGATCTCTTCTGCCACATCTCTGAAGTTATACTGCGGCAGATATTTGCCGGTTCCTTCCCGGGGCTGAGAGAGCGAGTTCGCGGCAATGCCGTTGATGAACCATCCTGTCGCGAACCTGACGTTGCCTCCTCTGTTCTCAAACGCGTCGATATAGGCTTCAAACAAATCGTCGGCGCTGTCAAAGCCCGCCTGAGCCGCCCATCCCGTATAAGTCAGGATGTTCGCGGTAGAAGCCGCCCAGCACATATATTCGTCACCGTCAGTCTCCCATGTTTTTTCCGCGTCGATAAAGCCGAGATTTTTCAAATCAAAATCCCTGCCCTCGGTATAGCTTTCGATGATCGCCTGACGGATCTCGCTGACATTGTCCTGTGTCAAGCCCGTCAGATACACCTGAAAGGTGCTTTCCGGGATCATAAACTCAGCGGTGTAGTAGCCGTTTGTCGAGCCGTCGCTCAGCGCGGCGGTCGCTGCGGGTTCTTTGACATGCACCACCTCGAGGAGCGGTTGACCGTTATCGACGATGGTATAGCTCTCCGCTTCGGGCAAAGTATCGGCGTCCGCCCTATCGATATCGATGACCTGTTCCGCTTCGGGCGCTTCCTGCGCAAAGACAGCGGTCGACGGTATCATTCTCATGATCAATAATATACTCAGTATAGCTGCGATCGGTTTTTTCATCATGATCTCCCTGACAGAAGGTCTGCGGGACACTGCTTTGGTGTCCCGCAATAGTTGTGATATAGTAATGTTGCCTTAAACAATACGGATGTTCAGCGTGTCGGTACCGGAGGTCGGCACCGTCTTGTTGGAGCTGATGATCACGACGGTATCGCCCTTCTCTACGATGCCGGTATGCAGCGCCTTTTCGACCGCCTGCAGGGTGATCTCATCGGAGGTTTTCTTCTCCTTGCCCAGTACCGGCACAACGCCCCAGCTCAGGCACAGCTTGCGGCATACCTGCTCGCCGGTGACAACCGCGATGATCGGACACGACGGACGGCAGCGTGCCATCGCGCGCGCCACGGCGCCGGTCTTGCTCTCGGCAATGATCGCCTTCGCGCCGATATTCTCGGCAACGGTCTTAGCCGCCTCACAGATATTCTCACGGAACGCGGTCATATCGGTCTGGGTCGCCGACGCGCCGCGCAGCAGCATCAGATTCTCGTATTTCTCCGCCTCGGTACAGATATCATTGAGCGCCGCGACCGACTCGACGGGATACATACCCGCCGCGCTCTCGCCGGAGAGCATTACCGCCGAGGTGCCGTCATATACCGCGTTGGCAACGTCGGAGATCTCGGCACGGGTGGGTCGGATGTTGGTGGTCATGCTGTCCAGCATCTGGGTCGCGGTGATGACATATTTGCCCGCCAGCACACACTTGCGGATGATCATCTTCTGGATCTCGGGCAGCTTGATGAACGGGATCTCCACGCCCATATCACCGCGGGCTACCATCACGCCGTTACTGACCTCGATGATGCGGTCGATGTCGTCCACACCGCTCTGGTTCTCGATCTTGCTGATGATCTCGACGTCCTCGCCGCCGAGGCTGTCGATATAGTCGCGCAGCTTGATGACGTCGTCCGCGGAACGGACAAAGGAAGCCGCGATCACATTCACGCCCATCTTCAGACCGAACTCGATATCGGCACGGTCCTTCTGGCTGATATACGGCATATTGATCGAATAACCGGGGATATTGATGCTCTTGCGGTTCGACAGTCTGCCGCCGGTGAGGATGCGCGTGACGATGCAATCCTCCTCCACTGATTCTACGCGAGCGGAGATCTTGCCGTCATCGAAGAGGATCACTCTGCCGATGCTGGTATTATCACGGCGGAAGATATCGATCAGCTTGGGATATGAGAGGGATACGCCATCGTTATCGCCGTGACCTTCGGAAGAATAAAGACGGTATACCTGACCCTCCTCCAGGATCACGGCGCCTTCCGCAAAGGTGCCGACACGGATCTCGGGACCCTTGGTATCGAGCAGGAGCGCTACGGTTTTACCGCTTTTGGCGATCGCTTTCTTCACGGTGTTGAAGCGCTTTGCCATCTCGTCATACTCGCCGTGTGACATATTGAAGCGCGCGACGTTCATGCCAGCGTCGATCATCTTCACCAAGGTGTCGACGTTATCGCACGCGGGACCGATCGTGCATACTATCTTAGTCATTCTCATGATAAAACCCCCGATTATGTTGATATTGTTTATTCATTATCACTATCATAACAGTAAAATGAGGGGAAGTAAAGGGTTTTTATGAATTTTAGCTCGCATTTTATTCTATGATAACAAAAGAAACGGAGGAAAACAGATCCATGTTCTCCTCCGCATCCTATTACTATTGTTTTGGTTTTTCCGGTCGGTTCACCAGAATGATACCGACGGCGGTGAGCAGAATACTCACGATATACAGCGGCTCAAAGACGCGATCCTCGCCGAGGATCACGTAGGACCACAGCGCGCCCGTGACGGGGATCAGCATATTGAACACCAATATCTGACCTGCTTCATGCAGGACGAGCAGCGCCGTCCACAGCGTGAATGCCGCCGCGGAGACAAAGGCGAGGAACAGCACGATCCCGACGCTCTGCCATGTCAGCGGAAAGCGCCCGCCCATGATCAGCGCGATCACGAGGATCAAGAATCCGCCGAAGCCCAGTTGATAGGCGGTGCTCTCATAGACGATCCCCTTGGAAACGCGCTTGCCGACAAAGGAGCCTGCCGTATTGAGCAGCATGGAGATCAGCACCATGCCCTCCCCCATGAACGAAAAACCGTCCAGCGCGGTGTTGTTCACGAGGAAGATCCCCGTCATGCCGATCAGCACGCCGACGACCTTCCACACCGTCAGGCGTTCGTCCTTGAAGAACAGCGGCGCGAACAATACGGCGAAGAACGCCGATGCCGCCGTGATGATCGAGGTCTTGGTCGCCGTGGTATTGGCGACGCCGATGTAGTTGAGGATGTACATCAAGCCGGTCTGCAAAAAGCCGTACAGCAGCACGCCGCCGATCCGATCCCGCGGGATGACGGGCACGCGGCGATTCTTGCACCATGTAAAGACGAACACCATCAGTCCCGCCAGCACAAAGCGCACGCCCGCGAACATCAGCTTATCCGCGACCGAGGTGATCGCCATCACCTGATATCCGTATTTGATGACCGGGTACGCCGATCCCCACAACACGGTACACAGCACCGCCGCGAGCATCGCGACCCATTTTCGTTTCAATAGATTTTGCATAGTTGATTATGATACCCGCCCAAAATCGGTTGAGATCAACACGTCGCTGAACACATGTGTTCGCTCCTCGCAATGACAATTCGTATACGATAACGAATAATAGTAAACAGAGCCGCGGTTTCCCACGGCTCCCGATTTTATCTGTCTTTCAGATCAACGTAGTCTTTTTCCTGACAAACGCTCATGTACGCGGGTCGGATGATCTTATTGACGTTCAAGAGCTCCTCGATACGATGCGCGCTCCATCCCGCGATACGCGACACGGCAAAGATGGGAGTATACAGCTCCTCGGGCAGTCCGAGCATCTTGTATACAAAGCCGGAGTAAAAGTCCACGTTAGCGGATACGCCCTTATACATCTTGCGGTGCTCCGCGATGACCAGCGGCGCCAAACGCTCGATACGGCTGTACAAGCCGTATTCATCCATCATGCCCTTTTCCTCGGCGAGCTGTTCGACAAAGCCCTTGAATACGCGGGCACGGGGATCAGAGATGGAATAGACCGCGTGACCGATACCGTAGATCAGACCGCTGCGGTCGAACGCGTCCTTGGAGAGGATGCGGTTCAGATAAGCGGCGATCTCGTCGTCGTCCGTCCAATCCTTGACATTGTACTTGATCTCGTTCATCATACCCATCACGCGCTTATTCGCACCGCCGTGCTTGGGACCCTTCAGCGAACACAGCGCCGCCGCGATCGCGGAATAGGTGTCGGTGCCCGAGGAGGTGACGACGCAGGTGGTGAAGGTGGAGTTATTGCCGCCGCCGTGCTCCGCGTGGAGCATCAACGCCATATCCAGTACCTCCGCCTCCAGTGCGGTGAATTGGCGATCCTCGCGCAGGGTGCTCAAGAGGATCTCCGCCGTGTGCTCACAGCGCTCGGGATTATGGATGAACAGGCTCTCGCCGTTGGAATAGTGGTTGTACGCCTGATAGGAATACACGGTCAACAGCGGGAACAGAGAGATCAGCTTCAGGCACTGGCGCAGGACGTTGTCGATCTCGAGGTTCATGACGTCGTTGTCATAAGAAGCCAAGGTCAGAACCGCCTTCGCCAAAGCGGTCATCATATCTTTTCCGGAAGCCTTGAGGATGACGTCGCGCACAAAATGCTTGGGCAATACGCGCGAATCGGACAACAGCTCCATAAAGCCGTCCAGCTCCTCACGGTTCGGCAGCTTGCCAAACAGGAGCAGATAGGTCACTTCTTCAAAGCCGAGGCGTTTGTCTCGGTGACATCCCGCGATGATATCTTCGATATTCACACCGCGGTAAAAGAGCTTGCCGTCGGTGGGGACAGGCTTGCCGTCTACGATCTTATTCTGGCGGATCTCGCTGATATCGGTCAGACCGGTCAGTACGCCGCGACCGTTGAGATCGCGCAGACCGATGTTGACATTGTACTGGGAATAGAGGGCCTTTTCGATATTGTCGTTCTGGACACAGCTGGTCGCCAGCTGCTGGATCCTTTCATCATTGGTACGAACCTGAGGCATTACTTCACTTCCTTTATCTTCATTTGCGAATCAATATAATAGTATCCAGAATATTATACCTTATTTTTCGGGATTAGTCAAATCGATCTTGTTGAGGATATATCGATCCGATCATCCGTCAAACGAAACCATCCGATACGCTGAAAGATAAGAATCCCTCGTTTTCACAAAAACTCCCCTGTCCGTTCATAATTTGTTCATAATTCCAACAATTTACTCACACAAAGCCCCCGTATACTATAACCATAACATCAAGAGCACAAACAAATCCGATCGGTTGAGATCGCCGCAGTCTTGACGCCAGTGTCAAAGCCTTCGCGATGACGATCGATAAAGGAAAGGAGAATCATCATGGCTTTTACTTATATCTTCCAACGAGTCGAAAAGAAATACATGCTCACCAAGGAGCAGTATGAATCCCTGATCGAAGCGATCACCCCCTATATGGAGATCGACAAATACGGCGAGACCGAGATCCGCAACATCTACTTCGACAACATCGACGACGAGCTGATCGAGACCTCGCTGAGAAAGCCTACCTACAAAGAAAAGCTCCGCCTGCGCTCCTACGGCACACCCGACGGTGACAGCACCGTGTTCTTCGAGATCAAGAAGAAATACCGCGGCATCGTCTACAAGCGCCGCGTCTCCATGACGCTGAATGAAGCGTATGAGTACATCGAGGGCGGCAAGCTCCCCTCTCACATCGAGGGCAACATCCCCGCCGAGATCGACTACATGATGCGCCGCTACCGCTTAAGTCCCAAGGCATTCATCAGCTACCGCCGCGTAGCATGGGCGGGCAAGGATAACCCCGACCTGAGGATCACCTTCGACCGCGACATCACCTCGCGCTACGACGACACCCGACTCGAGAGTGAGTCGGACGGTCACAAGGTGCTCGGCAACGACACCTACCTGATGGAGATCAAGATCCCCGGCGCGATGCCCTTATGGCTGGCTCACGCGCTCAGCGAAAGAGGCATCTTCTCTCACAGCTTCTCAAAATTCGGCACTGCCCACGTTCAGCAGAAGATCAAGATGGCGTCAGGCTTCTGATACCACTTTCATCAACAAATACAAATTGTCATTGAGAGGAGCAAGAGCCCTTGCGACGTGGTAATCTCAACAAATAAACAACATGGATATTATCAAAGGAGGAACAGATCATGACATTCAACACCATTTTTTCAGGCGACAGCATCACCCTGACACAGGGACTCATCGCAGCAGGCACTGCGCTTCTGCTCGGATTCATTTCATCCTACGTTTACCGCTTTAAGAGCTATTGCTCCAAGAGCTTTGCCGTCACACTCACCATCATCCCCGCCATCGTCGCGATGCTGATCATGATGGTCAACGGGCTGTCCGCAGGCGCGGGCATCGCGGTACTCGGCGTATTCTCACTGGTACGCTTCCGCTCTCAGCCCGGTTCCTCACGCGAGCTGCTCGCGATCATGCTTTCCATGGCGATCGGTCTGGCGTGCGGCGGCGGTTATATCACCTTCGCGGTATTTGCGGCAGTGGTCGTATGCGTCGTATGGATCATCCTCTTCGCGACGCCCTTCGGCAACACCGCCAAGAAGGAACTGCGGATCGAGATCCCCGAGAACCTCGACTATGAAGGTCTCTTCGACGACATCTTCAAGGAATTCACCACCAAGAACGAGGTCATCACCGTCAAGACCGTCCAGATGGGCAGCGTCTATGAGCTCAGATACCATATCTCCATGAAAAAGGATAAGAACGAAAAGGCGTTTATCGACGCGATCCGCGCCCGCAACGGCAATCTGCCCGTATCCTGCGGCAGAGCCAAGAACGAAACCGAGCTTTGATACCTCATCAAAACACAATATCAGATCACAACAGCAAGCATGTTTTTCTTCTTCATTTCATTACTCCGGATATCATCGACAGATACAAAACCTAACCCTCTACTCCTCTAACGATATATCCAAACAGGTAGCGGCGGCACTCATCGGGTGTCGCCGTTATCTGTTTGTTTCAAAAGGGAGTCCTATATTGAAATGATTGATAAAAAGCCTTGCTTCTTCCCGGCAAAAACCGTATAATAGAAACCAAACCGAATGTATCTCGCTGACGCTCGAACAATTATGCAATCCCTCAGCTTCGCCTTGCTCAGCAGCTCCCTTTACCAAAGGGAGCCTTTATATGGTTACGATTCAAAACATTTCCCGCAGAGGTCCTTATGTCACAGTTAACGCAAAAAGCCATCCACAATTCCTTTACCAAGCTGCTCGACAGCAAGCCCATCGACCGCATCACCATCAAAGATATCACCGATGACTGCGGAATATCACGCAACACCTTTTACTACCACTATGCCGATCTGCCCGCGCTGGTCGAAGAAATTCTGATGGACAGCGCCGAGGAGCTGATCAATGCCTATCCCACGATCGACTCGCTGGAGGAATGTGTCAACGTCGGCGCGCAGTTCGTGCTGCAAAACAAACGCGCCGCCAACCATATCTACAACTCGTCCCACCGCTATATCTATGAGCGATGCCTGATGAAGGTCTGCCGCGCGGTGGTCGCCGAATACTTTGAGATCGCGGTACCGAAGGGCAGCTTCAGCGCCGAGGAACGAGAGCTGTTGATCGAATACTACAAGTGCGTCAGCTTCGGTATCATCGCGGACTGGTGCGACAAGGGTATGCGGGACGATTACTCCGATTCCTTCAAAAAGCTGCTCGATCTGCGCAGAAAGATGCTCGCGACAGATTACATCAAATAAAAAATCTCTGAAGTTGTGGAGGAACAAAGAACAGGAAACTTATTCCCACAGTCTTTAGACAATACGCTATAACACTTCTTAGGATAGGTTCCGCCTAAACGCCTTCCCCTCGGGGGGAAGGTGGGCTTTTCGGCTCCAAATGAGCCGAAAAGGTCGGATGAGGGGCTGTCCTATCCGTCTTATCTATGATACAAAGAGTGAGTTGCTTCTCTGATATAACGGTCACGCTCAGCTGTAATTGACTTCGTCGCGATAGTTGAATCGTCTGCCCCTCATCAGTCAAGCAAAGCTTGACAGCTTCCCCCCGAGGGGAAGCCTTTTTTGTTTTTTGTGCAAAAGTGCGAATATGCCCAAATTTTGGGCACAAAAAAATCTTTGCAAATGGTAATCGTTCTTTCCATAATATATTTTATATAAGTAGTATAGCGCCGTAAAAAGCGTTACATACAGAATCGAAGGTGAAAGAATGAAACTATCCAAAGCGATTGTAAAGCTGCGCGTCCCGATCGTACTGCTGACGCTGGTGCTGATGATCCCGGCGTTCATCTTTATGCTCAACACGCGCATCAATTATGATATGCTTACCTACCTGCCCGAGAGCATGGACACCGTCAAGGGTCAGAACATCCTGATGGACGAATTCGGCAAGGGCGCGTTCTCGTTCATTATTCTGGAGGATATGCCCGACAAGGACGTTGCCGCGCTCAAAGAAAAGGTCGAGCAGGTCGAACAGGTCGACAGTGTGTTGTGGTACAACGACGTCGCGGACATCTCCGTTCCCAAGGAGTTTTTGCCCGATAAGGTGTACAACGCCTTCAACACCGACCACAGTACCGTGATGGCGGTCTTCTTCAAGACCTCTACCTCGTCCGATGAGACGATGGACGCGATCCGCGAGATCCGCTCCATCACGGGCGAAAAATGCTTTGTCTGCGGTCTGTCGGCACTGGTCACGGACCTGAAAGATCTGTGTGAGCGGGAAGAACCCGTCTATGTCGGCATCGCCGTCATCCTCGCGCTCGTCGCGATGATCGTCCTGCTGGACAACTGGCTGATCCCTCTCGTGTTCCTCGCCTCCATCGGCATGATGATCGTGCTCAACCTCGGCACCAACTTCTTCCTCGGCGAGATCTCTTACATCACCAAGGCGCTGTCCGCGGTATTACAGCTTGCCGTCACGATGGACTACAGCATTTTCCTGTGGCACAGCTATAACGAACAAAAACAGATCCACAGCGATAACAAAGAGGCGATGGCGGTCGCGATCCACCAAACCTTCCTCTCCGTCGTCGGCTCCTCCATCACCACGATCGCGGGCTTTATCGCGTTGTGCTTCATGACCTTTACGCTCGGCCGCGATCTCGGTATCGTCATGGCAAAGGGCGTGCTCTTCGGCGTGATCGGCTGTCTGACCGTTCTGCCGTCACTGATCCTGATCCTCGACAAGCCGCTGTCAAAGCTCAACCACCGCTCGCTGATCCCGAGCATGAAGAAGCTCTCCGGCGGCATCGTCAAGATCTTCCCCGTATTCCTGATCGTCTTCGTCCTGTTGATCCCGCCGTTTTTGTACGGCTATATCCAGACCAACAACGAAGTTTACTATGATATGGCAGATTGTCTGCCCGAGGAAATGGATTTTGTCATCGCAAACACCAAGCTCAGCGAGGACTTCAACATCTCCTCCACCCATATGATCCTGATGGACAGCTCCATCGACAACAAAGAAGCCAAAAAGATGATCGGAGAGATGGAACAGGTCGACGGCGTCAAGCAGGTATTGGGCATCGAAAGCCTGCTCGGTTCCACCGTTCCCGAGGACATCCTGCCCTCCCACATCAAAGATATATTGGAAAACGACCGCTATGAGCTGATGCTCGTCAACAGCGAGTATCACAGCGCGAGCGACGAGGTCGGCGCGCAGATCGACTCTCTCAACGAGATCCTGCACCGCTATGATAAAAGCGGTATGCTCATCGGCGAGGCGCCGTGTATGAAGGATATGATCGACACCACGGGTCACGATTTTGAGGTCGTCAACCTGATCTCAATCATCGCGATCTTCGTCATCATCGCGCTGGTGGAACGCAGTATCAGTCTGCCGTTCATCCTGATCTCCGTGATCGAGCTCGCGATCTTCATCAACCTCGGTCTGCCCCACTACTTCGGCGAGTCACTGCCGTTCATCGCACCCATCTGTATCAGCACGATCCAGCTCGGCGCGACCGTCGACTACGCGATCCTGATGACCACGCGCTACAAATCGGAGCGGATCTCGGGCGTAGAGAAAAAGGAAGCCATGCGCACGACCCTCACCGCCTCTATCCCCTCCATCCTCGTCAGCGGAATCGGCTTGTTCGCGGCGACCTTCGGTGTGGCGGTCTATTCCGACATCGACATCATCAGCTCGATGTGTATGCTGCTCGCGCGCGGCGCCGTCATCAGTATGCTGACGGTCATCTTCATCCTGCCGGCACTGCTGCTGCTCTGTGACAAGCCCATCTGCTACACCACGATGGGAATGCGCAAATGCGTCAGGAAAAACGATCAAACAAATCGAGTTTAGATAGAATAAAGGAGAGTTATTATGAAAAGACTGATCAAACTGATGAGTATCATCCTTTGTCTGGCGATCGCGCTGTCGACCTCGCTGATGGGTGTATTCGCCCTGTCGCTCCAAGGCGTCAGCCTGAAATCCGACGACGACAAGGCTACCGCCGATGAAGCGCCTCTCTATAAGGAAGAGACCGTCTATGTCATGGCAAAGGCCGACGGTACGGTCGACAAGATCATCGTCAGCGACTGGATCAAGAACAATGACCACGTCGACGTCATCAAGGATGTCGCCGCGCTGGGCGATATCGAAAACGTCAAGACCGACGCGTCCTTCACGATGGACAGCGACAATATGCGCGTATGGCAGACGGACGGCGAGGATCTGTATATCCAAGGCGAGGGCGCCACGCCGCTGCCCGTTGATCTGTCCCTCACCTACACCCTCGACGGCAAGGTCGTTACTCCCGACGAGATCGCCGGCAAGAGCGGTGACGTCACCATCCGCTTTGACTACACCAACAACCAATACGAAAATGTTGAGATAGACGGCAAAGAAGAACGTATCTATGTGCCGTTCTTCATGCTCTCCGGTCTGTTCCTCGACAGCTCCCAATTCAGTGATGTGCATGTCACCAACGGCAAGGTCGTTTCCGACGGCGACCGCATCATCGTCGCGGGCATCGCGTTCCCGGGCTTACAGCACGATCTGGGACTGAGCCGTGATACGGTCGAGATCCCCGATTACTTTGAGATCACCGCCCATACCGACAACTTTAAGCTCGGCACGACCGTCACCATTGCCGCGAACGGACTCTTTGATGAGATCGAGGCGGACAAGATCGACAGTATCAAGGATCTGAACGATTCTCTCGACAAGCTCGACTCCGCCATGTCGGCGCTGATCGACGGCTCGTCACAGCTGTACAGCGGTCTGAATACCCTGCTTGAAAGTTCCGGCACTCTGACGTCGGGCGTAGACGCGATCTATGACGGCTCCGTACAGCTCAACGACGGCGCAAAGCAGGTCAACAACGGCGCGGGCGCGCTGGAAAACGGCGCGTCGACCCTGAGCGCAGGCAGCGTCACATTGGACAACGGTGCGCTGGATCTGTACAAAGGTCTGAACACCCTCGACCTCAACAGCTCCAAGCTGACCAAGGGCAGTAACGCAACCTTCTCCGCCCTGCTCTCCACCGCGCGATCCTCACTCCAAAGCGCGGGTCTGGACGTTCCCGAGCTGACAAAGGATAACTACGCCGCCGTACTCGATCAGCTCGTGGAGAAGCTCTCCGATGATAACGTCAAGGCACAGGCGACCTCCGCCGCAAGGGAAAAGGTCACCGCAAGCGTAGAAGCGAACCGTGATGCCGTCACTGCCGCTGTCACCGCCGCCGTCAGAGAAAATGTAGAGGCACAGGTCACAGCGAGCGTGCACGATCAGGTCACCGCCGCCGTGATCGCCAATCTGGGCTACAGCGTGGACGAATACAACGCCGCGGTAGAAGCGGGCATGATCGATAACGCAATGCAGGCGCAGGTCGCCGGCGCGATCGATTCACAGATGAATTCCGAAAGCACACAAAGCACCATCACCTCTCTCACCGACCAGAATATGCAAAGTGATGCGGTACAGGCAACTATTGCCTCTAACACAGACGCGAAGATCGCCGCGCTGATCGACGAGAACATGCAGAGCGAAGAGGTACAAAAGGCGATCTCCGACGCGCTGGCAAGCGCCAAAGCAGGCAGAGAGAAGATCACGGCGCTGAAAGCTCAGCTCGACAGCTACGGCACCTTCGATTCCGGTTTGCAGGATTATACAAACGGCGTCGGCTCCGCGGCAGGCGGCGCGTCACAGCTCCACAGCGGCACCACAACACTGCGCAACGGAGCTGCCGATCTCAGCCTGGGCGCGACTCAGCTCCATTCGGGCACACAGTCGCTCAGCGACGGCGCTTCGGCACTGACCGACGGTATCCTCACCCTCAAGAACGGAGTACCCGCTCTGACTGAGGGCGTGACGTTACTGCGCGACGGCGCGATGACGCTGAACGAAGGACTGAAAACCTTCAACACCGAGGGTATCAGCAAGATCACTTCTCTGAAGGACAGTGACCTGAGCAAGATCGCCACCCGCCTGAAAGCGACCGCCGATGTCGCCAAGCACTACAAGTCCTATTCCGGTCTGACCGACGAGATGGACGGCGAAGTCAAGTTCATCTACAAGACCGAAGAGATTGAAAAATAAGGATAACCAAAAGAGGCTGCACACCGCAGCCTCTTTTTTCGAAATGGACATTGATTTAGGAGCAGAGCGTTTTCGAGCCTCCCTCTGACGAGGGAGGTGCCGAGCAATCAAGCGAGGCGGAGGGAGAGATAACGAAGCGTCATTTTAACAAACCGTGTTTTGACTCAATCCGCCGCTGAAACAACATTGCATACAGTATTGAGTCAAACATTTCAAAGCTACTGTTACGCTGCGTTATCTCTCCCCTGCGAACACAAGCGGTGAACCCTCTATAAAGTTCTGCTCGCTTGCCCCCTCGTCAGAGGGGGCAGAAAAATCTTTTCTGCAAGAGGCTGCACACCGCAGCCTCTTTTTTACCGAAAAGTTACAAATCCCAAATCCAAAATGCATGATTGATTTTTGCACCTGCGTATGGTAGAATAAGGAAAAGTTTACCGCAGAGTATCGTATCATGGAGGTCATGACATGAAATTACAGGAATCCGGTGAAATGTATCTGGAAACGATCCTGGTATTGACGCAGGAAAAGAACTTTGTCCGCGCGATCGACGTCGGCGAGCACATGGGTTATTCCAAGCCCTCTGTCAGCCGCGCGATCGGACTGCTGCGCAACGGCGGCTTTGTCGAGGTCGGCGACGGCGGCGGTCTGAGCCTGACCGAAACCGGTAAAGAGGTCGCCGAAAAGATCTATGAACGTCACAGATACCTCACTAAGATGCTGATGGAAATGGGCGTCGATAAAGAAACCGCCTCGCAGGACGCGTGCCGCATGGAGCATGTGGTTTCGGACAAGTCCTTTGCCGCCATCAAACAATACTTTCATTATAACGAAGCGTAAAGCAAAAAATCACCCGCTGCGTCGATCACAGCGGGTGTCTTTATCATTTTATTATTTTGCTTTTGCGATCGCGTCGAGGATCGCGGTCTTGGGCTGTACGCCGATCATACGATCTGCCTCGGCGCCGTCCTTGAACACGATCATAGTCGGCACGCTCATGATGCCGAAGTCCATCGCGATATCGCCGCACTCGTCGATGTCGACCTTGTACACTGCGTAGGAACCGTCGCTCTCAGCGCCGATCTCCTCGACCGTGGGGGCCAGCATCTTGCACGGGCCGCACCATGTCGCGAAGAAGTCGACCAGTGTGACGCCGCTCTTGATTTTCTCAGCAAAATTACTGTCATTTAAATGCTCTACTGCCATAATTTTTACCTCCATATAATTATTTAGCTGATTATAGCATATTATATCCGCAAAGTCTATCAATAATTTATGAACTTATCCAAATAATAAAACAATCAATAAAGGAGTGTTGACTATGTACGATCTGATCATCATCGGAGGCGGCGTCGCGGGTATGACCGCCGCGATCTACGCCGCGCGTTCGGGACTGTCCACGCTGATCATCGAAAAGGCTGGCTTCGGCGGACAGGCGGCGCTTACCGCTAAAATCGAAAACTATCCCTCTTACAAAGAGATCGACGGTTTTCAGCTTGCCGCCGACATCAAGGCACAGGTCGACGCGCTGGGGGTCGAGAGCCTTTCCGCGCAGGTACAAAGCCTGACAAAGGAGAACGACGTCTTCACCGTCACGACCGACAGCGACAGCTATCAGTCCAAGGCGGTCATCATCGCCAACGGTGTTCGCCGCAGAGAACTCGGCATCCCGGGTGAGGACGAATTCCGCGGCCGAGGCATCAGCTGGTGCGCGGTATGCGACGGCGGCTTCTTCCGCAAAAAGAAAACTGCCGTTATCGGCGCGGGCAACTCGGCGCTCGGCGACGCGATCTATCTGTCCAATCTGTGTGAAGAGGTCTACCTCATCTTCCGCCGCGATTATCCCACCGCGACCAAGAGCTATATGGATAAGCTCGAGAACATCGACAACATCCGCCTGATGCCGCGCCATATCCCGGTCGAGATCAAGGGCGATCGCCTTGTCACCACGCTGAAGATCAGGAACATCGACAGCTCAGAGGAAACCGATCTCGCCGTCAACGGCGTATTCGAGGCGATCGGTCTGATCCCCGACAACGACGTCTACGCCGACCTCGCCGAGTTGGACGACAACGGCTACATCCTCACCGACAGTGAGATGTGCACCAAGACCCCCGGACTCTTCGCCGCAGGCGATACACGCCAAAAATCCCTGCGCCAGATCGTCACCGCCTGCTCCGACGGCGCTCAGGCGGCAACCGCGGCGCACGATTATCTTTCGGATACTCGCTCACGCTCAAACATCGATTCAATCCCTCAGTCACCTAACGGTGACAGCTCCCTTTCCCAAAGGGAGCCTAAGTAAAATGATGACTGAAACACAAACACGTTTGTTCAGTATGCAGGATAAAGGCTATCAAGCAGGCTCCGTCAAGCTGAATCCGTCTGTCGACCCCGATACCATCATCGGCATACGGATCCCTGCGCTCAGGGCGCTCGCCAAGGAGCTGAAAGGGACGGATGAAGCGGCGGATTTTATCGACATTCTCCCACATGAATACTTTGAAGAATACCAGCTCCATAGCTTCATCATCGGCTGCATCAAGGACTTTGACGAAGCATTACAACAGGCAGATCGCCTGTTGCCGTATCTCAACAGCTGGGCGCTGACCGACTCCATGCGCTTCAAGGCGTTCGACCGCGACCCCGAGCGACTCCTGCCGCATATCGACCGGTGGCTGAAGGACGACCACCCCTACACCGTACGCTACGGCATCCTCTGTCTGATGAACTATTTCCTCAATGACCGCTTTGCGACCCGCTATCCCGATATGGTCGCCGCGGTACACAGCAAAGAATACTACGTCCGCATGATGCAGGCATGGTATTTCGCTACCGCACTCGCCAAGCAGTATGACGCTGTTCTGCCCTATCTGACCGGGCGACGGCTGGAGCCGTGGGTACATAATAAAACGATCCAAAAGGCGGTGGAGAGCTACCGCATCACCGCGGAGCAAAAAACCTATCTGCGCACACTGAAAATCAAATAATCGTATCGATAAACGATCGGTTGAGATTACCACAGCCCCTTGACACGCGCGTCAAGGGGCTTCGCAATGACGATACAAAAACAAAATCGGCGGTGAGTACAGCACTCACCGCCGATCATTCTTTATTCAGTTATATGATCAGACAGCGGCAGTAATGACGCTCTTCTGTCTGTTCGGGATCGCGAACGCTACGTTGATCGCGTGGTCGCCGATACGCTCGATATCGATCAGCATATTCAAGAAGGTCGTGCCCGCCTCGGCGTTGCACTCGCCCTTGTTCATGCGCTGGATGTGGTTCTGCTTGTAATCATCCTTGCAGTCATCCACGCTGTCCTCCGCCTGGATGATACGCTCGATCAGCTCGGGTGAACCGCCCTGCGCGTTGAACATCGCAAAGCTCAGCTCCATCAGGCTGCGGCACTTGTCGCTGATATCGCGCATCTCCCCCATCGCCGTATCGGAGAAGGAGAGGTTGTTTTCGATAATAGAACGCACATATTCAACGATGTTCTCGGCATGGTCGCCGATACGCTCCAGATCCTGGATCGCGCTGTACATCGCCGCGACGATCTGTCTGTCGTGATCATCCAGATCAAGGGCGTTGATCTTCACGATATAGTCGGTGATCTCCTTGGAGAGATAGTCGATGACCTTCTCCCGGTCGATCACCTTGTCGATCGATTCCTTGTCCCGATCGAAGAACGCGATCATCGCGCGGTTATAGTTCTTCTGCACCAGACGGCTCATGCGCGCGACTTCTTTTTCACACTGCAGCACCGCCATGGGAGGGGTGGTCAGAATACGGTTGTCGATATATTCGACCGCCATCTTGTCCTTTTCCGGATCCTCCTCGTAGGGAAGGATCTTCTGAGTCAGCTTGACCAGCAAGGACGCGAACGGCAGCAGGATGATCGTCATCGCTACGTTAAAGAAGATATGAGCGGCTGAGATCTGCGCTGCGGCACTGGCGGGCAATAGCTTTTGGATGGTATCCGCTACGGGGAGCAGCATCGTCAGCGGCGTCAGGATGATCACACCGGTCAACGTGATCAGCATATTCAGAACCGCGACCTGCTTTGCGTTGCGCTTTGCGCCTGCGGCGGAAAGGAACGCCGGAACAGTCGCACCGAGGTTCATGCCGAATACGATGAAGATCGCCTGATCGATATTGATCGCGCCTGCGGAAGCCAACGCCATCAGGATACCGACGGAAGCGGACGAGCTCTGGATCACAGCGGTGACCGCCGTGCCGAGCAGGATACCGACGAACGGATTATTGACGCTCGACAGGATCCCGTCGATCAAGCCGTTTTCATTCAGCGTCTTGAGCGCGCCGGACATCATATCCATACCGAAGAAGAGGATACCGAAGCCGGCGAGGATCTGTCCGTAATACTTATACTTGTTCTTCTTGGCGAACATCATCACGATAACGCCGAGGAAGATAAACAGCGGGACGATGCTCTTGATGTCAAATGACAACAGCACCGAGGTCACACAGGTACCGATCTTCGCGCCGAAGAGGATACCAACCGTCTGTGACAGCTCCATCAAACCCGCGTTGGTAAAGCCGACCACCATCGCGTCGGTCGCCGACGAGCTTTGGATCACGGCGGTGACAGCCAGACCGACCAACATCCCGAGGAATCGGTTGGAGGTGATCTTTTCGAGCAGGGTACGCAGCTTGTTACCTGCGGCAAGCTCGAGACCTTCTCCCATGTACTTCATACCGAGGAAGAAAAGTCCCAGTCCTCCGAGCACCTTGAATAAAGTAAACACTATACTCATTTTGAACTCCATTTTTTGCAGCTTTTTGCTGAGAAATCAAGCTGAAATGCGGGTATCGCGGGGGGCGATACTCTATTCTGTTATATAGGGTGTTTTCAAATTACCCTACGATAATAATACTAAATCGAAAAGTCAATTATTTTCCCAAAAAGAAAATAAAAAGAAAAATGCACAAAATCGGCAAAGTATACAATACTTCCCGCTTCTGTGCATATAAAATCACCAAAAACAATTTTATTGTTTTGTTCTTTCATCCGTCACGATATGCTCGACCGCGTCGTGCTCCGTGTTTAGATAATCCTTTAAAAACGAGGGATAGAAGCGATAGTGGTTCAGCTCATCTATCGGAATCCAAACCATGCTTTCTTTATCGTTGAAATGGGTATAGCTGTCGCTGTTCAGCTCCTGTGTGCCGCGCGGTTTCATTAAGAAATACAGCGAGATCTCATGACAGGATAAGCCTTTGTCATAAGCGCCGTCACCGTTCCAGAAATTCTCGTGAACAACGGCAAGCCGATCGATCTCATACCGAACGCCCGTTTCCTCGAATACCTCGCGCAAAACAGCCTGTCGAGCTGTTTCGCCGTGCCGGACGCCGCCACCGACGGAATAGAGATAATCTTCCTTTTCGTTTCCGACCAGCAGGACGCATCCGTCCTCAATGATGATCGCGCCGACTCTGTACCGGAACCAATTCTTTCCCTCTGTAAAACAACAATCTTGATCCATGTTCTTCTCCTGTCGTCAGGAAGGTATGTGCGGCTTGACGTACACCGTGTTGTAACGCACGTAGATCACCTTGCCGGGCAGAGCGCCGTTGGGCTTGCTCACATTTTTGACGCGGGTGTAATCGACCGGCACCTGCGTGCTGTCCCTGCCCTTGCTGTGAGCGGCGGCGATCTGTGCCGCCTCCATGATCGCGGTATCGCTGATCTCTTTGCCCTCGGCGCAAATGATGACATGTGTGCCGTGGATGCCCTTGGTGTGCAGCCACATATCATTCTTTTGCGCTGTTTTCAGCGTCAAAAGATCATTCTGCTTATTGTTCCTGCCGACCAAAACCCTGAACCCGTCGGAGCTTGTGTATTCGATCGGCGGCAGGGGCTTATCCTTGCGCTTGACATTCCCCTTTTGCGCCTTGATATATCCCTGTTCTCTCAGCTCCGCGCGGATCGCGGACAGCTCCGATTCCGTCTCACAGCGGGACAGCTCATCCTGCACGCTCTCAATGTAGCTGAGCTCCTCCGTCGCCTTTTCGATCTGCTCGGTGAGCATCGTTTCACGCGTTTTTGCCTTGTTATACTCTTTATAGAATCGCTGGGCATTCATTGCGGGAGAGATCGTGGGATTGAGACGGATCGTTATCGGCGCGTTGTCCTCGGCATAGAAGTTCTCTACCGTTACGGCAGTCGCTCCGCGCTCAATGCGGTACAGGTTCGCCTGCAACAGATCGCCCTTGATCCGCAGTTGTTCACGGTCGGCGCATTTTTTCAGATCCGCTCTTTGCAGATTGATCTTGCGCGACAGGCGGTCGATAGTATTGCTCAGCAGCTTGCCGATATCGGCGGATTTCGCCTTCATCCGCGCGATACGGTCGCGATCGGAAAAGAAGGTGTCGAGCAGCTCGCTGTAGGTATCGAAATGTCGGACATTCAGCGCGCCCTCGTATTGTTGCACATCCATAAAGCAAAAATCCATCGGCGAGCCGTCCGCCTTATCGATCAAGGTCGGCTCTCCCCTGCCGGATGTGACCATCTCTTGGAGCGCCCGCACCTGCGTGAGCATATCACTATCTGCAGCGCGGAAACAGATCTCGCGCGCGACCATCGGCGAAGTGCCTTGGATGGTGTTCAATACCGCGCGGTCATCGCCGCCCAGCGCCTCGATCCGCTCGACGATCTCTTCGGCCGTACATTCTTCGATACACAGCTTATCCTGCATACGCGGCAGCTCATACGGCATCTTCGGGAGCAATACGCGCTCCTCGGATACGGAAAAATCGATCCTTCTCACAGTATCGATCACCCTGTCCTCACCGTCGGTGAGCACGGCGTTGGAGTACCGTCCCATGATCTCGATATACAGCCGCAGCTGTTCACGGTCACCGATCTCATTGACCGCCTCAAAATGCAGGCACATCACACGCTCGTTCTTCGGCTGGGTGATATCGCTGAGCCTTGCGCCGCCGAGACGCTTTCTCAAAAGCATACACAGCATCGGCGGTACGGGAGGATTCTCGATGGAACAGGCGGAGATATGCACGCGCGCGGAATCCGACAGGCGGATCAGCACCTTCTTTGTACCCTCCTGCGTGCGGAAAGCAAATACCAATTCGTCACGCGCCGGCTGATAGATCTGACTGACGCGCGAAGAGATCAGCACGTCGCTCATCTCGCGCCGCACCATCGTCATCATGATTCCGTCAAATGCCATGTTTTCACCTCGATTCAATTAGGAATTAGGAGTTAGGAATTAGGAATTGCGGGAAACGCTTCGCGTTTTGGATTCTAACAGCGGGGATTGAATCGTTACAGTTCCTTTTATCAATGGGTGTGGGCTCTGCCCACCATTCATTCCTAATTACTAATTACTAATTCCTCATTATTTATGGTATTTTGTCCCCTTACTGATCTGGAACGCGCGGTAGAGCTGTTCGAGCAGCATCACGCGGCACAGCTGATGCGGAAAGGTCATCTTCCCCATGCTGAGCTTCATATCCGCGAGCGCTTTGAGCTCATCGCTCAGTCCCCAGCTGCCGCCGATAATCAGGTCGATCGTGCTGTGCGTCAAACAGGTTTCTTCGATCCTCTGCGACAGCTCCTCGGAGCTGATGTTCTTTCCCTCCACGCACATCGCGATCACATAGTCGCCCTTGCCGAGCTTCTGCATGATCCGCTCGCTTTCAGCGGTGATCGTGTGCCTGATCTGCGCGTCGGACGGATCATCACCCACGCGTTCTTCACTGAGTTCCACGATATTCAGTTTGCACAGCGGCTTCATCCGCTTGCTGTATTCTTCGACCGCGTCGCGCCAATACCGCTCCTTGAGCTTGCCGACGCAGATGATATTGATCGTAAGCATTGGGATCACTCCTGTAGGGCGGGGGCTTGCTCCCGCCGAACCCTATATAGGGTTTTGTTATATACGGTACGCTTATCAGCCTCCCTTTTCTAAGGGAGGTGGGCAATTTGCCGACTGAGGCAAATTGGTCGGAGGGTTGCCTTTTTACGAAAGACTGCCTTCTGTTATATGATACATCACCGCACCCTACCATCAAAAAATCACGGATTTTCCGTTGGTGACGACGGGTGCGACGTCCAGCGTATAGTCGGCGTTCAGCACCATTCCCGCGTGGTTGAGCGAATCGACCGTTTCATTCAGCGCGAGGTGCGGCGTGTTGTTCTCCTCACTCAGGTGTCCGAGGATGATCCGCGTAAGTCCCGCGCCGACAAAATCGGGCATCGCCTCCGCAAAGGCGGCGTTGCTCAGGCGTCCGTTAGCGGACAGGATGCGCTTCTTCAAGATATACGGATACATCCCCTCACGAAGCATATCGATATCGTGGTTGGATTCAACGACCGCGAGATGGGAGCGGGAGATCGCCGTGCGCGCGTCATCGGTCAGATAACCCGTGTCTGTCACGACGCTCACCCTCCGCCCGTCGGGTGTGGTGATGAAGTAACCGCAGGGCTCCGCCGCGTCATGCGAGGTCGCGACGCGCTGAACGCGAAAGTCATCTGTCTCGATGATTTCCTCGATTACGTTCAGGCTTGCCGTCGCGGGCACCTTGTCGTTTTGCGTCAGATATTCGAGCGTACCGCGGGAGGTGTAGAGCGGGATATCATAGCGCTTGAGCAGCACCTTGAGCGCGCTGATGTGGTCGGAATGTTCATGCGTGACAAAGATCGCGCCGACGTTGCGAAGTGAAAGATCGTTCGCGGAAAGCGCCAGCTCGATCTGTTTGAGGTTGCGGCCCGCGTCGATCAGGATCGCGGAGCCGTTGCCCTGTATGTAATAGGAATTGCCCTTGCTCGACGAGAAGAGCGGTACGATTTTAGCCATTGATGTATAATTCCCTTCAAAAAACTGCCATTCGGGTGCGAACACAGCCCACCGTTTTTTCAGAATTCATTACTCATTAGAAAAGCCACCCTGAGGTGGCTTTTTCAAATCTTTGATTAAGCTGTTGTCGCGATGTGCTTGTGATCGGGAAGATAGATCTTCTTGATATCCGCGCCTAAGCTCTGGAACTTGGTGACCACATCCGAATAACCGCGTTCGATGTAATTGATGTTCGAGATGCTTGTGGTGCCGTCTGCCACCAGTCCGGCGATCACCATCGCCGCGCCGGCACGCAGGTCGGTCGCCTTGACCGGAGCACCGGTCAGCTTACCGCCCTCGATGATCGCGAGTCTGCCCTCGACAGAGATCTTCGCGCCCATGCGAACGAGCTCGCTGACATACTGATAGCGGTTATCCCACACGCTCTCATTCACGATTGAGGTTCCCTTGACGGTAGACAGCAGTGCGACAAACTGCGGCTGGCAGTCGGTCGGGAAACCGGGGTGAGGCATCGTCTTGATGTTGACGCGGTTGAGCGGACGCTTGGTCGCGTCTACGATGACCGCCTCATCATATTCTTCGATCTCACAGCCCATCTCCATGAGCTTGGAGCTGATGCTCTCAAGATGCTTCGGGGTGATGTTGCGGATCGTGATCCTGCCTCTGGTCGCGGCGGCGGCAGCCATATAGGTGCCCGCCTCGATCTGGTCGGGAATGATGGAATAGGTAACGCCGCGCAGATAATCCACGCCGCGGATCTTGATGACGTCGGTACCGGCGCCGCGGATGTTGGCGCCCATAGAGTTGAGGAAGTTCGCCAAATCAACGATATGCGGTTCCTTGGCGGCGTTCTCGAGGATGGTCTGACCCTCCGCCTTGACAGCGGCGAGCATCAGGTTGATGGTCGAGCCGACCGATACCGTGTCGAAATACACTCTTGCGCCGTGGAAGGAGCCGGAGGTGGTGCTCTCGATGACCGCGCCGTTGACGAGCTCATTGTGCGCGCCCATCATCGCAAAGCCCTTGAGGTGCTGGTCGATCGGACGCACACCAAAGTTACAGCCGCCGGGCAGAGCGACCTTCGCGTTATGGAATCGTCCCAACAGCGCGCCCAACAGATAATAGGACGCGCGCATACCACGCACCGCGTCATGGGTCGCCTCCCAAGTGTTGATGGGTCTGGGGTCGATATCCAAAGTGTTCTTATCGACGCGGCGCACCATCGCGCCCATATCCTGCAGGATATTCGCGATCAGCGACACGTCGGAAATGTTCGGGATGTTCTCGATGCGGCAGGGCTCGTCACACAGCACTACCGCGGGGATGATCGCAACCGCCGCGTTTTTCGCACCGCTGACAGTTACTTCACCGAATAAGGGCTTACCGCCGTTAATAACTATCTTTTCCAAATCTGTACACTTCCTAACAACTTCTCTTTAGTTTCTGTTTTTGCGCTCCGATCCTATTCCCGCAAAAGCGAAAACCCGAGCGGAGACTCCGAATATATGCCACACGACAATGCCGTGTATGAATCAAAATGTAGGTTGAAATCGGGCGTGGATCTCACGCACCTATCCTATTCTGCTTATACAATACGATAATACAAAGACCGCGCAAAGTCAACCGAAAAAATGTTTTGTAATCTTTTTTAGTGATTTTGTATGTTTTTATCCTTGCCGTCTGTATGCTTTTTCTATATTTATTATTCTTTTATGTAATTATTTTGTAATCAAATTCCGCTTATTTTCCGCACTTCCGCAATTTTGCTTTTTCCCGGCTTGCACAGTCCGCTCAAATCGACTATAATGATGGAGCAAACCCCCTGAAAGGATCCGTATCATGAAGAAATATCTTCCCGTTTTGATTATTTTCGCCGTATTCGAGGCGATCGCGATCACCCTGTGGCTGACGATGGACAACCTGTTCTATCTGTTCAACTTCTCCTATATCGGCGTCTGTATCGCGGTCGGACTGGCACTGTATATTGCCGGTTGGAAACACGCGCGGCGATTCGTACAATTCGCGGTGGGCAGCTATATGCTGGTCTACCTCGGTCTGATCTGCAATGAAAATATGCAGATCGAGGGCTTTTGGTACTATCTGTTCACCGGCGTCTTTGAAGCGGCGACCATCCACTATGCCGTCGCCAAGATCTTCGGCCCGCTGATCTTCGGACGCGGCTGGTGCGGCTACGCGTGCTGGACGGCGATGATCCTCGACCTGCTGCCCTATAAGACCCCGCAGGCTCCGCGCAAAAAGCTCGGCTTCATCCGCTATATCACCTTTGCCCTGTCGCTGATCCTTGTCGCGGCGCTGTTCCTGACGCACGTCGGCAACCTCGAGCGCATCATGTTCTGGCTGTTCCTCGGCGGAAACATCCTGTATTATGCCGTCGGCATCATTCTGGCGTTCGTTTTCAAAGACAACCGCGCGTTTTGCAAATACATCTGTCCGATCACGGTTTTCTTAAAGCCGATGAGCTACTTTTCCCTGATCCGCGTCAAGTGTGACGAGAGCAAATGCGTGCACTGCGGCAAGTGCAAAAAGGTATGCCCCATGGACGTCGAGGTCGACAGCAACAGCCGCAAGCGCAAAAACGCCACCGAATGTATTTTATGCTACGAATGTACCAAGGTATGCCCGAAAAAGGCGCTGAAATAAACAAGAGGCAAGACTGCAAACGCTGCGGCCTTGCCTCATTTTTTATCTCTTTCCTTCTTTGATGAACGCGATCAGCTTTTCAACGTCATCAAAATGATCGTAGTCCCCGACGATGCCTTCACAGTGATAAGCGATACCGTTTTTCTCGTTACGCTCAAGACAGTTCAGCAATTCCTCTTCTCCGTAACGCTTCGCGAACAGCGTGAATCCATATGGCTTGAGCCTTGACAGTAAACCCTTATGGCAGTCCTCCTGACATTCAAAGCAGTGAGCAAAGCCCTTTTCCATAGAGCATTTCAGATTCTCACACCAATCCTTATCGGGACACTCTCCCGAGGCACAGCCGTTACAATGTTTGTTTTCGCTGCACAGGCAACAGGCGAGTCCGCAGCGGGCGATCCCCAGCTCTCTTTTCATTTGCTTTTGCTCCTTTACTCATGCCAGTATTTTCTGTCGAGCGATCGATACTGGATCGCTTCGCTGATGTGCGGCGCGCGGATGACCTCGCTTTGGTCGAGGTCGGCAATGGTGCGCGCTACCTTCATGATGCGGTCATAGGCGCGGGCGGTCATGCCGAGCTTATCGAACGCCGCCTTGAGCATCCGATCCGCCTTGTCGTCGATCTGACAAACATCCTCGAACATCGCCGCCTCGATATGGGCGTTGCACTTTGTTTTTGACTGTCGAAAGCGCTCCGTCTGGATCGCGCGCGCGGCGTTGACGCGTTTGCGGATATCGGCGGATGGTTCCTCACCGCCTTTGGCGGTCAGATCGTCATACTCCACCGGCGGCACCTCGATATGGATGTCGATGCGGTCGAGCAGCGGTCCCGACACACGATTAAGGTATTTATGCACCGCTGCGTCCGAGCACGAGCAATGCTTTTTGGGATGATTATAGTAGCCGCAGGGGCAGGGGTTCATCGCGGCGATCAGCATGAATTCCGATGGATAAGTATAGGTGCCGTGCGCGCGGGAGATCGATACCACACCGTCCTCAAGCGGCTGGCGCAGCACCTCCAGCGCCGTGCGCTGGAACTCGGGCAGTTCATCGAGGAACAGCACACCGTTATGCGCGAGCGAGATCTCGCCGGGCTTGGGCGTGGTACCGCCGCCCGTCATGCCTACCCTCGTGACGGTATGGTGCGGTGAGCGGAACGGCCGCATCGTGATCAACCCCGAACCCTTGGGCAGGGTACCGGCGATGGAATGGATCTTGGTCGTTTCGATGGTCTCCTCAAAGGTCATCTCGGGCAGGATCGTCACCATGCGTTTGGCAAGCATACTTTTGCCCGCGCCGGGCGAGCCGATCAGCAGGACGTTATGCCCGCCCGCCGCGGCGATCTCCAACGCGCGTTTTGCCTCCGCCTGACCCTTCACCTGCGAAAAGTCAAGCGTGCTGTCGGGCAGCTGATCGCTGTTTTGAAAAACGGCAGGCTCGATCTGTCTGCGTCCCGCGAGATGATCGATCAGCTCAAAGATATGCGTCACCGGATAGACCTCCAGCCCGTCCACCACCGCGCCCTCATTGGCGTTGACAGCGGGAACATAGAGCTTCTTCAATCCCAGCTCCCTTGCGGCGATCGCCATCGGCAGCACGCCGTTGACGCCGCGCAGCTCGCCCGATAGCGACAGCTCTCCGATGAACGCGCTGTCATCGGTATTGGCGTTGATCTGACGCGTCGCCTTGAGCACCGTGATCAATATCGGCAGATCATACAGCGGACCTTCCTTTTTGATATCCGCGGGTGCGAGGTTGAGGATCAGGCGCGAATTCGGGAATTCAAAACCGCAGTTTTTCATTGCGGAACGCACACGATCCCGACTCTCCTTCACCGCCGTATCGGGCAGTCCGACGATATCGAACGCCGCCATCCCGCGTGAGAGATCCGCCTCTATCTCGATTGCATAGGTATTCATTCCGAATAATCCCAGGCTGTTGCATTTTACTACCATAATCTACCCTTCTTTTTTCTCATTTGTTGATAATCAGCAACATTCCTTTTGCCTTCATCCTGCCCGATTCTAAGCAAAAACCGCTCCTCGTATCTTTGTTCGATTTCCTCTGTTTGCATTATACCATACTTCTTTACGGTTGTAAACCAAAATTATGGAAAAATACTGTTTATTGTGCACAAAATATTCCATATTGTGAATAATTTGTCATTCTTTGGCGCCACTGTTTTTGAAAAACCTGTTGACTTTTGGCGGGTTATTTATTACAATTTACATAAAGATAATCTATTGTGAGGTGCTATGTCTGAACGATCCTACCGCGTGCCGTGATATGCGGCAGACCGACGAAGAACTCCTGCGTGATTTTTTGTCGGGGAACGACGATGCGTTCGATCTGATCGCGTCAAGGTATTTGGGGCTGATCTCAACAGCCGCAAAAAAATACCGCGGTATGGCAGCGGATTTAGACGACAGCGATATGATACAGGAAGGCATGGTGGCTCTGCTCTCAGCCTGCCGCACCTATGACGGTGACAAGGGCATGAGCTTCAAGAACTACCTGATGATCTGTGTCGAGAACCGCTACCGCTCGATGATGCGTTCGATCCTGCGACAGCGCGCTGTCCCCTCCCGCAATATGATTTCGCTTGAGGATGAGCCGCAAGCCGCCTTTGACCCGACCGAGACCTCGCTTTCCGAGCTGGTGGAAACAAAGGAGTATATCAACAGCCTGCACCGCATCCTCAAAAACAGCCTCTCAAACCTCGAGTACAAAGTAGCGATTTTGCACCTTTCCGGCTATACGTACAAAGAAATAGCACAGCGGCTGAACATTTCCCTAAAATCAGTTGACAATGCACAGACCCGTATACGTCAAAAGCTTTCTAGGTAATACACCCCGAATAGAATTCAGACGGTGCAACTCCGCCGCGGGGTAAAATATATACCAAAAAGTGAGGTACACGCTATGTACGAAGACAAGATTCTCCGTTGCAAGGACTGTGGAAACGAGTTCGTATTCACAGCCGGCGAGCAGGAGTTCTACGCAGAGAAAGGTTTCGTCAATGAACCCCAACGCTGCAAGGACTGCCGCATCGCTCGTAAGAATGCAATCAGGGCTAATCGTGAGATGCACACTACCGTGTGTGCAGACTGTGGCGGCGAAGCAAAGATCCCATTTAAGCCGATGGAAGGCAAGGATTACTATTGCAGCGAATGTTTTGCAAAGCGCAAAGAGGCCGAAGAAGCGGCTCAAGCTGAATAATAAAAGTAATATAATTGCTTACAGCGTCCGATCAGGGCGCTGTTTTTCAATATGCCGACAAATGCAGTATTGTTTTTTTGACATCGGTGTGTTATAATCGGCTTGTCAAAGTACAGACTATATTTGATTTGCGACGGCAACCCTCCGGCTCGGTTTCTCACAATGACGATTGACTTAGGTTGAGATTGCCACGGCACAAAAGTGCCTCGCAATGACTATTTTTGGAGGTAATATTATGATCACAAAAGACGCTATCATCGGCGATGTGCTGGATAAGTATCCGTCTACCGCACCCCTGTTTTTACAGATGGGCATGCACTGCCTGGGCTGTCCCGCGTCCCGCGGCGAGAGCATCGAGGAAGCGTGCATGGTACACGGCGCCGACGCCGATAAGCTCGTCGACGCGCTGAACAAGGCTGTCGGCGCGTAATGTCAATACTCAAACCTCATGGGCGGCTGTCGCTTTGCGCCGATTTCGTGCGCGAAGGCAGCCGCCTTGCGGATATCGGGACAGATCACGGCTATCTGCCGATCGCGCTGTGCCAAATCGGAAAAATCCCCTCGGCGATCGCCTGCGATATCAATCCTTTTCCGCTGAAATCAGCGGAGGGAAACATCGCAAAGTTCGGTTTTTCAGAAAAAATACAAACACGTTTGTCGGACGGGCTCAAAGAGATCGCGCCCGACGAGGTCGACGACGTCGTGATCGCCGGCATGGGCGGCGAGCTGATCCGCGATATCCTCGCAGCCGCGCCGTGGGTAAAAGATGAGGCAAAGCACCTTGTGCTCCAGCCGATGACCCATCACGACGACCTGATCCGATGGCTGTATGAAAACGGCTTTGACATCGAGCGGCAGGCGGCTGTCCGCGACGACGGAAAGGTTTATACCGTCCTGTCAACGCGTTTCACGGGTGATAAAACCGACTGCGATCTTTACACCGCCATCGTCGGAAAGCTCGATCCGCATGATGAAAACAGCCGCGGATTTCTCAGCCGCAGTCTGCAAAATCTGCGCAACAAAAGCAAGGGCGAAAAGTCGCTTTTGCCTGTCGTACAACAATTAGAGGAGGCGCTTTATGAAGCTGAGTAGCATCATCGCGTTCGCGCAACAGATCGCGCCGTTTGAATCGGCGGAGGAATGGGATAACGTCGGACTGTTGGTCGGCTCGCCCGATCGGGAAGCTGACCGCGTTCTGCTGGCGCTGGACATCACACCGGAGGTTGTCGAGGAAGCGCACCAAAAGGGCGCGCGGCTGATCGTCAGCCACCATCCCGTCATCTTCTCTCCCCTGCACGCTCTCCGGCCTGATAACGCGGAATATCTGCTTGCGAAATACGACGTCGCGGCACTGTGTCTGCACACGAATCTCGACCGTGCCGAGCAGGGTGTGAACACCGCTTTGGGTGCGGCTTTGGAGCTGAAAAACACCACCCTTTATCCCGAGGATTTTTTGCTGGTCGGAGAGCCGGCTGAGCCTTGCTCCGCCGGGGCATACGCCGCGTTCCTCAAAGAAAAATTGCACGCGCCGTCGGTACGGTTCACCGATGGCTCGGTCACCCGCGTGGCGGTATCCTCCGGAGGCGGCGGTGAGGGCGTGGAGCTCGCCGCAAAATACGGCTTTGACGCCTTTGTGACGGGTGAGCTGAAGCACCACCAATACCTGTACGCAAAACAACACCGTATTGCCGCAATTGACGCGGGGCATTTTTCGACCGAGGATGTGGTGATCGCACCGCTGAGGGATCTGCTCGCCGCAAAGTTCCCCGAGGTCGAGTTTGTCATCAGTGAAAAGAACAGCTGCCCGTACCGCGCGGTTTGACATGATATTTTGAGAGAATGAAAACAGAGAGAAAACGATCAAAAAAGCTGACGGATCTATTTAACGCCGGCTTTTTTTGGACATTCAGCGTACTGTTCGCTCTGGTGGCAGTCATCGGATACTTTTTGGTATCTGTTTACGGAGAAACGGGCGAGGGCGTTCCCGCGCCCTTCCTGAGTGTATTTCTACAGCATATATCGATCCTGCTGTGCTTTGCGGCACTGACTGCGGTATTCGTTTTGTGCGCTCATCATCTGCGCTCCGGACAGCTGAACAGCCGTTTCAAGCCGTCATTTACCGCCACGGTGATCACGGCGGTTGCCCTGATGCTGGCGGTACAGTTGACATTCGCGTACCTTCTGCGGATGAATCCGATCACCGACGTATCGCGCATCGATACCTACGCGCAAAAGATCGTCACGGAAGATTCCTTTGACTGCATCCGCGACGGCTACAACGATTATTACATCGTCCGATATCAGAACAACCTGCCTTATCTGCTGATCGTCACATTGTTCTACAAGATCACCTATCTGGTAACGGGGAGCTTTTCACGCGCGCCGATCATTGTATTTAACGTGCTGTGTATCAACATCGCCGTGCTGCTGACCGTGCTGTTATCGCGCAGGATCTTCGGCAAGCGAAAGGCGATGCTGACGCTGTTGTTCTGCCTGTTGTTCGCACCGTACTACACCTATGCGCCCTATTTCTATACCGACTCCTTTTCGATTCCGTTCACCGTCGGCGCGGTCTACGCCTTTGTCGCGGCGATCCGGAGCAGCGGCAAAAAGAAGCTGCTTTTGCTGCTTGTGTGCGGATGCGTCTGCTGTATCGGCTTCAAGATCAAGGGCAGTCTGATCATCCTGATCCCGGCATTCATCATCTATCTGCTGCTGCAATACGGCTTCAAGCGCTGTCTGAAAATGACCGCGGCGTTCCTGCTGAGCTTTGTGATCCTGCTCGCGTCATATGCGGGCGTCGTCAAAGCGTCGAACATCATCCCCGAGGATGTCTCACAGCGTTGGCAATACCCCTATACACACTGGCTGATGATCGGGCTGAACGACTACGGCGCGTATACGCTCGAGGACAACCAGTTCACCTACGAGTATGAGGGGATCGAAGCGAAAGAACAGGCGAATCTCGAAGAGATCCGGCGCCGCTTTGAGCAAAAGGGCTTTTTTGGCACTGTCCTCCATGTCGGTATCAAGGCGGTATGGACACACATGGACGGCACCTATTATATCGCCAACTACTTAGAGGATTATCAGGAGCGGTGCGCCCTACACAGTTTGTTGTTGTATGAGGGCAGATTCCATCCGGTTTTCTACGCCTACAGCTGCGGGTTCCAGCTCTTTCTGCTGTTCATGATGGCGTATTCGGCAAAACGCGCATGGAAACAGCATGAGCACGACGTCACCACCCTCTTTCGGATCGCCGTGTTCGGGATGTTCCTGTTCTTCCTGATATGGGAAACCAACGCGCGTTATCCGTATAATTTCACACCCTTATACCTGCTGATCGCGACCGACGGCACAACAAAACTGGCGGAGCGCTTCACCGAGCGCCGCCGTACAAAAACAAAGTGACGCGTATTTCATCATGCCGCTCTGTCACATCAACCATATCAAAAAGCGTTTTCTTGATGAAAGCGCTTTTATTTTTTGAAAAAAGCCAACTGTTTTTGTTTTCAAGATTAACAAACTGTAAATTTTGAGCGGAAAAGATAAAATTTCTGCTATATATATGTAAAAAACAATTGCAAAAACCACAAGCGTTTGTTATAATGTTGTAGTATATATAACTATATCATGTGATAGTATGGGATTTATGGGGTTTTTCTGAAAGCGCGCCGCCCACAACTTTCGGCGCGTGTCCGTAAAACCGTTTTCCCATGAACTGTCATCAAGACAGGCAGGAACAATGAGAATCAGAAAGAAGAAATGGGCGGAGCCGGAGCTCGCCGAATGTCGCTACTATATCAACGAGCCCGAGCAGTACCGCGGCCGCTGGAAGGAATTCTACGGCAACGATAAACCGATCGAGCTGGAGATCGGTTGCGGCAAATGCACCTTTTCCGCCGAAAAAGCGATACGTGATCCCGACAAAAACTTCATTGCCCTGGATATCAAGAGCGATATGCTGGGCGTAGGCAGGCGCAACGTAGAGCGGATCTTTGCCGAAAACGACAGGGCGCCCGACAACATCGCGCTGGTGCGCTGTAACGTCGAACAGATCGACAAGGCGTTTTCCGCTGACGACCGCATCGCGGCGATGTACATCAACTTCTGCAATCCGTGGCCGCGTGAAAAGCACAAAAAACGCCGCCTGACCTATCCGAAAAAGCTCAAAATGTACCGCGATTTTCTCACCGATGACGCGGTGATCTACTTCAAGACCGATGACGACGAGTTGTTTGAGGAAAGCATCGGTTATTTCACGGAAGCGGGCTATACCATCCGCTTCATCACCCGCGACCTGCACCACAGCGAGGTCACGGGCAATATCATGACCGAACACGAAAAGATGTTTTCCGACGAAGGCATCCCGATCAAATATCTGGAAGCGACGGTTTGATCCCTCGCGCCGTCTGGCGCTACCCCGATCCAATAAGGAGGCAAACGAAACATGAGGCTACAGCGAATCCTTGCCGCCGTCATCGTCACGGCGCTGCTCTTATCCGGCTGTACCTCTCTGGGTTTCGGCAAATCCGAGATCCTCACGCCCCCTAAAGCATCGGGTATCCGCGCCGAAGTACAAAAGCTGATCGAGACCGACGCCGGCGGCGCCTACTCGCTGATCTACCCCACCGACGGCGCCAACAAAAGCGGTTTGTTCCTGCATGACGTCAATAACGACGGCATCGAAGAAGCCGTTGCGCTGTATACCACCGCCGACAACACCTCCCGCGTTCTGATCGCGCAGCAGCGTGAAGACGCCTTTCGACTCTTAGGAAGCGCCGACATTTATTCCGCCGACGTATCCGAGCTGAGCTTCATCGACTTTGACAGCAACGGCAGAGAAGAGCTCCTGTTGGGATTCGCGATCGGCACCCGCCATGCCGTTTTGCAAACCTTCCTGATCGCCGACGGCGTGTCATTGTCCAATACAGAAGAAGGCTTCGTCGATTATGTCACGGGCGATTTTGATAAAGACTCGTCGACCGACATTTTGCTGATGATGGCGCCCGAAAGCACCTCCACCGCCAAGGCGAGGCTGCTGAGCTTATCCGAAAAGGGCTTCAGCGAAAAATCCTCCTGCGAGATCGATCCCGCTGTCATCTCCTACACCGGACTGCGCTTCGACAAGCTCAACGGCGACCTTTACGGTGCGGCGGCGGACGGAAAAGTCGGCGAGGGCGAGTATACGACCCAGCTCATCTACTATGACTCCGCCGCAAAGCTCCTGGTCAATCCGCTGTACCTGAACAGTAACTATAAACGAACCACCCGCACCTCCGCCGTCACCTGTATGGACATCGACGGCGACGGCGCGATCAATATCCCGCTGAGCTCTTTGATGGATCACACCAAGGACGAGGACACAAGCACCGTGTGCAACGTCGCGCGGTGGAACGACTATGATCCCGAACAGATGGGTCTGTCCTTCAAGAAAGACGCCGTCCTGTGCGAGAAGCTGAACTTCATGCTGTTGTTCGGTACCGATAAGCTCAAGACGGTCACCGCCCGCTACTCCGCGGACAACGCCGTGACCCTGTACAACATCAGCTACAAAAACAGCGAGCCTGTATTGGGCAAGGAACAGCTGACCGTCTACCGCTATGATAAAGCAAGCTACGACAGCAGTCTGACGGCACAGGCACAGCTGTATGAAACGGCGGAATACACCTATACCTACATCCTCAGCGAGGATTCCGGTTTTTCTCACGATGATATCAAGGACAGCTTCATGCTGCTCTCCGGTGATGAAAAAGCATCTTCAAAAAAGTAAATCATCAGATAGGCGCGTGATCCCTGCGTCACCTGTCTGTTCATTTTCAATCCTGTAATATACATCCTGAACGGAGGTTAAAATTATGAAAAAGATTCTGGTATGCGAGGACGAAGCCGCGATCCGCGACTTTGTGGTAATCAATCTCAGAAGAGCCGGCTATGACGTAGTCGAAGCGGACTGCGGCGAGATGGCGCTCGAGAAGTATGAGGAACAGGGCGGCGACTTTGACGTAGCCATCCTCGATATCATGATGCCCGGTATCGACGGTCTGCAGGTCTGTAAGGAACTGCGCAACAAGAACTCCGGCATCGGTATCATCATGCTGTCGGCACGTACACAGGAGATGGACAAGGTCACCGGTCTCATGCTGGGCGCCGACGACTATATCACCAAGCCCTTCTCCCCCTCTGAGCTGACCGCGCGCGTCGACTCACTGTATCGCAGAGTATCTCTCTCCGAACAGCGCAGTGAGAACAACTTCAAGGAGGAGCTGCAGAGCGGTATCTTTACCCTGAACCTGAGAAACCGCGCGCTGATGAAGAACGGCAAGATGATCGAGCTGACCCAGGTCGAGTTCCAGATCATGGAATACTTCTTCTCTAATCCCGGCGTAGCGCTCGACCGTACCGATATCCTCAACCACGTATGGGGCGAGGCGTATGTCGGCGAGGAAAAGATCGTCGACGTCAACATCCGCCGTCTGCGCATGAAGGTCGAGGATGAACCCAGCAACCCCAAGTACATCGTCACCGTATGGGGTCTGGGCTATAAGTGGGACACGGTGTAAACCGCATCGCGGTTTACAATGAATACTGAAGATTGAAAACTTAAGAATGAAGAATAAAGGGAGGGCTGCGCCCTCACCCGGTTAAAATTGATCGAGCGAAGCGAGTAACCTTCATTATTCATTATTCAATTTTCAGTTTTCAGTTTTAATATCAAAATAATTGGGGTCCCCGAAAAGCCCCTGCTTTTTGGGGAGACGAGGAACCGTCACACGAGCACGATAGTAATTTCCTCTGCAAAATTGCTATCAGCGAGTACGACGCGTGACGAGGAGGTGACAGCGATGTTCAAAGGTATCAGTAAGCGATGGTTGATCAATACCTTCGGTGTTGTATCAGCGATCGTTGTTTTGCTGATCATCTTCATATCCGTCGCTGTTCACTCACTGTGTTATTCTACGGTAGAAAACGAGCTGCTCAACCAGACAAAAAAGCTCAACGACATATTCCCGAACGGTATCTCGGAGAGCGCCGAGACCTTTGAGTCCCGCGCGTCAGCCTATGCCACGGATTTTTCGGATAAGGACGAGATGGAGGTACAGATCCTCAACGCCTCGGGGCGTGTGATCACGACCTCCGCCGGCTTCGGCGCGGAGACGGAGAATATCCCCGACTATGCCCAGGCACAATCATCCGAGAACGGCTTCGGGCGATACAAGGGACGCAGTGATTCGGGCGAAAAGATCATGGCGGTCACTACGATCATCAAGAGCCCGCAGGGTACGGAGCTGGGCGCGGTGCGCTATGTCACCTCACTGCGCAAGGCAGACGCCAAGGTGCTGATCTATACGATCATCGCGATCATCGTCGGACTGATAATCATCGCGGTCGTCGCGTTGTCGGGCTACTACTTTATCCGTTCGATCGTCCGACCCGTCCGCGAGATGACCGAGACCTCGCGGCAGATCGCGCAGGGCGACTTTACCGCCAAGGTCGACAAAATGTATGACGACGAGATCGGTGAGCTCAGCGACAGCATCAACGAAATGGCGAAAGAGCTCGACGCGAACGAAAAGCTCAAAAACGACTTTATCTCGCGCGTATCTCACGAACTGCGTACACCGCTGACCGCCATCAAGGGCTGGGCCGAGACCATGCAGTACGGCGTACCCGACCGCGTCACGCTGGAAAAGGGCATGAGCGTCATCGTCAAGGAAAGCTCGCGCCTGACCTCTCTGGTCGAAGAGCTGCTCGACTTCTCCAAGCTCCAGAGCGGCAGACTGACCATGCAGATGGAGCGCATGGATATCCTCGCCGAGATCGACGAGGCGGTCTATATGCTCAAGGAACGCGCCCTGTCGGAGGGCAAGCATCTCTTATATGACGACCCCGAAGAGATGCCCATCATCTACGGTGATAAGAACCGACTCAAGCAGGTATTCCTCAACGTCATCGACAACGCGCTCAAGTATACGCCCGAGGGCGGCATGATCGGCGTACAGGTCTATCAGGATTATAAAGAACACACCATCAAGGTCGTGGTCGCCGACAACGGCTGCGGCATCAAGGCAGAGGATCTGCCCAAGGTCAAGGATAAATTCTATAAAGCGAATCAGAAGATCAACGGCTCCGGCATCGGATTGGCGGTAGCCGACGAGATCATCAAAATGCACAAGGGCTCACTCGATATCGAGAGCTCGCCTGAGGTCGGTACCACCGTCACCATCACCATCCCGATCTATAACGAAGCCGCGGCGCTGGATGACGACACCCAGCCCTTAGGCGGGATGAATCCGCCTGTTCAGCCGCCTACCCCGTAGGAGGATCGATATGAATCCAATCAAAAGAACACTGATCGAATGTCTGATCGGTATCCCGATCGTATTTGGCTTAGCCACCTTATTTGACTTTCTCTATCAAACAGTGCTTCAGCAAAACACCTATACGTTCAACCCCTCCACACCCCTGTTCTGCTTGGGCGTGTGGATCATCATAGAGATCGTCACTCTTGTCATCCGCAAGAACAAAAAAGAGAAATAGCACTGACGTCATCCGCCTTTAGGCGGGATAAATCAGGCTCCCTATTTGATGGGAGCTGTCGCGGACACTTGTGTCGTGCGACTGAGGGTTGATACGTTACATAAAGGGATATAAGCTTTTCAACCCTCCGCCTCTCTCAGAAAAGAGAGGCTCAGAAAGAAGGTATTTATGAAAAAACAGGACAAAAAACAACAAAAGCGCATCACCTCCATCGGTGGCTCCGCTCTGATCGAGGGCATCATGATGCGCGGACCCAAGCGCACCACCGTCGCGTGCAGGGTCGATAAAGACACTATCTACACCGAAGACATCGAAGTCAAGCCGCTGTTCAAGGCAAAATTCTGGAAGCTCCCCCTGATCCGCGGACTCGCGGGCATGATCGACAGCATGCGCCTGAGCTACAAGGCGCTGGGACTATCCGCCGACAAGGCAATGGAAGCGGGGCTGGTCGAGGAAGAAGAACCCTCCAAGTTTGAAAAATGGCTGGAAGATAAATTCGGCGACAAGCTGATGAACGTCGTCATGGTCATCGCGTCCGTTCTGGGTATCGCGCTGGCGATCGGCTTGTTCGTCGTGCTGCCGTCGATGCTGTTCACATGGCTGATCAAGCCGCTTCTCACCGATTGGAACGAATCCTCTGTCAGGATCCTTCAATCCGCCTTTGAGGGCGTATTGAAGATCGCCCTTTTCCTCAGCTACCTGTCACTGGTATCCCTGATGAACGATATGAAGCGCGTGTTCCAGTATCACGGCGCTGAGCATAAAACCATCTTCTGTTATGAAAACGACGAGGAACTGACCGTGGAGAACGTCCGCAAGCAGACCCGATTCCATCCCCGCTGCGGTACCTCGTTCTTAGTCGTCACCCTTCTCGTGAGTATCTTTGTCGGCTTGTTCATCCCGACCTTCCCGAATCTCCCGATCCTGCGTCCGGCCCTCAGACTGCTTCTCGTGCCGGTCATGGTCGGTCTGGGCTATGAGTTCATCAAGCTCTGCGGCAAATACGACAACAAGCTCACCCGCATCCTCGCTACGCCCGGACTCTGGGCACAGCGCATCACCACCAGAGAACCCGCCGACGAGATGATCGAATGTGCGATCGAAGCCATGACGGCGGTCATCCCGGACGACGGTTCCGATATCATCAATGACTGTTCCTGCGCTCAATAGCGCCGTCAAAAGCCTGTTGACGCGCGCGGGCGTAGAGAATCCCGCCGGCGATACGCTGGAGATCCTCTGCGCCGTTTTGCACTGCTCGCGCACGGAGCTGATATTGCGAAACGATGACCTCCCCGAAGAAGCGACCGAAAAAGCCCTCGCGATGGCGCGCCGCCGCATCAGCGGCGAACCCATCCAGTATATCCTCGGCTCATGGAGCTTTATGGGGCGCGACTACAGGGTCGGCGAAGGAGTGCTTATCCCCCGCGACGATACCGAGGTGGTGGTGACGGAGGCATTGAAGCTGACCGAAAACACCCCCGATCCCGTGATCGTCGATCTGTGCTCCGGCTCGGGCATCATCGCTGTCACACTGGCGAAGGAACTGCCGAACGCCACCGTGTATGCGGTTGAGAAAAGCGACGCCGCGTTTTCCTATCTGACGGAGAACATCGCGCTCAATCAGGCAACCGTCCGCGCGATCCACGCCGATCTGCGGGACTGCGTCAACGATTTCGCGGACGGCTCACTGGATATGATCGTATCCAACCCGCCCTACATCCGCTCGGATGAGATCGCCGACCTGCAAAAGGAAGTGCGGTACGAGCCGCGTCTTGCGCTGGACGGCGGCGAGGACGGTTACGATTTCTACAAAATGATCCTTTCCCTGTGGACGCCGAAGCTCAAAAACGGCGGCTCGATCGCCTTTGAGATCGGCGAGGGTCAATTTTACGCCATCGCCGATATGCTGCGTACCGCAGGTTATTCCGATATCAACGGCACCCCCGATATCCAAGGCATCACCCGTGCCGTCACGGCAAAAAAAGGCTCCCTTTCCTAAGGGAGCTGTCGCGGACACTTGTGTCACGCGACTGAGGGTTGATACGCTGTTATCAAATGCTATTAAATAGAATAAATCACGCACGACAACCCTCCGGCATGGAATTTTTGTTCGAAAAAAACTTGCTTCTTTCAAACATATATGCTATAATATGATCAATCAATCATCGGTTGAGATTGCCACACCGCCATGCGGCGGTTCGCAATGACCGGTTGTATCACAGAAACCAAAGGAGAAAATGATTATGGCTCTTGATAAAAACAAAGCACTGGAAACAGCGTTATCACAGATCGAAAAGCAGTTCGGTAAAGGCGCCGTCATGAAGCTCGGTCAGAACACCCATATGAACGTCGAACACATTTCGACCGGTTCGCTGAGCCTCGATATCGCGCTGGGGATCGGCGGTCTGCCCCGCGGCAGGATCGTCGAAATCTACGGACCGGAAAGCTCCGGTAAGACCACCCTCTCCCTGCACTGCATCGCCGAAGGTCAGAAGAACGGCGGCAACGTCGCCTTCATCGACGTAGAGCACGCGCTCGATCCCGTCTATGCCTCCGCGCTGGGCGTCGACGTCGACAGCCTTTTGGTATCACAGCCCGATACCGGAGAAGACGCGCTGGAGATCGCCGAGGCGCTGATCCGTTCCGGCGCGATCGACGTCATCGTCATCGACTCCGTCGCGGCGCTTGTTCCCAAGGCTGAGATCGAGGGCGAGATGGGCGACAGCCACGTCGGTCTGCACGCGCGCCTGATGTCGCAGGCACTGCGCAAGCTCGCTGGCGCGATCAACAAGTCCAACTGCGTCGCCATCTTTATCAACCAGCTGCGTGAGAAGGTCGGCGTCGTCTACGGCAACCCCGAGGTCACCACCGGCGGCCGCGCGCTGAAATTCTACTCCTCTGTCCGTATCGACATCCGCCGCATCGAGACCCTCAAATCCAACGGTGAAATGGTCGGTTCGCGCACCAGAGCGAAGGTTGTGAAAAATAAGATCGCTCCCCCCTTCAAGGAGGCGGAGTTCGATATCATGTACGGCGAGGGCATCAGCCGCGTAGGCGAGCTGATCGATCTTGCCGTCAAGGCGGACGTCATGCAAAAGAGCGGCGCATGGTTCTACTACGGCGAGACCCGTCTGGGTCAGGGCCGCGACAACGTCAAGGAGCTGCTCAAAAACGACGACGCGCTGCGTGAGAAGATCGAAAAGGATCTGTGGGATAATGTCGACAAGCTGACCGCCCGTCCCAAGAAAACCGCCAAAGCAGCGGCAAAAGCGGCTCCCGCGCCTGCACCCGCTCCCGCTCCCGCGGACGCGGCAGATAAAAAGAAAAAGAATGCTAAGATCGACATTCTTGTCGAAGACTGATGCAGATCACCGCGATTGAGCCCCGCCGAAAGGGGCTCTCCGCTCTCTATATTGACGGCGAGTTCGCCATGAAGCTCGACACCGAGGTGATCCTCGCCCACCGTTTTGACGTAGGGCGCGAGATCGACGATGAACAGCTCCACGCCTGTGTCCTCGACTCGGACAGAAAGCGCTGTAAGGACAAAGCCTTGTGGCTGATCTCTTACCGCGACCACTCGCGCCGCGAGCTGTTCGACAAGCTCAAAAAGGATTACGGCGAGGAAAGCTGTGAGGCGGCGCTCTGCCGCATGGAGGAGCTCGGGCTCATCGACGACGGACGCTATGCCCGCCGTTATGCCGCCGATCTGTTCAATATCAAGCACCTGTCCGAACGCGGCGTCCGCCAAAAGCTCTATGAGAAGGGCATCGACCGCGACCTGATCGACGAGGTGCTCGACGAATTCACCGTTGACGAGGATGAACAGATCCGAGCGATCATCAAGAAAAAATACGCGCGCTCCCTGACTGATGACAAGGGGCGCCGTCGTTGCGCTAACGCGCTTGCGCGGATGGGTTTTTCTTACAGCAGCATCCGCAGCGTGATGCGCGAATATACTGAGATCGAGGATGAATAGCTCCGACGGGATCAGGGTGAGACCGCGCCTTTCACCCGCCCGTCCGTATTCGTTACTAACCAACAAAGGATTGAAAATATGCCAAGCGTAGGAATCGTTTCCCTCGGCTGCGCGAAGAACCGCGTCGACGCCGAAATGATGATGTATCAACTGAATCAGGCGGGTTTTCAGCTCAAGGAAGACCCCGCCATGGCTGACGCCGTGATCGTCAATACCTGCGGCTTCATCGAATCCGCCAAGCAGGAAAGCATCGATGAGATCCTCGAGCTTGCCCTGCTGAAAAAGGAAGGCAAGATCAAGGCGATCATCGTCACAGGCTGTCTTGCCGAGCGCTATAACAGCGATATCATGAAGGAACTGACCGAGGTGGACGCCGTCATCGGCATCGGCAAAAACGCCGATATCGCCGCCGTAGTGCAACAGGCGCTTGACGGAAACAAGGTCGAGGACTTCCCCGATAGAATGCTCCTGCCCATGGAGGGCGGCCGTGTCCAAAGCACCGAGTCCCACTGGGCGTACCTGAAGATCGCCGACGGCTGTGACAACTGCTGTACCTACTGCGCCATCCCGCTGATCCGCGGCTCCTTCCGTTCCCGCAAGATGGAAACGATCGTCGAAGAAGCCGAGCGGCTGGTGCGCAACGGCGTCAAGGAAATCAACGTCATCGCGCAGGATACCACGCGCTACGGCGAGGACAACTACGGAAAGCTGATGCTGCCTGAGCTGCTCCGCCGCCTGTGTAAGATCGAAGATCTGCACTGGATCCGTGTGCTGTACTGCTACCCCGACCGCATAACGGACGAACTGCTCGACACGATCCGTGAAGAGGAGAAGATCGTCAACTATATCGACCTGCCGCTCCAGCACTGCGACGGCAGGGTGCTGCGGGCGATGAACCGCCGCGGCGACAAAGAGAGTCTGATAAAGCTCGTACAGCACATCCGCGAGAAGATCCCCGGCGTGATCCTGCGCACCACCCTGATCACCGGATTCCCCGGTGAGACGGACGAGGAATTTGAGGAGCTGAGCGACTTTGTCGCGCAGACGGGCTTTGAGCGCCTCGGGTGCTTCGCGTACTCGCAGGAGGAGGATACTCCTGCCGCTCTGCTGCCCGATCAGATCGACGAGGACGTCAAAAAACGCCGCGCCGAGATCATCACCGAGCAGGAGGCGTTGATCATGGACAAATGGTGTGAGAGCATGGTCGGCAAAGAGATCGAAGTGCTCACCGACGGCTTTGACCGCTACGCGGACTGCTTCTTCGGACGCTCCGCCTTTGACGCGCCCGAGGTCGACCCTTGCGTCTTCTTCACCACCCCTGACCGCAAGCCGCGTTCGGGCGAGATCATACACGTTCGCGTCACCGACCACATCGACTGCGATCTGGTCGGCGAGATGATCGAATCATAAAGTATACAGAATGGAGCGGGAGGAACGACTCCCCCCTGCTCCTTCACACTGAAAGGTCATACTATGAAAAAGATGAACCTACCCAATAAACTGACGCTCCTGCGTATCATACTGGTCCCCGCGGTCATCGCCGCGATCCTGATCGAATTCCCGTATCACTTTCTGATAGCGGGACTGCTCTTCGGCGCCGCCGCGATCACGGACGCGCTGGACGGCAAGATCGCCCGCCGCGACAACCTGATCACCGACTTCGGCAAATTCGCCGATCCGCTCGCGGACAAGATCCTCGTGATCTCCGTGATGGTCTGCTTTGTCAAGCTGAATCTGTGCGGCGCGATCCCGCTGATCATCATCATCTTCCGCGAATTCACCGTCACCTCGATCCGTCTTGTCGCCGCCGCGAAGGGCAAAGTCATCGCCGCCAATATGTGGGGCAAGGTCAAGACCGTGACCCAGATCATCGCGATCGTATCGGTATTTCTCATGCAATTCATCTATGAGATTCTCAAGCGTACCATGACCGACCCCGTCGCGCTGGTCGGCATCTATGACATCTTCAACATCATCGGACAGGTCATGTTCTGGATCGTCGCGGTCATCACCGTGATCTCGGGCATCATCTATCTCAAAGACAACAAAGACGTCATCAGCGATATGTGATCATCTGTCATTGAGAAACAATAAATGGCTCCCTTTCCTAAGGGAGCTGTCATCGAAGATGACTGAGGGTTGCCAAAACTGTGGAAATCTCATAAATCTGAATAATAGTTCAATGTAAAAAAACCGGTTGCATTTTTCATCACAATCGTATATAATATGGTAGATATCAAAAGGCTGTGAACAGGAAAAGTAGCTTTACGGATGCTAACAGAGAGGACGGCATAGGCTGGAAGCCGTCTTAGCGGAAGTTCAGTGAAATGCGCCTGTGAGCTGACTGCAGGAAATGGCAGTCCGTCAGTCCGCGTTAAGGACAATAGCTTATTGATGAGCTTCAAAGAGCGTATTATACGCTGAATTTGGGTGGAACCACGGCGCTGTCGTCCCTTCGGACGACGGCGCTTTTTATTCTCATGAATTGTTTTCAATTCAATTCACGGAGCATGATCATCGATTGTTCCGATATAGATGTCACCTCTTCCGATCAGGTTCACCTACTGAAATTCCTCATTCCTAACTCCTAATTCCTAATTAAAAAGGTTGATATTATGTTTGACACACTGAGAGCTGATCTGGACGCCTATTTACAGCGCGACCCCGCGGCACGCAACAAGATGGAGGTATTCTTCCTCTACTCCGGCTACAAGGCGGTACGCAAATACCGCCGCGCGCACTGGTTCCAGATCCATAACATGAAGTTCATCGCACGCTGGCTGAGTCAGCGCGCGCGCAACAAAACCGGCGTCGAGATCCATCCCGGCGCGACCATCGGCAAGGGGCTGGTGATCGACCACGGCATGGGCGTCGTCATCGGCGAGACCACCGTGATCGGCGACAACTGCCTGATCTACCAGAACGTCACCCTCGGCGGTACGGGTAAGGATCAGGGCAAGCGCCATCCCACCCTCGGCGACAACGTGATGGTCGGCTCGGGCGCGAAGGTGCTCGGCCCGTTCAAGGTCGGCGATAACTCCCGCATTGCGGCGGGCGCGGTCGTGCTCACCGAGATCCCGCCCAACTCCACCGCAGTCGGCGTACCGGCGCGCGTCGTGCGCGTCAACGGCGTAAGACCCGATCTGCTCGACCAGATCCACTACTCCGATCCCGTGGCGCAGGAGCTCTGCCGTATGCACAACGAGATCCAGCAGCTCAGCAACGAGGTGCGATATCTGGAAAAGAACGTCAGTCAGGCGGTCGAGCTCGCCGCGACCTCTCACAATGATTCATCACAGAAAGGAAGTCAATCATGATTCTGTATAATACACTCGGCGGTACCCGACAGGAATTCATCCCCCACGAGGAGGGCAAGGTGAAGATGTACACCTGCGGCCCCACCGTCTACCACTACGCTCATATCGGCAACCTGCGCACCTACATCATGGAGGATGTGCTTGAAAAATACCTGCGCTACGCGGGGTACGACGTACTGCGCGTGATGAACATCACCGACGTGGGACACCTCAGCTCCGACGCGGATACCGGCGAGGATAAGATGCTCGCGGGCGCTAAGCGTGAGCACAAGAGCGTCATGGATATCGCGCGATTCTACACCGACGCGTTCTTCTCCGACGCTGAGAAGCTCAATATCAAAAAGCCCGACGTCATCGAGCCCGCTACCAACTGCATCCCCGAGTTCATCGAGATGGTGCAGACCCTGATCGACAAGGGCTATGCCTACCTTGCGGGCGGCAACGTCTATTTCGATACCAGCAAGCTCGACAACTACTATGTTTTCGGCAACATGAACGAGGACGAATTGCAGGTCGGCGTACGTGACGACGTCAACGAGGACAGCAATAAGCGCAACAAGAACGACTTCGTCCTCTGGTTCACCCAAAGCAAGTTTGAGGATCAGGCGCTTAAATGGGAATCACCGTGGGGTCTGGGCTATCCCGGCTGGCATATCGAGTGCTCCGCGATCTCCATCAAGCACGCGGGTGAATACCTCGACATCCACTGCGGCGGCGTGGACAACGCCTTCCCTCACCATACCAACGAGATCGCGCAGAGTGAAGCCTACCTCGGCCATCAGTGGTGCCCCTACTGGTTCCATGTCCTGCACCTGCTCGACAAGCGCGGCAAGATGAGCAAGAGTAAGGGCGGCTTCTTGACCGTATCCCTGCTCGAAGAAAAGGGCTATGATCCCCTTGCCTATCGCTTCTTCTGCCTGCAGTCCCACTACCGTAAGCCGCTGGTATTCTCCTTTGAGAACCTCGACAACACTGTGCAGGCGTACAATAAACTGGTCGCGAAGATCGTAAAGCTCAGTAAGGACGGCGAACCCGATCTCGACGCCGCAAAGCCGTATCAGGAAAAGTTCAAGGCGGCGCTGGACAACGATCTGAACACCTCCCTCGCGATCACCGCGCTCTACGATGTGCTCAAGGGCAAGCTCGACGACGTGACCAAGCGTTATCTGATCGACGATTTCGACCGCGTGCTTTCCCTCGGACTGATCGAAGCGGCTGACGCAGAGATCGAAAAGGCGGCACAGGCGGAAGCGGAAAAAGCGGCACAGCAGCTCAAGCTCCTTGAAGAAAAAGGCATCTCCAAGGACTGGGTCGACGAGCAGATCGCGGCGCGCGCCGCGGCAAAAGCCGACAAAAACTGGGCGGAGGCCGACCGCATCCGTGACGAGCTTTTGGAAAAAGGCATCGTCATCAAGGACAGCAAAAACGGCGCCACTTGGGAAATAAAAGTATAATATAGAATCAACAGCGCTTCCTCTCGGAAGGGCTGTCACTTTATACTATAGCTTATTTATTAGAAGGATAGGTTTCATCATCCACATACTCTGTAGACATCAGGATCGTTTTGCCATCCTGATAAAAGAATTTTCCATCTTTAACAAAGACAAGCCTATTTTCTTTATCACCCTCAACCTCCGGATGTTCTTTCAGCTCTGTGCCGTCATAATAATAATTGATTATGCCAACATCCATGACATTTGCGTCGAGATAATACGCGTCGCCGAGACAGCTGTAAAAATGACTTTTTCTGGTATCAAACAGCTTATGCGCCGGCTGAGTATCGGATACTGCCCACAGCGAGTGATCATCAAAATCTGCCGCTTCTTCATATACGACCGTACCGTTAACGATAATGAATAACCACCCTTCTTCGGGAATCTTTACATACTCTTCAGGTGAATCAGTCTGCGGATCCAGACGGTATACGGTGTTGTTGCTTTCGAAATACATCAAATCATGATCCACTATGACTCTGCCAGCTCCCGTCATCCGATAGATCTCTTTTTGCTCTTTGGTGTCAAGGTCATAACAGCACAGGGCAGTTTCGTCATCCTCCCTGTCTGACATATCCTGGAAATAGAGTTTTCTACCAATGTTCATAATCATATGGCAGTGCGAAACGATTTGCGTTATTTCTCCTGTATTGAGATCCAAGGTGTTTATGCTATCTCTCACAACACCTTCCGTATAATACAAAAGACCATTGTCAATGAACAAAGGATCGGCATAACCTTTTGCAAGAGTCAGTTTGGCACGACGGGAACAATCCGCAAGCACTGCCCAGATCTCACTTTGTTCCTTATCTTTGTCTAACACAGCATATAGGATCACCGAGTCATTTATCGAAAAATAACGGATATATTCTTTGGAATATGTTTTATCTTCACCCTTACCGTCATAGATTTTACCATTCGAATACAACAAACCATTATGATACAGCATATTGCATTTATGATGATCTGATACAAAATCCTCTGCGCTCAACTCAGGCAGATCCTCCATCAATTCTTTGACATCAACGGTCTCGGGTGCTGTAAAACCGTCGTTTTGAGCAACTTCATCCGGGGTGGCAACATCGACCGCTTCATCTTGAGTGGCAACATTGACTGCCTCATCCTGAGTCGCTTCAATCGATACCTCATCCGGTGAAGATGATTTTTCTTTTGTTTGACAGCCTGCAAACACAGATACCGCCATCACCAATACTATCATCAGACTAAAAATTTTCTTCATAAGATAACCTCCTTGGATTTGCTCAGATCATCTGAAGCGCTTACTATTATATACCCATATTCCAACGATTTGTGACAGAATAATAAACAATTATTACGGAATAATATCAATCGTTTTATCATACCATATATCGGTGATGGTATGACGTTTGTGGTATTGACAAAGAAAAAGCTGATGATCCTGTTCTCCTGCGTGCTGATCGGCGTCGCGGCGATCGCGGTCGCCTCCGATACAGCGGGCAAGGCGGTCTACACCGCGAACGAACCGCGGCAGATCCCGATCTATTACGTGGATACCGACGAAAAGGTCTGCGCCATCTCCTTTGACGCGGCATGGGGCAACGAGCAGACGGATACCCTGCTCGATATCCTCGACAAATACGAGGTCAAAAGCACCTTCTTCCTCGTCAAGCAATGGGTCGACAAGTACCCCGATGACGTCAGGGCGATCGCCAAACACGGTCATGACGTCGGCAACCATTCCTCCACCCATCCGCATATGGCGCAGCTGAGCTCCGACGAACAGCAAACCGAGATCGGCGACTGCAACGACGCGATTGAGGCGCTGACAGGCACCGCGTCGACTTTGTTCCGCGCGCCCTACGGCGAATATGACGACAACCTCGTCAACAACCTCAGATCCCGCGATATGTACTGCGTGCAGTGGAACATCGACAGCCTCGACTGGAAAGATCCCACGCCCGATGAGATGGTCAGCCGTGTCAAAAGCAAGCTGTGTCCCGGCTCGATCATCCTGATGCACAACGGCGCGAAGAATACGCCCGAGGCACTCCCGAAGATCATCGAGATGTTACAAGGCGAGGGCTACATCATCGTACCGATCTCACAGCTGATCCCCGAGGGCGATTATTACACCGACCACGAGGGCAAGATGATCCTGAACGAATAAAACAGCTGCATATAACAAACAAGAGCAGCGGAAGTCCGCTGCTCTTTTCATTTCGCTATTGTTTTTCAAATACCATTCGATCCTTGCCGTCCGGATTCTCTATAATCATCTTTTTTCCTTCCATCCGATAGGGGATCGACTGATTGTTTTCGTTGGTGATCGTATGGCTCTGAGGATCGAACTTCCAGACCAAATGATCGGATCCGATATCGATCGTGCCGATGTTATCCTTGATCACCAAATCAACAATGATATTATTCAGATCCTGAGATTTATCAACACCATCCGATACCATCTCAGTCATACGATAGGTACCGTCCAACGCTTCAATCCCGTTACCGAGTCCTAATACCACCAACAATGTGATGCCCGCCGCCAACACTACGATTCCGCCAATGATCAAGCCGATGATCAAACCGGTCTTTTTCTTCTTTGGCTTTTCGACGACAGCAGTTTGTGTGCCGTAAGTCTCCACACCCGAAACCGGCGTCGCATAAGAGTTTTGAGAACGATAGTCGGTGTTTTGATACTGCTTGGAAGAGGATACCGGTGTTGCGTAGTTCGTATTGTTGTCGGTACTTATCGGCGTCGCATAGTTATTATTGTTCGTGCGCACCGGCGTTGCGTAACTATTGTTATTCGTGTTTACCGGCGTTGCATAATTGTTGTTATTGGTACGAACAGGTGTTGCGTAGGAGGGGCTCTGTGAAGATGACGATCGTTCTCCCGTGACCGGTTGTGCATACGAGACCTTGCTTGCGCTATTCTGCGACATCGCACCGTCATCCGCGAGATATGTATGCTGTTCGGGCTGATCGGAAGGAACCTGTTGAGGCTTCGGCAGCAAGTTCGCTGTTTCTTCTGCCGCACCCTTCGGATCATCGAGTGCTTTTTCGATCAGGGAGGACAGCTCATCCATGCTTTGGCAGCGATTCTCTTTGAACACCGCCAAACCGTATAACAGGATGTTTTCCATCGCGATCGGAATGTTGACCCCCAGCTTGGAGGGCGGTATCAGGTTATCTTCTCTGAGTCGATCAAGCGCGTCCTCGGGGATGTTGCCCGTGATACAACGGTACATCGTCGCGCACAGACCGTAAACATCCGTCCACGGACCCTGCTTTCCGTTTTTACGATATTGTTCCTCAGGCGCGTAACCCTGCTTGAGCAGTACCGACATCTCTTTTTGCTCGTTGGTAAAGTACCTTGCCGACCCAAAGTCCATCAGCTTTAAGCTGCCGTTACTCATATACATGATATTATCGGGCGAGATATCACGATGGATCATTCCCGCGTCATGGATCCGCTTGAGCGAATAGGTGATGGGCAGCATCAGCCTGAACATTTTCTCCGCATTAAAGGTACCGTTGCGCTTGATGTAAGAAGCCAGATTCTCTCCCTCGAGGTACTCCATGATGATGTACGCCGTACCGTTTGCCTCAAAATACTCTCTGATACCGACGATACCGGGCTCACCGAGGAACTTGGCGACCTTACGCGCTTCTTCCAAAAAGTTATCCTTACCCTTATAGAAATAATGCTTTTGGCTCTCGGTAGTGGCAAAAACATTCTGATCGATCGTATTATTACGGTTGGCATATCCGTTAGGATAATACTCCTTGATCGCGATCTTGATATCCAGCGACAGATCTCTGCCGATATAGGTAATTCCGAAACCGCCTTCACCCAGACAGTTGCCGACCAGATATTTATTATCCAGAATCGTACCCGGTCTGAGGCGATAAACGACATTATCGGGAGTATTCTCTTTGTGACAATGAGGACACACACGCTGATCATCTGTGATTTCATTCATACAATGATAACAGTAATTGCTCATAATCTTGCTCTCCTAACCAATGTAATATCAAGGTGAGGTTTGATGGGTTCAGCCGCCGTTCATCACCGCGTCAAGAACCTGTTCTTTCAGGCGATCCAACGGGCTTTTGTCGGGGATCAGCTCCGCGGGATCGGGTTTATGCTGCGGCAAACAGGACGCCGAGCTGAAGCTCTTCATCTGAATGACGATGTGCTCGTTCTTTACCAGCTCAAACAGCTTGTCGATCGTGGGGCAGGTCTGCACCGCGCGGATGAGCTGTTCTTTCGTATGCCGGGGCGCTTTGGTACGCGCCGCGTCCAATACCGCCTGCCGCACCTGTATCTTGAGGCTTTCGAGAGGTGAGAGGTCGGGGATCTGCTTGGGTGTTTGTTTAGGAAGGGACGATGCGGAGTTAAAGCTCTGCATCTGGATCACGATATGCTCGTTCTTGACGATCTCAAAGAGCTTGTCGATCGTCGGACAGGTCTCGATCGCCCTGAGGATCTGTTCGGTCGTATGTCTTTGATAAACCGGTTTTTGCAAGAGCCTTCCTCCTTTCCCGTTATTGTCGCATAAAACATCACCGAAATGATCGCCTATGCGCCATAAATTTGCCCTTTTCGGTAATGAAGAGCATTATTAGCTATATTATAATCGAAAGATAAGAGATTTTCAAGTAAAAGTAAACTTATTATGAAGTTTATTTACAACAACCTCGTTTTGTGCTATGCTATTATGGACTCAAAAGAGCAAAAACAACCGATATTGCGGGGATGGATCGCGTGTTCATCCCGATGCGATCTCGATAAAAGGAGCAAAAATGGCTTATTTAGATGACAACAACGATCATTTGTACACAGCGGGCGACCCTCTCGAGGCGCTCGACAAAGAGCTTGCTGAGCTGAAAGCGTCTCTCAAAGAGCTTGACGGCATTACCGAAGCCGATCAAGAGAACGATCCGAACCCCCAAGATCACTGAAAGAAACAGAGGCTGATATGAAACATTCACAATCCACAACATCCTCCGGCGGCAAGCGTGTAGGCATCATCATCGTGGTGATCCTCCTCTCTGCCGCGCTGATCATCGGCGTCGGCTACGGCGCGATGCGATTACTGACTCCGAAAAATACATCCGACGCCACCTCCGCGACCTCCGCGGGTGAGGTCGTCACCATCAACGACTCCGTCATGGGCGATATCGAGATCCAAACCGTCAAGGGCGCCGAGGTCAACACCTACACGGCGGACAACCTTGTCACCGACGAGAACGGGATCCCCGCCTACTATGAGAACGGTCAAAAGATCTCTCACCTCGGGATCGACCTCAGTGAGTTCCAGGGTGACGTCGACTTTGCCGCGATGAAGGAAGCGGGCGTGGAATTCGTCATGCTGCGCATTGGCGGCCGCTACTACGGCGATGACGGCGTTCTCTACACGGACAACAGCTTTGATACCAACTATGAAAAAGCCAAGGCGGCGGGAATCAAGGTCGGCGCGTACTTCTTCTCACAGGCGATCAGTGCCGAGGATGCAAAGCAAGAGGCAAATTATACCCTCGAAAAGCTGAACAAGCGCGCCCTCGACTACCCTATCGGCTTTGACTGGGAAAACATCCAGGAGGAGGCTGCCCGCACCGATAAGGTCACCGGCGATCAGCTGACCGATATCGCCGAGGCCTTCTGTGACACCGTCACCGATGCCGGCTATAAGGCTATCGTATATTCCAACACCTCGCAGATGTTGATCATGTATGACTTCGAGACCATGAAGGACTATGACTTCTGGCTCGCCGACTACCGCGAATTCCCCACCATGTACTACAAGTTCGATATGTGGCAGTACAGCAAGGAGGGCAAGATCGCGGGCGTCGAAGGCACCGTCGACATGAACATCAGCTTCACCGATTTTACCGAATAATACGGATTACGATACAACAAGCGCCTACCGAGGTAACGATATCATTAAGTTAAGAAGGCTCCTTTTGGTAAAAGGAGCTGTCGCCCGACATATGTCGGGCGACTGAGGAATTGCATCAATCGCTCGAGCTTCAGCGAGATACATTTTCTTAACTTAATGATATCGACCAAAGAAAGCGCTTGTTTGTGTCAATATGCTTTTTGCGGGATCGCGGCTTACGAATCAAAGAACTGCTGTCCCTCATCCGTGATGAGCCGTTCGGTTTTCGGATACTCAAAGATCGCGGGATCTTCGGCGTTCTTCTCCAGATACTCCGCGAATTCCGCCGCGTACCACTTCGCCATCCCGAGATTGTGCATGAGATAATGGCCACAGTTCACTGCCGTCGCGCCGGGGATCACCTCGGCTTTATCCACCGACCGGAACGCGGCGAGGAGCAGCTCATAGATCTCCTTCGGCGCGCGATTGCCTTTGAGGATCAGATAAAAACCCGTCAGGCATCCCATTGGTCCCCAGTAGATCACTTCGTCCTTCCAATCGGGATCGTTGCGCAGAAAGGTCGCGATGAGGTGTTCGAGCGTGTGCATCGCCGCCACATCGATGACCGGCTCTCTGTTCGGCTTTTTCAGCCTGACATCATAGGTCGTGACCATATCGCCGCCGACATGATCCTCACGGCTGAGGAAGATCCCGGGGACGATCTTGGTATGGTCAACGGTAAAGCTCTGGATCAGTTCCATATTAATCTCTCCTTTATGCTGTCATCATTTGATATGAGTTTAGCATAAAAGGAGGACTTTTTCAACACCTTTAAAGATAGTGAGGAGTTAGGAGTGTTTGGTGGGCACGCCTACACCTGATTTTTATATCTATTCAAAACGCGAAGCGTTTCCCATAATCACTAACCACTAACCACTAATCACTGACCACTGACCCTACTGAAACATATCCTTCGCGCTGTCGAACAGGTCCTCCATCGCGTCGGCGACCTTCCCTGCCTTCTTCTGCAGGGTTTTCTTACTGTTGTTCATCATCACAACAACCACGGCGCTGACCGCGACTCCCGCCGCGAGACCGCCGAGGATCCCTTTCACCACGCCGCTCTTCTTATCGGCGCAATTACCATTTGTACACATCGTCTTTGGCATGATACCAACTCCTTTCTGTTTTGGACAGGCTGAATCAAGCCTTCCCCTTGAGGGGAAGGTGGGCTTTTCGCGCTGAAAGCCGAAAAGGTCGGATGAGGTGTAATACTGATTCCTAATAAAACGGCTTATCATCTGATGCGTAATAATTTCGCATAACTGCGTTGTTGTCCTTGATAGGCGCCAGCCTATCGGCGTCCTCCGCCTTGTTCTGCGAAATCTTCCACTATCATCTGATTAACCCGTTTTATGAGAAATCAGTATAAACGCTTCATTCAACTCTTTTCCATCGATATAACGGAAAGGTCTCCACCTCATCCGCCTCGCTTTGGGCGAGGCACCTTCCCCTCAAGGGGAAGGCTCAAATGCTGTCCTTATTCAAACACATCATTATTCTTTGTAATTGCTCAGCTCATATTCTATGATAAAAGAGGGAATTCAAATTGGAAAAATCTGACAACAAGGTTTTGAACATCGTCTTATTCGAGCCCGAGATCCCGCAGAACACCGGCAACGTCGCGCGCACCTGTGCCGCTACGGGCGCAAGGCTCCATCTGGTGCGACCCTTCGGCTTTGAGATCACCGACCGCAACCTCAAACGAGCGGGGCTCGACTACTGGTACCTCGTCGACATCACCTATTATGATAGTATCGACGACTTCTTTGCCAAGACCGAGGGCGGCGAATACTTTTTCTTTTCCACCAAGGCGCGTCACAAGCACAGCGAGGTCAGCTACCCCGACGGCGCGTACATCATCTTCGGCAAGGAAACGCGCGGCATCCCCGAGCATGTTCTGATGAAATACCCCGACCGATGCGTCCGCATCCCGATGATCGATGAAGCGCGATCCCTCAACCTCGCGAACTCCGTCGCCGTCGGCTGCTACGAGGTGCTGCGTCAGTGGGATTACCCCGCCCTGCTGACCAAAGGCGAGCTCCACCGCCATCATTGGGAGGATACAGAATAGTTTTTTCGTCCAACGCTCCGAAAGGGGCGTTTTCTTTGTGATTTTTCACAAAGAAACGCATTATTATTCCATTTTGCTATTGCAATAAGCTACCGTTTTGTTATATAATTAATGAGTAAAATTATGGTATTGCGCGTTTGCGGTTAGCTTTAACTAACATAAGTGCGAACGCCCAATGCGAAGAAAGGATGTTTTTATCATGAAACTCAATAAGTACACCGTTGATGACATCAACTTTGCCGGCAAGAAAGTCCTTTGCCGCTGTGACTTCAACGTACCGCTCAAGGACGGCGTGATCACCAACGATAACCGTATCACCGCCGCTCTGCCCACCATCAAGAAGATCATCGCCGACGGCGGTCAGCTCATCCTCTGCTCCCACCTCGGCAAGCCGAAGAACGGTCCTGAGGAGAAGTTCTCCCTCGCACCCGTAGCTGTTCGCCTGTCCGAGCTGCTGGGCAAGGATGTTGTATTCGCCAATGACGACGAGGTCGTCGGCGCTAACGCCAAGGCTGCTGTTGCCGCAATGAAGGACGGCGACGTCGTTCTGCTGCAGAACACCCGTTTCCGCAAGGAAGAGACCAAGAACCTTGAGCCGTTCAGCTCCGAGCTGGCTTCTTTAGCAGAAGTATTCGTTATGGACGCGTTCGGTTCCGCTCACCGCGCACACTGCTCCACCGTCGGCGTGACCGACCACATCAAGTGCACCGCAGTCGGTTATCTGATGCAGAAGGAGATCGACTACCTCGGCAACGCGGTAGAAGCTCCGGTACGTCCCTTTGTCGCGATCCTCGGCGGCGCTAAGGTCGCGGACAAGCTCAATGTTATCTCTAACCTCCTCGAGAAGTGCGACACCCTGATCATCGGCGGCGGCATGGCTTACACCTTTGCTAAGGCACAGGGCAAGGCGATCGGTACCTCTCTGGTCGACGACACCAAGCTCGATTACTGCAACGAGATGATCAAGAAGGCTGAGGATCTCGGCAAGAAGCTCCTGCTGCCCATCGACACCGTCTGCACCAAGTCCTTCCCCGATCCGATCGACGCTCCCATCGACACCGTGGTCTATGCCGCGGGCGAGATCCCCGAGGACAGCATGGGTCTGGATATCGGCCCCAAGACCCGCGAGCTCTATGCGGAGGCTGTCAAGTCCGCTAAGACCGTTGTTTGGAACGGCCCCATGGGCGTTTTCGAGAATCCGATCCTCGCGGAAGGCACCATCGCGGTCGCCAAGGCGCTGGCTGAGACCGACGCTACCACCATCATCGGCGGCGGCGACTCCGCTGCGGCTGTCGTCAACCTCGGCTTCGCCGACAAGATGAGCCACATCTCCACCGGCGGCGGCGCTTCTCTCGAGTACCTCGAGGGTAAGGTTCTGCCCGGTATCGCGGCTATCGCTGACAAAGACTAAGCATTATTCAACGAGGGCGGCATGGCGTCGCCCTCCATTCCCATAAAGAAAGGATTTTTATCATGATACTTGACGCTTTAACCAAAGGTATGAGAAAGACCATCATCGCCGGCAACTGGAAGATGAACAAGACTCCTTCCGAGGCGAAGGCTCTGCTCGAGGAGATCATCCCCCTCGTCAAGGACGCGACCTGCGAGGTCGTAGCCTGCGTTCCTTATGTTGACCTTGCTACAGCGGTTGAGGTCACTAAGGACACCAACATCAAGATCGGCGCTGAGAACTGCCACTGGGCAGAGAGCGGCGCTTTCACCGGCGAGATCAGCACCGGTATGCTCAAGGAACTGGGCGTAGAATATGTTATCATCGGTCACTCCGAGCGCAGACAGTATTTCGGCGAAACCGACGAGACCGTCAACAAGCGCGTCAAGGCTGCTCTGGCAGCAGGCCTCAAGCCCATCGTTTGCGTCGGCGAACTGCTCTGGGAGCGTGAGTGCAACATCACCAACGAGGTCATCGCGCGTCAGCTCAAGCTCGACCTGTGGGGCGTTACCGAAGAAGAGCTCAAGAACATTGTCATCGCTTATGAGCCCGTATGGGCGATCGGCACCGGCAAGACCGCTACCGCTGAGCAGGCAGAGGAAGTCTGCGAGCTCATCCGTATGTGCCTCAAGAGCCTGTATACCCTCGAGGCGGCTACTGGCGTTACCATCCAGTACGGCGGCTCTATGAACGACGCTAACGCGGCTGAGCTGCTGGCTAAAACCAACGTTGACGGCGGTCTGATCGGCGGCGCTTCTCTGGTGCCTGAGAAATTCGCGAAGATCATCGAAGCCACCAAGCCCGAAGAGTATTAATTTTTCCAGATAACAGCTAAAGATAACAGATAACCGTGAACTGCGGGCGCTATCCGCACCCGATTGTAATATCAATCCAAAATGCAAAGCATTTCCCTCAACTGTTATCTGTTCTCTATTCTCTGTTCTCTGATATCATCAGAATGAGGATATCTTATGAAAAAACCAATTGCATTGATTATCATGGACGGCTTTGGTATCGCTCCCAAGTACGGCAACGCCATCGACTATGCGCGCACGCCGCATCTTGACCAGCTGTTCTTCCAAAATCCCCTTACCATGATCGGCGCGTCGGGTCTCGATGTAGGTCTGCCGCACGGTCAGATGGGTAACAGCGAGGTCGGCCACACCAACATGGGCGCGGGCCGCATCGTATATCAGGAGCTCACCCGCATCACCAAGAGTATCGAGGACGGCGATTTCTTCGAGAACGAGGCGATGAACAAGGCGATCGACAACTGCAAGGCGAACGACAGCTCCCTGCATCTGTTCGGTCTGCTCTCTCCCGGCGGCGTCCACAGCCACAACACCCATCTGTACGGTATCTTAGAGCTTGCCAAGCGCAAGGGTCTGACCAAGGTCTACATCCACGCGTTCCTCGACGGTCGTGACGTACCCCCTTCCAGCGCGAAAGAATATGTCGCGCAGGCAGTCGAAAAGTGCGCTGAGATCGGCGTCGGCAAGATCGCTACCATCAGCGGACGTTACTACGCGATGGACAGAGATAATCGCTGGGAGCGCGTCGAAAAGGCGTATTCCGCGATCGTCTACGGCGAGGGCGTACAGGAGACCGATCCCGTACAGGCGGTGCAGAACAGCTATGACAACGGCGTGACCGACGAGTTCATGCTGCCTGCCGTGATCGCGGGCGGCGACACCGTCAAAGCGGGCGACAGCGTCATCTTCTACAACTTCCGTCCCGACAGAGCGCGTGAGATCACCCGCACCTTTGTCGATGACGATTTCACCGGCTTTGAGCGCAGGAACGGCCGCTTCCCCGTCACCTACATCTGCATGACGCAGTATGACGCGACCATGCCCAACGTCGACGTTGCCTTCAAGCCGCAGCAGCTCGTCAACACCCTCGGCGAGTATCTCTCTAAAAACGGCTTGACCCAGCTGCGTATCGCCGAGACCGAGAAGTACGCGCATGTCACCTTCTTCTTCAACGGCGGCGTTGAAAAGCAGTATGAGGGCGAGGATCGCATCCTTGTCAAGTCCCCTGCCGTCGCCACCTACGATATGCAGCCCCATATGAGCGCCTATGAGGTCACCGAAAAGTGCGTCGAGGCGATCAAGAGCGGCAAGTATGACGTCGTCATCCTCAACTTCGCCAACTGCGACATGGTCGGCCACACCGGCGTATTTGATGCAGCGGTCAAGGCGGTCGAGGCAGTTGACTGGGGCGTCAAGAAGGTATCCGACGCGATCGCCGAGATGGGCGGCGTGACCTGCATCACAGCCGACCACGGCAACGCCGATCGCATGATCGATCGTGACGGTACTCCCTTCACCGCGCACACCACCAATCCCGTACCCTTCTGCGTCGTCGGCTATGACGAGTGCAAGGAGCTGCGCGCGGGCGGCGTGCTCGCGGATATCGCGCCCACCATGCTCGATATCATGGGTCTGCCTCAGCCCGAGGAAATGACCGGCAAATCAATGATCATCCGGTAACGAAGTTACTTTTTCCGCCTTTTGAAAGGTTATTCATCATCTTTCACAGGCTTCAACGGCGTGTCAAAACGGCATGATCCTATCGCGCTTTTGATCTATTGATACAAATCATTGAGCGCTACCGATTTGTTTTCAATCAAGCATTGAATTGCTAAAAGCTCCCGATCACCCGGGAGCTTTTTCTTGTATCCGCAGACACACTGTGATATAATATGACAAACACCCCACCGAAAGGATGAGCCCATGAAACGTGTTTTTTCATTCGTCCTGATTTTCATCATGCTGTTCTCTTTTTCGTGTATTTCGACATCTGCCGCAGCATCACAGAACCCGTCTGTGCCGAAGATCGAGATCACTACCGACGCGGGCAACGGTTTATCGCTGGAAAAGGCGGACGGCTATGTCGGCGCGCACATCACGATCACCGATGCGGACGGCTCCACGGTCGATGATACGATCTCCCTCAAGGTGCGCGGCAACAGCACCGCGATGGAACATGTCACCAAAAAATCCTTCAACTTCAAATTCGCCAAAAAAACAGAGATCCTCGGGATGGGCAAGGGCAAAAAATGGGCGTTGCTCGCCAACTGCTTCGACCCCTCCCTCCTGCGCAATTATCTCGCCTTTGACCTTGCGCAGGAGCTTGATCTCCCCTACACCTCACAGCAGCGCTACGTCGAGGTGTGGCTGGACGGCTCCTACCGCGGCTGTTACACCGTCTACGAGCCGGTACAGGAAGGCACGGATCGTGTCGACATCGATATCGAGAGCAACGACGGCAAAAAAGATTTTTTGCTAGAATATGAGGCAAGCCGCACGGAGGCTGATGTATCCTACGTCAGCGCCGGCGGACTGCGTTTTGCGATGAGCGATCCCGACGAGCCGACAGAGGATCGGCTCGCCTATGTCACCGATACCCTGAACAATATCATCAACACGCTGAAAAACGGCACTGAGGAAGAGATCCGCCAAACCATCGACATCGATTCCTTCGCGAAGTTCTACCTGCTCAACGAGTACGCCAAGACCGGTGATTTCGGTTTAAGCTCCGTATTCTTCTTCTACAAGGACGGTATGCTCTACGCGGGACCCGCGTGGGACTACGACCTCGCGCTGGGCAACCTCAACGGCGACCTCAACTCCACCGCCGCCAAGCAGGGCAGCCGCACCGACGGCATTATGCAGGCGGATAAAAACTTCTACCGCTTTCTCACCGGCAAAGACTGGTTCCAAACCGAGGTCAAGCGTGTCTATGCCCAACATTACGACTATATCGAAAACCTCTCTGCCGACGGCGGACGACTCGACGCTTTACGCACGGAGAATCAGGCGCTTTTTGATCGCAACTTTTCCGTATGGAATGTCAACAGATGGTGGCTCAATTACCAAAAACCACCGCTGAGAACCTATGACGATAACTTCAATTTCCTGAAAACATGGTGCGCCGAACGCCACCTGTGGCTCAGCGACTACTACGGACTGTACCGCTATTCCTATCTGTGCGGCGACAGCGACGGCGACGGAAAGGTCGATATCCTTGACGTGACGTTGATCCAGCGCGTATTCGCCAATGTGCAATCCGATGACGACGGCATGATCGCCCTGCGCTCCTCCTTATCGGGCGACACATTCGATATCACCGACGCGACATACCTGCAGCGCTATATCGCCCAAATGCCGACCCCCTATCCCATCAACGAAACCGCACAAACCATTCTGTATTCATAACAAAAGCTCCCGAGAGATCGGGAGCTTTTTCTTATGCTTGATTCAGTTTGCCGCAAAATGCCTGTATCTTCTCCTCGTTCTCCTGCGAGGGTTGATCCTTCGGGTCGACGAGGATCAGCTGTGCGTCAAAGTGCTCGATCCCTAAAAACTTCGCGAGCTTATCGATCGCCTTCTCCGCGCCGCCTCCGGCATAGCACACACATACGGCGAAGCGCTTACCTTTCAGCGCGGCGCGATTCTCGTCGATAAACGTCCTGATCGGCGGCGTGAAACTGCTCGCCCAGACAGGTGTAGCGAAGATGATCCTGTCATAATCTCCGTTGAACTCATACGGATTCAGTTGGGGCTTCTCACCCATCACCGCTTTCATACCGCCCCAGATAAACTTGCGCGCTCCCTTGTCGGGATAATCCTTCACGGGCTTTATTTCGATCAGATCGGCTGAAAGCTCCTTAGCAATTATTTCGGCAACCATCTTGGTATTGCCGCTCATTGAATAATAAACGATCGCAGTTTTCATCAAATCACCTCAGAAATAGAAAACTTCTTCAAACTTTTTATCCAGCGCGATACACAGGATCAGCGCCAGCTTCGCTGTGGGATTGAACTGTCCCGTTTCGATGGAGCTGATCGTGTTGCGCGACACGCCGACCATCTTGGCAAGCTCTGCCTGAGAGAGCTTCTTTTCCTTGCGGATCGCGGCAAGGTTGTTTCTTAACACCAACGCGTTATCACTCATGCCATCACCCCGCAAAGCTGGAGTATCCACAGCACCGTCCATACAACTGCGCCGACGCCGTACGCGATCGCGACAAACAGCTCATGCGTCTTTCCGCGGATACGGTATTTCGTGAAGAACGCGACGAACGCCATCACGAACATCGCCATGTTGCACCCGAAGCTGATACGGTGCAGCACGATACCCTCCACGATATCGACGACAATGATCAGACAGATCCCGATCAGATACGCGAAATACGCGCCCCTTTGCTGCGCCTCCAGATCGGCAACGTCCTTGCCCTTTCCTTCGCTCTGCGCCTTTGCTAAAATATCTTCTCTGTTCATGATAACATCTCCTTTTGTCTGTCGTTGCGAGGGAGCTTATGATAGTGGCAATCTCACCCGCAATGAGAAGTTTTGACAAGTTTACTTGTCATCTTTGATGGCTTCATTATAGCACTGCCAAGTTTACTTGTCAATACTTTTTGCAAAGTTTTCTTGGCAAATTTTCGGCAAAGCAGAAGATCTAACTAAACGCAACAACACCCCGCCGAAATCGACGGGGTGTTTCGATGATACAGCGATCATGCCGTTATCGGATCAATCCTTTTTCTCAAAGGAATAGTCAGAACTGATCTTCATATCCAGATCATAATTCTTGATTTTCTTGGAATCGTCTGTCGCAACGCTGAGCGTAATGCTTCCGTTGCCGTCCTGAGCTAAGAAATGATAAGAATAGGACTTTGAGGAGTTCTCTTTTTTCTCTACCCAAGAAGCAGCGGATGACAAGGCAGATTCTAAATCATCAATCGTCGCATACTTGCTCAGATCGATCTTATCGCCGCATATCTTAACGCCTGCTTTAGTGAAGACGCCATCGGGAGAACCCTTCATCTCGATCTCGGTAACGATACAATCCACCGGTGTCGCGAAGGTAGAGGCGTAGTTGCCGATGCTAACCTGGATCTCTGCTGTATTGTTATCAAGAGTTTTGCCTGAGTAACCTGTCTTATACTCGATCTTCTGATCCATGTTGACCTTTTTCCAGCTTTCGGTATCATAGCCCCAACCCTCGTCAACCAATTGCTTCAGAGTAGTCAAGCCAATGGTATACTCTTTGTCAAAGATCGTGATCGTGGGGGTCAGCTCTTTGCTGTCACCGCTGGTGGTAAGCTCCGTGCTGTTTTTCCAAAGTGAATCGGTTTTTCCGACTGAAACGGATCCGGCTTTCTCATACTGCGATTCCGTAGCCTCTTCCTTAGAACTTGCCGCTGCGGAATTCGCCTGTGAAGATGCTGCCTGTTCAGCCTCTGTGGGTGTGTTGTTATTGTTGTTCTTTGATGAGTTACACGCCGCAAGACAACCGACCATCAGCATCAGTACCATCAAAAAAGCAATGATTCTTTTCATTCTTTCTCCTCTTTTCTCATTTTTATCAGAAATAATTCTTCATCCCTGTTTTTTCTATCATACAGATACAGTAACGACCGCGCAAAGAGTGGTCTTTTTTTCGTTTAACTCGATGATTCGTCGTTTTTCAAACACACCCCGTCTGTTGACGGGGTGCATAAGATTTCTGTAACATGATCAACGAGATCATTCAGGCTGATAAGTATAATCGTAGCTCAGATCCAGAGAAGTATCGATGCTCTTCATCTTGTTCTCTTTTTTATCGAAGCTTGCGTACATATAGAACTTACCGTCCTTTGTATCAGCCTTATAGCTGTAGGAAGTGGAATACTCGGAATCATACTGCTTCTCCTTCACAAAGGAAGAAAGATTACTCTTGAGCTGGTTTTCGATCTCATCAAAGGTAGTGCATTTTGCCAGATCGATCTGTCCGCCGAAGATCTTAGCGCTTGCCTTGGTGATAGCGCCGTCCGGAGAACCCTTGAATTCCATTTTAGTCAGGATGCACTGCTCGGGAGTCGCAAAAGTCTCAGCTAAGTTTTTGAAGCTGATATCGACCTCTGTAGTCGAGTTATCCATGGTCAGGTAGGAACCGCCTGTCTGCTTATACTCGATCTTCTTTTCCATATCGATGTCTTTCCAGTCCTCGGGATCATAACCCCAGTCGTTGTCAGAAAGATCCTTGACTCGGCTCTTACCGAGTGTATACTCTTTATCAAACAGGGTCATGCTCAAAGTAACTTTGTTGTTGTCGCCGGTACCGGAAACAGTCTCTTCGCCTTCAGAAGAAGCCGCGGAGCTTGCCGCAGAGCTTGCTGCAGAGCTGACAGCGGAATCCGCCGCAGAGTTGGTATTGTTATTGTTGTTCGGCTTTTTGGAACAACCTACCAATAATGCAGCAAGAAGCGCAACTACCATTACAACCGCAATAATTCTTTTCGTCATTTTCATCGTCCTATCCTTTCTCTGTTTAAGATTAATCTATATCAGCCTTAGCGGCTTCAATGACCTTTTGAGCAACCTGAGCGGGAGCGTCTTCATAGCGCTCGAACTCAAAGCTGTAGCTGCCGCGACCCTGGGTGCACTGGCGCATGAATACGGAGAAGTCAGCCATCTCGGCCATCGGGACCTCAGCCTCGACGATCTGCATGCCGTCCTCGCCGGCGTTCATACCGAGCACGCGGCCTCTGCGCTTGTTGACCTCGCCCATGATGTCGCCCATGTTCGCGTCCGGAACGGTCGCCTTCAAGGAACCGACCGGCTCCAGCAGAGCGGGCTTAGCCTGCGGGATACCCGCCTTGAAAGCGAGCTGAGCAGCGGTCTTGAACGCCATTTCGTTGGAGTCAACGGGATGGTACTTACCATCATACAGCGTCGCCTTCACGCCGACGACCGGATAGCCTGCCAGCGGGCCGTGCTTGATGGAATCTCTCAGTCCCTTTTCAACAGCCGGGAAGAACTGCTTCGGAACCGAACCGCCGACAACGGCGATATCGAACTCCAGACCGTCGGAATCGCACGGCTCAAACTTGATCCATACGTCACCGTACTGGCCGGAACCGCCGGACTGCTTCTTATGCTTGCCTTCCACATCGGACTTGCCGCGGATGGTCTCACGATACGCGACCTTGGGCTGCTTGAGCTCAACCTCTACGTTGAACTTGCTCTTTAACTTGGAAACGACGACGTCCAGATGCTGTTCGCCCATACCGGACATGACCAGCTCCTTGGTCTCGGGGTCGTTCTTATACTGGATGGTGGGATCTTCCTCGACCAGACGGGCCAGACCCTGCGCTACCTTATCCTCTTCACCCTTCTTCTTGGGATAAACCGCCATCGTGAAGGAAGGAGCCGGATAATCGATGCCGTCAAGGATGACCTTGCGGGTGGGAGAGCAAAGGGTGTCGCCGGTATTGGCGGCGGTCAGCTTCGGAATCGCGCCGATATCGCCCGCGAGTACCGCGGCGGCGTCCTCCTGCTTTTTACCGCGAACGGTCAGCACCTTGGTGATACGCTCCTGATTACCGGTGCGCATATTGACAAGAGGTGTATCGGTACTTACCTTACCGGATACGACCTTGAAGTAGCTCAGCTTACCGACGAACGGGTCGGCTACGGTCTTGAAGATGATCGCGGCGGTAGCGCCCTGCTCGTTGCAGGCGATCTCTACGGGGTCGCCGTTGACGTCAACAGCGGTCTCGGAACCCTTGTCGGCGGCAGTCGGAGCCAGCCATGTTATGGTGTTCAGGAACTGCTCGATGCCGAAGGTAGTAGCCGCGTCACCGCAGAATACGGGGCACAGAGAGCCGTCCTTGACGCCCTGCGAAACGCCGGTGATGATCTCTTCGGGGGTGAATTCCTCTTCCATGAAGAACTTCTCCATCAGCTCTTCGCTGGTCTCGGCAACAGCCTCTTTGATGGCTTCACGGAGTCCCTCAAAGCGGTCGCCCATTTCGGGGATGATCGCGGTGGGAGTCGCGTTGCCCTTGTTGTCATATTTATAAGCCTTGTATTCGAGCAGATTGATGTAGGTATTCGCCTGACCGTTCTCGATATGCGGAACGATGACAGGGCATACGGAGGGACCGAAGGTCGCCTTGAGATCCTCTAATACACGATAGAAGCGAGCGTCCTCGTCGCATACGCCGTTGACGAAGAAGATCTTGGTCAGACCTTCCTTATCGGCAGCCTTGACAGCCTTTTCGGTACCGACATTCACGCCGTCCTTTGCGGATACAACGATGACCGCTGTCTCAGCCGCGCGATAGCCTTCAAAAACGCCGCCCTCAAAGTCGAACAGACCGGGGGTGTCGATGATGTTGATCTTTGTATTCTTCCACTCTACGGGAGCTACTGCGGTAACGATAGATACCTTGCGGCGAATCTCCTCCGCGTCAAAGTCAAGCTGGGTGTTGCCGTCGGCGATCTTGCCCAGACGGTCGCTCGCCTTGGAAAGATACAGCATCGCTTCGGCAACGGAAGTCTTACCCGCGCCGGAATGGCCTGCCATAGCGATATTGAGAATGTGTTTCGGGTCGTACTGTTTCAATGAAAAAACTCCTTTCAAGAGTGTGATGTTCGTTAGTCAACTGAGAATAAACACGATCTCGGATTAATCCTCGGTTGCCTATGCTCTCACAACAGATGATACCTGTTTCAAGCTACCATATCATTATAGTACAAATCGAGGGTCGGTACAATAAAAACCGTCCGCCGAGCGGAAAAATCCACTAAATATATAAAAACGCCCTTTCGCAATTGTGCAGTTTGCACATAAAGTTATCCTCGTTTTGACATATTCCCCTAATTTTGCTGTTGTTTTTGAGATAGATTCCATGTTGGAGCGCCATTCTTACAGTCTATGGATCACAAGAAGATCTATCGATGAAAAAAAAATAGCAACACCCGAAAAGTGCAAAAAATCCCCCTGCAAAACAGCAATGTCATTAAGTTAAGGAAAAAGTATCTCGCTGACGCTCGATCGATTGATACAATTCCTCAGTCGCCAACGGGCGACAGCTCCTTTTACCAAAAGGAGCCTTCCTTAACTTAATGATATTGTGCAAATACAGGGGGATTGATAGTACAATTACTGGCTTGCGCTTCCGCCGCCTTGACCGCCTTCGCCACCTTGACCGCCTTCGCCGCCGGACGCTGCGGAAGCTGAGCCGCTATCTGCGCCGGAAGCTGAACCGCTATCTGCGCCGGAAGCGGAAGAAGATGCAGAGTAATAGGAGCCGGAACTGCTGCCGCTTGAGCCTCCGCCCGAGTTATCCTCGGCGGAATGACTGGTTCTTGAAGAGTCGGAGTCAGAGCCGTTATCATCGTCGGAGTCGTTGCTCGATGAATTTGAGGACGATGATTTGGAGCTGCTTTCACTGCTGTCCTTCTCCTTGGATTCCTCAGCTTCTGCTTCAGTCGTCTCACCCTCTTCGCCCAAGCTCACGGTAAGAACGATCTTTGAGCCCTTTTCCAAGACCTCATTGGGGCGCTTATCCTGACTGATCACGACGCCCTTTTTCACCGTTGCGTTGTAGGACTCCGTTTTTTCACAGGTCAAGCCCTCTTTTTCCAAAATCGCCTTTGCCTCTTCATAGGTTTTTCCGACCAGATTCGGCACAACAGCCAGCTGCGGCGCGGCATTTTCCGTTGCCTCGATGATCTCTTGCTGCCTGATACCGACAAGGCTGTAAACCGTCACGGACAGACCGATCACAAAAACGACGATCGCGGCGATCAGCAGGATGATCTTCATCTTTTTCATCTTACGGGCGAGCTTTACCGCCTGATCATCCTCGGTGAGAGCCTCACACAGCTCGCTGTCTGTCTGATAACGATCAGCGGGATTGATCGCGGTACATTTATCGAGGATGCGGATCATCTTATCCGACAATCCCATCTGCGCGTAGAGCGCGGGATAATCCACTGCCTCATTCGAACGGGGATTCACACCTGTCAACAAATACCGCATGGTCGCGCCGAGCGCATAGATATCCGAGCGCTCATCCGTCTGACCGACATACTGCTCCGGCGGCGCAAAGCCCTTGGTGCCGAGCGCAACGGTATCATTGGTCTTTTCGGGATGAAACACCCTTGCCACACCGAAGTCGATGATCCTCAGACTGCCATCCGGTTTCATGATCACATTGGATGGTTTCATATCACGGTAGATGATCGGGGAAGGCTGATTGTGCAGATAAGACATCGCGTCGCACAGCTGCACGCCCCATCCGATCACCCTCTCCTCGGGTTGGGGTCCTTCTTCAAAGAGGATCTCCTCCAGCGTTTTGCCCTCGATATAATCCATCACCAGATAGAGCGCGTAGTCATCCTCGATGATATCGACGATGCGCGGAAACGCGGGATAGTCAAGATCCTTCATCATATTCGCTTCATGGATCAAAGCGTCGATGTACAGACGGTTATATTCATCGTTCGTTTTGACAATCTCTTTGACCGCCCAACGATTTCCGAGCCGAATGTTCTCCGCGAGATACACGATCGACATACCGCCGCGATTGATGTATTCAATTAATTGATAGGTGTTATCAATAATAACGCCGAGTCTCGACATGATGCTACCACCCCTCGTCCGAAAATACTATATCATTTGACTGTAGGGTTGTCAATCGTCGTTTTCCTTCTGTCGATGCTGCAAATAGAACATCAGCGCCGTACCCATCAGTGCGTGGGCGAATTCGCCCTTTCCGTAATTGCGGATCACCTCGTCCGTCGGCATCAGCTCATAGGTGAGCAGCTCGTCATGGTCGAGCGACTGCGTGCCCGTCTGCTTCAAGTCCTCGGCGAGATACACATGGAAGCGGTTTTTGAACAAAGCGGGGTTCGGGCTGACGGTGCCCAAGTGGGTCAGCCTGCCTGCTTCAAAGCCGGTCTCCTCCATCAGCTCACGGCGTGACGCGGTCGCGGCGTCCTCTCCGTCGTCCACCATGCCGCCGGGGAATTCCAGACTCAGACATTCCGCCGAATGTCGCCACTGGCGCACCAGCACAAAGCTGCCCCGGTACTCCGCGATGACCATCGCCCAATCGGGCGCGTCCATCGCCACATAATCGCCCTCGATCCCCGTCGCGGCGACCTCATGCTGCTCGTTCACATCGAATATCGGTGTATGCAGCAGCAATTTGCTGTCGGTGATACTCCATTTTAAATCTGTCTTATTCATCATATCCGTCCTTTGCAGCAGCGCGGATTCTCTGAGGCGCTGACATGGTTATATTTTCGGTGCTTCTGTCGGTTTTTGCTTTCGCAGCAACAGCTTCTGTATCAAATAAGCGAGGTATGCCATGAGCATAAACGGCAATGAGAAGATCAAATACTTGTACAAGCCGTGACCTGCGCCCCAAGACGTCTTTTCATATATTTTTCTGCCGATGCTCGTCGCGATATAGATCTCCAGCGAGAACGCGCCGAAGAAATTGAATACTTTGTCGATCTTCCACTTGCTCAAAGTGACAAAGCTCTGGGCAAACACAAAGGTGAGCGCCACACCGACGATCGAGCAGGATAAGCGATAATACGCGCCATGAACCTCCGGAACGCCGCATACCGGAACGCCCAATGCCGCGATCATCACGCAAATGATCAAAAACAGCGGCGAAAAAAGACGTTTCTGCTTCACGGTCCTGCCCATATAGATACCGATGATAAATACCGCTAAACGCGTAAGCGCTTTATCCAGCAAGTAGTACAGAGCGTTGAATCGGTGATACAACACGATCGTGATCACAACGATAGCCGCGACCATGAGGATCGTTCTTAACAAGGCGTTTTTCTCCTGATAATGGATCGCCTTGAACAGCAGCGGCGAGATCAGATAAAAGACGATGACAGCGGAAATATACCACAAAACGATCGGTTCATCATCTCCGAGCCAATAGTTGATCGCCAGCGCCGTCTTAAAAAATCTGTCGATATGTTGTTCCGCTATGATACACGTATAAATGAGATACGGCACGATCAGGATCAGATACGGCAAATAAATGCGCGTCAGCCTTCTCCAATAAAAGGTGCTCAGCTTCGGCTTTTTCGACAGCGAGAAGTACAGTCCGATACCCGACAGCAGCATAAAAACATCGACGGCACAGTTGCCCGTGCGGAGGATCAGTCCCAATGTCATCCGGATCCCTTCACAATCATTGATATTGAACGTTTCGGAACCATGAAAAAAGACGATCCAAATCGCACACAGACCGTAGATCGCGTTTCTGTATTTACTTAATGACGAAAAATTCAGTTCGTGGGAATCGAGTCTTCTTTCTGTCATATATCCCTCTCTTTTATCCATTTTCATTGACCGTGAGCCGTCGTATGTTCTCTCCGTATGTCGATCTCACCGATCGACTTTATCACATGATCGATAAAACCTTTTTACCGGCAGGAATCGACTATCATCTGCCGCGCGGAAACAGCCTCGGGGAACTCATCCTGCACAAAAACATGCCACAAGCCCTCGCCGAAGATCAGGGAGCAGTCAACGCCCGCCTCCCGCATTTTATGATAAAGCGTTGTATTATCCGGCACCATGACCTCGTCTGTGCCGGTGAAGATCATCGTCGGGGGCAGACCTTTCATCTCGCCGTAAAGCGGGCTGACCGACGGATCCTTGGTATCGAGCTCGCCTGCCCACAGCTTGCCCAGCTCGATCAGTCCGTAGCTGTTGAGCATCAGATCCTTTTGCTCATACTCCGCGATCGCGGGATCGGACATCGTCACATCGACCCACGGAGAAAGCAGAAACAGCTTCTGCGGCAGTTGTGTTCCGTTATCCCTCAGATACTCCGCAAAACCGAGCGCTAAGCCGCCGCCGGCAGAATCGCCTATCAGGTAGATGGGCTTGCCCTCTTTGAGCGCCTCGGCATAAGCGGCGTCGAGGAAGGGATACGCGTCCCGACAGGTCGCCTGCGGGGTCAGCGGATAGAGCGGCAGATACACCTTCGCGTTCAGGCGCTGCGCCATATCGTCGCAAAACAATACCTGTTTTTCACTGATGCCGTAAGCGTACGCGCCGCCGTGAAGATAGAAGAGGATGCTCTCTGCATCGTCATTTTCGAGCGTATAGAGGTCGTTGCCGTTGACGGCGGAATAATTCTGCGTCAATTTCGTTTTCGTTTGAGGGAACTCCTGCCCCTCGCGGTTTTTCAGCATATCCAGCGCCGCGGGAAAACCCTTCTCGGACAGACTCTCCTTGACATTGAGCGTCTGCATCTTTTCCTTTGCCTTAGCGGTTTCATCGGTCAGCGGGATCGTGATGATCGCCTCATCCCTCGTCGCCTGATCGGATGCTGTCTGTGCCGCGGCTTCATCGGCGGTCGCTTGTTCAGTTCCCTTCTGACATCCCGCGATCACCGCGCAGATGACCATGATCAAAAGGATCATTGCCGCGATACGTATGTTGTTCTTCATGATTTATCTCCCCATCAAACTGTCCGTTATTCCTCAAACAGCGGTGTGGAGAAGTAGCGCTCGGCGGTATCGGGCAGAACGGTGACGACCGTCTTGCCGGGGCCGAGCTTCTTCGCGAGCTTCAATGCCGCGGCGACATTAGTGCCGCCGGAGATGCCGCACATCAGCCCTTCCTCACGCGCCAGCCGCTTTGCGGTATTGATCGCCTCTTCATCCGTCACGACATAGATCTCATCATAGATCTCCTTGTTCAGTATCGGCGGGATCAGACCGTCGCCGATGCCCATCTGCAAGTGCGTGCCGATGGTGCCGCCCGCTAAGATCGCGGCGTTCTCAGGCTCGACCGCCCAGATCTCGATGTCGGGATACTGCGCCTTGAGCACCTCACCGATACCGGTGATGGTGCCGCCGGTGCCGATGCCCGAGCAGAAGCCGTCGATATGGTCGGCGCACTGCTGCATGATCTCCAGCGCGGTGTACTTCTTGTGCGCTCTGACGTTATTGATATTCTCGAACTGTTGGGGTACAAAGACGCGCGGATCCTTTTCCGCCATCTTCAACGCGGTCTTCAGACATTCGTCGATACACGCGCCGATATCGCCCGCATCATGGATCAGCTTGACCTTCGCGCCGTAGTGCTTGATCAGCTTGCGGCGTTCCTCACTGACGGAATCAGGCATAATGATGATCGTCTTGTAGCCCTTTACCGCGCCCACCAGCGCCAGTCCGATGCCCTGATTGCCCGACGTTGGCTCGACGATGATGCTGTCATATTTGAGCAGCCCCTTTTTCTCCGCGTGATTGATCATATTCAGCGCGGTGCGCGTTTTGATCGAACCGCCGACATTCAGCGCCTCAAACTTGACCAGCACCTCGGCGCTGCCGGGCTGAGGCATACGATTCAGTCGGATCAGCGGGGTCTGTCCCACCGCCTCCAACACATTTCTGTAAATCATGCGATCACCTTCCACTTTCCCGATTCGGTTGAATCATCGATCGTTAATCTTTTTTATTATATATGATAGGATGGAAAAAGTCAAAAAAACTCCGAAAGCCGCAGCCTTCGGAGTTTTCATTTTGATTGTCGATCCAAACCCTTCATGATAAGGAGCAATGGATCCCCCATCGACGGATCACTGTGATTTCCATTCGAAATACTGTCTCATTACGTCGGGGTCGTTGGTGCCGTATTTGTTAGCGATCTCCCATGCCTTATTGCGGAGCATAGGTAATTCCTTGCTGAACGGCGAGTCTAACTCGATCAGATCCTGATCCAGCTTTGCTAATTCTTCTCTCGGAATCATCAAAAAACCTCCTTTCCTTTTGTGAGTTATTTTATTGTTTTTGTTTTGAAAAAACAGAATGGTATGATTATCGTTCTGTTCCTGTCAATACTGTAACACAATCATACCCGAATACAATCCCTTTATCCTGCTTGGCAAAGAAAGTCCGAAGGTCTGTAGTTCGCGATCGTTTCAGGACAAAAAAACATGACCGCTGTTACGCGGTCATGTACTGTTTTTCTATTTCAAATCAATGATTCCATGTAAAATCGTTGACGCTGGTGAGGAATTCATCCTCGTAAACGCCCTCGCCGGAGTTGTTGGCAATGAACACATCCGTGGTGTCGATCAGCTCGTCACCGTTATATGCCTTGCAGGTGATAGTGGAACCGAGCGGCAGATTGACGGACAGGCTCTCAAGAGGCTTGTTGATCACCTGATCGATGCCGGTCTTCTTGTTATAATCTCCGTTCGCGAAATGGAAGCGATATGCCATGAAGAAGTTGTTGACGTCGGTCTCGAGGTGCGTATCCTTCGCGTCGATGTTGATGATGATCTTCTTCTCGACGTTGTCGATGATATCAATACCCTTCACGGTGTAGCGATCAGGATCTTCCTTAGCCGCCTTGGCAAGCTCGTTGAACTCGTTCTGATGTACAACGACCATTCTGTAAACGACGGTGCCGGCAATGCCGTTTCCGTTGCCGTCATACAGACCATTGTCCCAGTTGACCGCGCACATACGGAAGGCGTACTCTTTACCGACGACGACTTCCTTCATCTCGCCGCCGTAATAAACACTGCCGTCCGCAAAAGCGACCGCCATCTTCAGAGGAACATCGATCCTGATGCTCAGACCCTCAACGGGATCTTGAGCGGGAGCCTCGGTGGGATCCGCAGCAGGAGTGGGATCCGAAGCGGGAACCGCGGGAACAAAGCTTTGATTGTAGCCGGTGTGAAGCTCAAAGCCGTTCAAACCGGTAAGACCGTTCAGGATAGAGGTACCGCATACGTTGGCATTGCTGCCCGTCAAATCCGTATCGGGAGCCAGAAGCGTACCGATCAATTCGGTAGAGGTCATTTCGAGCTTCGTCGCATTGACGACATTGATGATGATATTGCGGCTGTAATCTCTCAGATAATCCGGATCCATGCTGCCGTTGATCCTGTAAGCGCCGTTTTTCAGCGTGATCGCGTCGGCAGCCGTCAGGTTCACGACGATGGTCTGACCCTCGGTGATCGTGAAATCAAAGAGATAGGAGTTGATGACTGCGTCATCGACGTTGTATACCAAAACATTTTCATCCGGGTTACCGGCAAATGTATAGGTACCGTAAGCAGCGTCGCAGACTCCGTTGACCGGAAGCGCTTCCACCGCGGTCTTTGCGGCATACGCGGTGTTCTTCGCGTCCGCAAAGTACTGTGCGGCGTTCGCTACGGTATACTGACCGTTTGTCGTCGCGGAAGGAGTCACATTGGACAGTTTATAGGTGTTGCCGTCCGCCTTACCGATCACCGTCTGTCCCCAGACGTTGCCGTAGCCGGCGATATTCGCGTTGCCGTTGACCAAAAACGCAACATCCTCGGTCGACGCGTTATCAGCGCCGTTGACGCCGCCGTTAACGGATAAGCCTCTGTCAGAATCAAAGTTACCGCCGACAGCAAGCGTACCCTCCACGTCGATGATATTGTTTGCGTTACCAAAAACAACGCCCGTCCAGTTCAGCAGATCACCGAAGATATTATTCGATGTAGCGCCGTTGAATTGCAGCGTATCGCCCTCGTTCACGTGACCTGTGTAGGCATAAGCGGGTATGCAGAATGCTGAGATCGCCAATAATGCGACAAGCATCAGGGAAAGCAGTTTTTTCATGATGGCACCGCCCTTTCGAATTTCATTAAGAAAAAATAAAAGCACCTATTATGTGCCCATCTTCAATCGGACACACCATAGATGCAACCAGACGACCATAGTGCATAAGCACCTTAGGCTCTTCGTTTTGCGTCACTGCCTTTCAACAGCTTTGCCTTTTTATCTAGTTATAATTATAATATACCTTTAGTGCTTATTTGTCAAGTATTTTTTCATAAAGATCTTAAAATCTCAAATAAATTATCTGCGACTTTACGAACCATAGATGACGCATTGATAGAAACACCGTAAAAACATCCCCGAATACCGCATACAACGGTTTTCGGGGATTTCTATCTGTTATTATTTCTCGTCAGTGATAACTTCTGTCGACGCCGAGGTTCTTATAGTAATCGCGCTTATGCTCATACATATTATTATCCGCCTGAGCAAAGACAGACTCCACATCATCGTGATCCTTGATCGAAGCGACGCCGGTAGAAACCGACAGGCTGTCGATGTAGCTGCCGTGCCAGATCGCCGTCAGCTTATCCAGACGCGAAAGACACTGCTGTGCCTTTTCGATGGGCGCGTTCATGATGATACAGAACTCGTCGCCGCCGATGCGGTAAATCGTTTCGATCCCTTCAAACGCTCCGGACAGACATTCCGAAGCGCCGGTGATCAACTCGTCACCCGCCTTGTGCCCGATCGTATCGTTTGTCGTCTTCAGTCCGTTGATATCCGCCATGATGATGCACAGCTCCGCAGGCGGATTCTCCGAGAGCTGCGTCAGCTTATCCTCAAAGGAATGTCTGTTCCTGAGCCCGGTTAAACGATCGAAATAAGCGTAACGCATCTGAACATCCGCCAGCTGTTTCTCATATTCCGCGTAAACATAACGCTCAAAACGCTCTTTGTTGATCGCGTTTCCGATCAACAGTCCGAAAACGGAGAACAGCATATAGTTGTTCAGTCCCCAGTAATAGATATCCGGGGAAATGACGTTCCTACCCATCAGAACATAGAGGACAAGGGCTGAGCAATGCACCGCCAGCGAAGACAAGGTGGTGTCGATAAAAATGGAGGGCGAAATGATCGCGACGGCAAACATAGTCAGCGAACGCAGGTTCGGCTGACAGACGGCGATCCCGATTCCGCCGCCGAGCAGCGATAAGCGGAAAAAGAATTGGAACAGAGGAAGCGTTTTCGGAAATCGCGGTATCAGAAAATGGGAGCAAAAGAAGGAAAAGATACAGGTGCAGAGCGAAACGATATAGGCGGGTCGGCACATATGGTAATCTGTCGCGTAAAAAGACATACAGATGCAGTAGGTCCAGAATACGCTGACAAGGATCGACCAGTACTTCAGCGCCTTGAGATTTGACTTGGCTACCTGATCCTGAACCTGCTTGAACTCATCTTTATCGGTTCCGGCGTACATTATATAGTTTTTGAATCTTTCAAAAAGCGATTTTTTCTTCATATCAGGTTCTTCTTATATCGTCACATTCAATCATGCTTTTTGCATAAAATCTTAAATTTCATGCGTATTTATACAAATTTTAAATAGCGGCGATTTTTTAACAACTAAGAATATAACATATTATCCGTGCTGATTCAAGTAAGGAACTCCCAGCCACACAGAAAAATCAGTCCTGCTCATACCAGACTTTTCCCTGATCATCCTGAAACAATAAGCTAGGCGACGACGCTCTGCAT
>JAHKVW010000058.1 GCA_020624805.1 bacterium | reverse complement strand
CAAATGAATAGTCATTGCGAGGAGGGCGACCGAGCCCGACGTGGCAATCTCAACCTTAACCGATGCGGGCTTCGCAATGACACCGTTATTGTTACGTCGTTTTAATCGGCGGTTACCCGAGGGGAAGGCATTTTTGATTCCTCACTATGTTTCAGTTGCATAGATAAAGGCACACGTGCCCCCCTCGAAACACCGTCACTTACCGTCACGAAACCTCATAAAGCCGCATAAACACTGAGATTTTGGCAGATGACGGTAACATGCTTTCAAGGGGCTGTTACCGTCACCGCAGGGTCATCACTGTCATTTTTGTGTGATCACTGTCACTGATCCGCATACAGAGGACAGAGGCTGTGTGATCCGTTTATGCGGCGATCTGATCAAGCACCGTGGTCGGATGTATCGCTGTACAGGAAACAGATTTCTTATATCCTGCCGTACCCGTAGCGGTGATAACGGAGAGGGTGTGTACAGCGGCGCCGTTTGTGTAAAGGTGTAGTATCACTATAATATGATAGTCTATGATACCGCCTGCGCAAGGGCGTTGTGTTGATCGTGCCGTGCTGTCTGTGTATAGGAGATAGCTGTATCGCCTGACCGTACCATTGTTTACCGTCACAGTGACGATAGCGGGGACGGGATATCCGTTATCGTCACTGCCCGAAAACCCACTGTTCATGGGAAAAACAAGGGGTTAGTGACGGTAAGTGACGGTGTCTTCAGGGGAGCGGGTGCCCTCTATCTGCGTCACTGAGGTGTACTGTTGGATCAGAAGTGACTTTTCCACGGGAACGTGTAAATGACTGAAAACTGAAAACTGAAGACTGAAGAATGAATAATTAAGGGAAACACTTCGTGTTTTGGATGATAAAAGCCTTCTCCTCGCCGGAAGCGGCTCCCCCCTTGTCCGCTTTGCGGACATTCCCCCAACGGGGGCGCCTCGGGGGGAAGGTGGCTCGGCGTATGCCGAGTCGGATGAGGGGCTGAGTTAGCCGAAAGATCATCTTAACAAAGAGTATAAAACTATTCCTTTTTCCTCGGTAAACGCACAGTCCCACCGAGTCAGACATCAACAGGAAACGCTGACCCCTCATCCGTCTCCCGTTGGTCGACACCTTCCCCCCGAGGGGAAGGCTCTTTTCCGACAGCAGTACGTCACATAGGGTAAGAACAAGGCACCGTGGTGCTTTATCTATCTCTATACAAATGTGATCTTAACCGACAGCAAGATAAAGGCACACGTGCCCGCCGCAGTATCACAAGAAAAAGGCGCGCGCGCCCTTGATTTTTGGGGGGAGGTTCGATATAATATCCTATTATAACGATTGCGCCGATGTTTTTCAATCCCCAATCTTCGGATTGATCGGATCGATCGGAAAACCCTATGGAGAATACTATGGAAATGACGAACACTGAAATACAGCTGACCCGCGCGCTGCTGGTGGAAGCGGATACCGGCGATTATGACGCTCAGGCGTCGCTGGACGAGCTGTTTGAGCTTGCCGAAAGCGCCGGCGCTGAGCCTGTCGCGTCCATCACCCAAAGGCTGCAGCATATCGACCCCGCCACCTGTGTCGGGTCGGGTAAGCTGGAGGAGATCAAGGAGTACTGCGACGCCGAGGATATCGACCTGATCATCTTCGATCTGGAGCTGTCACCCGTCCAGATCCGCAATATTGAAGCGGCGACCGATGTGCGCGTCATCGACCGCACCATGCTGATCCTCGATATCTTCGCCCTGCGTGCGAGATCGCGCGAGGGTAAGATCCAGGTCGAGCTCGCCCAGCTCAAATACATGATGCCCCGCCTGACCGGTAAGGGCATCGAGATGTCGCGTCTGGGCGGCGGTATCGGTACGCGAGGTCCCGGTGAAAGCAAGCTCGAGACCGACCGCCGACATATCAAGCGCAAGATGGAGACCCTCAAGGAACAGCTCCGCGACGTGGAGGAGCACCGCAGACAACTGCGCTCCCGCCGAACCAAGGACAATGTCATCACCGTCGCCATCGTCGGCTACACCAACGCGGGCAAATCGACTTTGATGAACACCCTCACCGACGCGGGTGTGCTCAGCGAGGACAAGCTCTTCGCCACCCTCGACCCCACCTCACGCGCCTTAAAGCTGCCCTGCGGCGTATCGGTCATGCTGATCGACACCGTCGGTCTGGTCAGACGACTGCCCCACCATCTGGTCGAGGCGTTCAAGTCGACGCTTGAGGAAGCGGCACAGGCAGATATCATCCTCAATGTCTGTGACGCGAGCAGTGAAGAAAGCCGCCTGCACCTCGAGGTGACCCGTGATTTGCTGGCGTCCCTGTCGAGCTTGGATAAACCGATCATCCCCGTGCTGAACAAATGCGATTTGATGGATCAGGCTCCCTTTGGGAAAGGTACCCCCGTTGGGGGAATGTCCGAAGGACAAGGGGGGAGCCGCTTCCGGCGAGGAGGCTGTCGCCCTGAGGTGACTGAGGGATTGCACCGATCGACCGAGCGCGATGCGCGAGATACCAATCATCAATACGGATATTCCGGCGCGGTGCATATTTCTGCTAAGTACGGTACCGGCATCGATGAGCTCCTCAAAGCGATCGAAGAGAACCTGCCCAAAAAGCTCAAACGCGTCAAGCTCCTGCTGCCGTTCGACAAGGCGGGTATCGCGGCTAAGCTGAGAAAGACCGCGGTGCTGCACAGTGAGGAATACACCGCCGAGGGCGTGGAGATCGAAGCGACCCTTGACGAGATCCAATACGCCCGCCTGCGCGAATATGTGACGGAAAGATAGGGGAGGACTGTTGAGATGAAGCAACCGAAAAGATGGATCGCCGTGCTCCTTGCGTCGGTGATCGCGCTGTCGCTCGGCGCCTGCGCGAGTAAGAACGATCAGTCCGCGTATCATCCCGCGTCGGGCGAGAGCCTTGACTACGTCGGCAAGTATGTCGCCTTCGGCATGGTGCACGACGACTATCGGGACTACCTCGTCGATCTCGGCGAGAACAGCTCCGAGATCACCCTTAACGAGGACGGTACCGGCATGATGACCCTCAGCACCGAGAAGAACGAGGGCAAGATCGAAAAATGGAAGGTCGAGGGCGGTTTGATCGACGTTACGATCAGCAACCGCACCCTGTTCGGTCCCGTCAAGGACGGCAATGTTCTTCAACTGTATTTTGAGAAAGAGACCCTCACGATCTACTACGCCAAGGAGGGTACGGATACCTCGTCCTACAACGTGCTCTCACAGGAGGCGTTCAAGGAAGCCATCGCGAAAAAATGATCCACAGCGCAACAACAAAGGCTTCCTTTAGGAAAGGGGTCGCGCACGACGCGCTGTTGAGGCGTTAAGCCGAAACCGAGGGATTGTATAAAATGCTTGAGCGGAGCGAGTATCTCATTTATACTACGCTGATGTTATTGCAAAGCAGTATAACAAAGTATCTTCCTTCGGTCGATCAATCAATGCAATCCCTCCGCCTCGTACCTCGGCACCTCCCTTTCCCAAAGGGAGGCTTTTTTCAGCATACAGCGGAGAACACCTCCGCTGTTTTTTATAGGAACAGATAGAAAATCAAATAAACACTTGCATTCAACTGCGTTCCATGCTACAATACATTTATTAATAGTTTGTTCACAAATACAGCATATCTTGTATGTCTGTCTGCAAGGAAACACAAAATATCATTTTTTCTCAATCTGAGGGAGGAGAGATAGCATGAAAGGAACTTCCAAAAAACTGTTGTGCGTGCTGTTGGCTTTTGTCCTGACATTCTCCGCGCTGGGAATCGCGAGCTTCTCCGCGGCTGAGCTGCAAGACGCTGCCGCGTCGGTACAGGAATCGGAACCGGCTGGACCGCAGGAGGAATTGGCGGAAGTCGGCGCTGAGCTCAGCGAGGCCGCGCCCGAGGCGGCGACCGAAGCGCCTACCACCGCGCCTACAGAGGCACCCACCGAAGAGCCCGAGCCCACAGTCGGCAGGGTCACGAATATCTCGCGTGACAGCTTTGACAGCGACCGCTGCCTGCTCAACTGGGACAAGGTGCCCGGCGCCGACGGCTACTATGTCTACTATCTGAACGCCGACGATCACAAGAACTTCTCCAAGTTCGCCGACGTCAAGACCAATTCCTGCAACGTCAGGCCCCTTCGACAGGGTACCCAGTATCACTTCAAGGTCTCTGCCTACATCAACTACAAGGGCAGGATCATCGAGGGTGAGCCCACCCTGAAAAAGACTGCCACCCAGCCTGAGGAGGTCACCGGACTGACCAAGTGGCGTTCCTCCGATGTGCTCGAGATGGAGTGGGATTACAACTACCGCGCGACCGGCTACCGCATCTATCGTACCGCCGGCGGTGTAGAGAGCCTGTATAAGGTCATCCGCGGCGCTCATAACACCTCGTTCTCGGATTATAACGTCACACAAGGTCGCTACTATAAATACCGCGTCAAGAGCTTCAGAGAGCTTTACGATACCTCTTACAGCTCCGACTCCGATTCCATCATGTTCCGCGCGGGCTTGTGCGGACCGGATTACTCGATCGTTTCCCGTTTGGGCAGAGTGAACCTGAGCTGGAACGCCAATCGCTACGCGACCCATTATGAGGTCTATTACTCCACCAGCCCGGATAACTCCACCTTCGTCAAGCTGTTCACCACGCCGCGCCTGTATTACAACACCACCAAGCTCACTCCCGGCAGGACCTATTACTTCCGCGTGCGTCCGATCTATGTGGACAGCGACGGCGTTGTGACCGGTACGAGCAACAAGAAGAGCGCGCGTGTCACCTCTACCGCCTACGGTGATTATGTCGGCGATACCTACATCGAGATCAGCATCGATCAGCAGCATATGTGGGCGTATAAGAACGGCAGACAGATCGAGTCCACCGAGGTCGTCACCGGCAACAAGGGCGATAACGACACCCCCAAGGGCTATTATGAGGTAGAGAGCAAATCCACCGATATCTATCTCAACGGTCCCGGCTACAGCTCCTTTGTCAACTACTGGATGGCGTTCATCGGCACCTCCTACGGCATCCATGACGCGAGCTGGCGATCGTCCTTCGGCAACCCGATCTATATGGGCAACGGCTCCCACGGATGCGTCAACACGCCGTACGACGCGGTGGAGAACATCTATTACAGCATCCCCACCGGCAGCCCGGTCATCATCTATTAATACAACGTTTGCAGTCCCTCGGATCCGTCCGGGGGACTTTTTTGTGGGACTGAAGATTGAAAACTGAAAAATGAAAAATGAATAATTTCGGGAAACACTTCGTGTTTTGAATTTGTATAGCCTTCCCCTCGGGGGGCACGTGTGCCTTTTTCTTACTCTATGCGACGTACTGCTGTCGGAAGAAAGCCTTCCCCTCGGGGGGAAGGTGGCTCGGCGTATGCCGAGTCGGATGAGGGGCTAACTTATCCAAAAGATCATATAAACAAAGAGCGTGAGGCTTTTCCTTAATTCTCGGTAAACACCCGCCTCACCGAATCCGACATCTATAGGAAAGGTTATCCCCTCATCCGTCTCCCGTTGGTCGACACCTTCCCCCCAAGGGGAAGGCTTTTTTTGCTTCCTCACTACGTTACAGTATCACAAGATAAAGGCGGGTGCATGACTGAAAACTGAAAACTGAAGACTTAAGAATGAATAATAATGGTATCTCGCTTTGCTCGATCAATTATTTTTCGGGTGCGGGTGTCCCGCCTATCATTTTTCAGTTTTCAGTTTTCAATTTTCAATCTTCAGTCTTCAGTTACTTCCCCCCGAGGGGAAGGCTTATTATGATTAACGTTACAGTTGCATAGATAAAGGGGCGCGCGTCCGCGCTGTCACTTCCAAAGCCTCCCTTTCCTAAGGTGCCCCCGTTGGGGGAATGTCCGAAGGACAAGGGGGGATTCCCCTGTTAGGGGAAATGTCCGCAAAGCGGACAAAAGGGTCGGCTGTCTTCGCAGAAGAAGCCGTTTCCGGCGAGGAAGGTGGCTCGAAGAGCCGGAGGGTTGCTGTTATCAATTGCAAGCCTACCTTTCCAAGTCTCCCCTTGTAGGCTTATTCTCCGACTGTATCTGCTTCGAAACGCCTTATTGTTCACAGTTCCTTCATTTGACTTTTCGGTAGTTGTATAGTAAAATTAACCATATATATCATATGACTTTTTCAGGAGGTGAGGCGTTTGAATCTACAGTCGATTCTGGATATCGCGGTCATCGCGCTGCGGGCGCTGCTGCCCATCTACGCGATTATTATCATCTACCAGTGCTTTGCGTCCGCAAGACGGCACCGCCGTCCCGAAAAGCCGCTGGTGATGTTCGAGCTGCTCCAGACGGGTCAGCAGATCCCGGTGCTGTTCTGGGAGAACTCCATCGGCAGGAGCAAGGGCTCCGACATCCGCGTGTCCGATATCAGCGTGTCGCGCGATCACTGTGTATTTCTGCGCCGCAAGGAGGGCTGGTTCGTCTCGGATATCGGCTCCAAATTCGGCACCTTCGTCAACGGTGAACCCGCCAAGGGACGTACGCTGGTGAACATCAACGACGTCATCGACATCGGCCATACCTCGCTGGTGCTCAGGCGCGGCGAAGAGTATCAGGAGCGCATCCGACCCTCGTGGTTCTTCTCCAAGGCGTCGGACAAGGGATCGCTCAAGCCCTATAAGCTGATGATCCTGATCACCTTCTTCCACCTGTTCATGGCGGTGGAGGCGTGCTTCTCCAATGAGGTGCAAAACCTCATCCCGCTGTATGTTTTCGGCGTGATGGCGCTCATCATGTGGACGTTCTTCTGCATCTCGTCCTACGCGCTCAACCGTGTCAACTTTGAGTTGGAGGCGCTGGCGTGCTTTATGTCGGGCATGGGCGTACTGCTATTGGTGCGGCAGGAGGTGCGATCCTCGATCGTTCAGCTTGTCGCGATGACCGTCGGCATGATCGTCTTTGCCGTGATCGTCAAATTCATCGAGGATCCCGACCGCGTCACCAAATGGCGGCTGTGGATCATGATCGGCGCCGTCGGACTGCTGGCGATCAACCTGGTGTTCGGCCGGGTCACCAACGGCGCGGCAAACTGGATCAGCATCGGCGGTATCAGCGTACAGCCCTCCGAGTTCGTCAAGATCGCGTTCATCTTTGTCGGCGCGTCCGCGTTGGATCAGTTGCAGACCAAGCGCAATTTCATCGAGTTTATCATCTTCTCCGCCATCTGTGTCGGCGCGTTGGCGCTGATGGGCGACTTCGGTACCGCGTTGATCTTCTTCATGACCTTCCTGCTGATCGCGTTCATGCGTTCGGGTGACTTCAAGACCGTCATCCTTGCGCTCGCCGCGGCAGTGCTCGCCGTGTTCGTCGTGCTGAGCGTCAAGCCCTATGTCGCCGACCGATTCTCGGCGTGGGGCCATGTCTGGGAGCATACCCAGGACAGCGGCGGTTATCAGCAGGTGCGCGTGATGTCCTATATGGCGTCGGGCGGTCTGATCGGCGTGGGCACCGGCAACGGCTATCTCAAATACATCTTCGCGTCCGAATCCGATCTGGTGTTCGGACTGATCGCCGAGGAGCTCGGGCTGATCATCGCCTTTTCACTGGCGTTCGCGATCATCGCGCTGGCGTTCTATTCGCGCGCGATCACGACCCGTTCACGCTCCTCCTTCTATGCCATCTCCGCCTGCTGCGCGGCAGGGCTGATGGTCATCCAATCCGCGCTGAATATCTTCGGTATCACCGATATCCTGCCGCTGACGGGCGTGACGCTTCCGTTCTTGTCCGCGGGCGGCTCGTCGATGATCTCCTGCTGGGGACTGCTCGCCTTCATCAAGGCGGCGGATGAACGCACCTATGCCGCCAAGCGCCGCATCCCCAAGAGCGTGCTGCGAGAGCGAGGTGTTGACCGATGAAACGAATCATGACTCGCTCGCTGATATTATGGTTCGTGACCTTCGCCTTCTTGGCGGGCACGATCTACCTCGGCGTGATCACCGTCATCAATCACAATAAATGGGTACAGCAGCCCTTTAACGGTCACATGGCGTCCTCCGCCGATCTGGGCAACGCCGGCAAGATCACCGACCGCAACAAAACCGTATTGGCGCACAGCGAGGACGGCAAGCGCTACTATGCCGATGACAGCGCCACGCGTGAGGCATTGCTGCACGTGGTGGGCGATGAAAGCCTGAATATCTCCACCGGCATCCAGAGCCGTTACCGCACCAGTCTGTCGGGCTACAACTTCGTCGTCGGCGCGGGCTTGCCCGAATCCCTTCGTCCCAACAGCGATATCAGCCTGACGGTCGACGCGAAATCCTGCCGCGCGGCATATGAGGCGCTGGGCAGCCATAAGGGCGCGTGTGTCGTCTACAATTATAAGACCGGCGCGGTGCTCTGTGACGTCAGCACCCCGAGCTATGACCCCGCCGATCCGCCGACCATCACCGAGGATAACGAGAGTGAGTACGACGGCGTGTATCTTGACAACGTCGTGTCCTCGACCTTCACCCCCGGCTCGACCTTCAAGATCATCACCGCCGCCGCGGCGATCGAGAATATCTCCGATATTGATCAGCAGAGCTTCACCTGTAACGGCTCGATCGATATGGACGGCAACCCCATCACCTGTGAGTCCGCCCACGGCACCCAGAGCTTTTCACAGGCGTTCGCCAACTCCTGCAACTGCGCGTTCGCGCAGATCGCGGTGCAGGTCGGTGAGGAAAAAATGAAAGCCACCGCCGAGAAGCTGGGCTTCAACAACGACAGCTACATGATGAGTGAGATCCCCGTAGCGACAAGCCATTATGACGCCACCGGCGCGGGCAACAACGCGCTTGCGTGGTCGGGCATCGGTCAGTATACGGATCTGGCGAATCCGATGCTCATGGCGATGATCTCATCCTCCGTCGCTAACGGCGGCACCGCCGCGTCGCCCTATATCGTCAACGACGACGGCAACCTGATCAACAAGCTGAACATCACCATCAACAAGAACAAGGACGTCAACATGATCTCCTCCGAAACCGCCTCCAGGGTCAAGGAGTTGATGACCGCCTCCGCCGACGGCTACTCAGCGCGCGGCGTCAGCATCGCGGGTCTCAAATTCTGCGCCAAGACCGGTACCGCCGAGGTGGGTCAGGGCAAGGAGCCGACCGCGTGGTTCGTCGGCTTCATCGACGATCCCAACCACCCCTACGCCTTCGCGGCGGTCGTGACAGAAGCCGGCTACGGCATCCAAGCCGCCACCCCCGTCGTCAACGCGGCGATAAGCGCGCTGGTGAATTAGGAATGAGGAATTAGAAATTAGGAATTAGGAATGAATGGTGGACTCCGTCCACACCTGATTCAAATTTCATCTAACATACAACTTTGCAATAAAAAGAACGCTCATGACTTTATCAAAAGTCATGAGCGTTTGCTTTTTTATTCGATTTTCCACTTTACACTTTCAATTTTCAACTACAAAAGGGTGAGGGCAACGCCCTCCCATAATTCCTCATTCCTCATTCCTAATTCCTAATTAAATGGACTCATTTTTTCTTAAACCCATCCTTCAAGCTGACGCTTCGGTTAAAGATCATCTTCTCCTTCGTGCTGTCGGGGTCGATGCAGAAGTAGCCTGTGCGCATGAACTGGAAGTAGGCGGGCGCTTCAAAGTCGGCGATCGCCTTCTCAGCCTTACAGCCCTCGACCACCTTGAGAGAATCGGGGTTGATGCAATCGCGGAAGTTTTTTCCGTCCGCCTCGGGATCGGCCTCGGTGAACAGGTTGTCGTACAGGTTGCAGGTCGCGTCAAGCGCGTTCTCGGCGTCTACCCAGTGGATGGTGCCGCGCACCTTTCTGCCGTCGGGCGTATTGCCGCCGCGGGTCGCGGGATCATACTCGGCGTAGACCTCGACGACGTTGCCGTCCTCGTCCTTTTTACAGCCGGTACACTTGACGATATACGCGCTCTTGAGGCGTACCTCGTTGCCCGGATACAGGCGCTGGTATTTTTTGATCGGCTCCTCCATAAAGTCGCCGCGCTCGATCCAGCACTCTCTGCTGAACGATACCTCTCTGGCGCCGTCAGCCTCGTTGTTGGGGTTGTTTTCCACATGGAAGGTCTCGGTCTGACCCTCGGGGTAGTTGGTGATGACGAGCTTGACGGGGTCGAGCACGACCATCACGCGCTGTGCTGTAAGGTTCAGATCCTCTCTGAGGCAGTGCTCGAGGAAGTCATACTCGACGGTGGAGTTGACCTTGCTCACGCCGATGCGGTCGCAGAAATTGCGGATCGACTTGGGCGTGTAGCCGCGTCTGCGCAAGCCGCACAGGGTGGGCATACGCGGATCATCCCATCCGCTGACGTATCCTTCCTCCACCAGCGCTCTTAATTTGCGCTTTGACATGACCGTGTGGTTGATGCCCAGTCGCGCGAACTCGATCTGGCGGGGCTTAGAGGGCAGGGTGACGTTGTCGCGCACCCAGTTGTACAGCGGTCTGTGATCCTCAAACTCGAGGCTGCACAGGCTGTGGGTGATGTGCTCCATCGCGTCCTCGATGGGGTGAGCGAAGTCGTACATCGGGTAGATGCACCACTTGTCGCCGGTGCGGTGATGGTGCAGGCGGTTGATGCGGTAGATGACCGGGTCGCGCATATTGAAGTTGCCCGACGCAAGGTCGATCTTGGCGCGCAGGGTCATCTTGCCGTCCTCGACCTCACCGTTCTTCATCTTTTCAAAAAGCGCTAAGCTCTCTTCGATCGGACGGTCACGGTAGGGAGATTTGGCGGGAGTGGAAAGGTCGCCGCGGTATTCGCGCATCTGCTCGGGCGTCAGCTCGCAGATGTAGGCGAGCCCCTTTTTGATCAGCTCGACCGCCGACTCATACATCTTGTCAAAGTATTCGGAGGCATAGTAGAAGCGGTCTTCCCAGTCGAAGCCCAGCCAGTGAATGTCCTCCTTGATCGCGTCGACGAACTCCACATCCTCCTTGGTGGGGTTGGTGTCGTCCATACGCAGGTTGCAGACGCCGTCGAACTTCAGCGCGGTGCCGAAGTTGATGCAGATCGCCTTGGCGTGACCGATATGCAGGTAGCCGTTCGGCTCGGGAGGAAAGCGCGTGTGCACCTTCATCCCCGCGTAGTCGCCGCCCTCGGCGGTGTCCTTTTCGATGATGGTGTGGATAAAGTTCGAGGACATCTCCTCGGAATTTTCCACGGTTTTCTTATCTTCTGTCATTTCATATCCCTCAGTTTATTATGGATTGATGAAAGCCTTCCCCTCGGGGGGAAGGTGTCACCCAAAGGGTGACGGATGAGGGGAAGGCGTTTTCTCTACCGGTTCGATTCGGTTGCAATAAAGCCTTCCTTTTCAATCTTAATCAGTTTATCACTCTTTGTATGATCGATGAAGCGGAAAGGTCAGCCCCTCATCCGCCTCGTTCATACTCGGCACCTTTTCCTTGCAGGAACGGCAACCCTTTTGGGCTTTGCCCATTTCCCCTAACAGGGGAATCTCCCCAAGGGGAAGGCTTTTCCTATTTCAATTTCTCCAGTCCGAGCTCCATTCTTCTCAGGCTCTCGTCCTTGCCCAGAATGTCAAGGATCTCAATCGCGCCGCCGGGGGTAATTGTCTTGCCCGCCACGGCGATACGCGCCGGCCACATGACCGTGCCGTTCTTGACCTCGAGCTTTTGCGCCAGACCGATCAGCGCGTCGTGGATGGAATCGTGATCCCAGCTCTCCAACGCGGATAACTCGTCATATACCGCCTTGAGCATCACGGGCGCGTTCTCAAGATTGGTCTTGCTCTTTTTGTTGACAAAGAGTTCCTTGTCATACTCGGGCAGCGCCGCGAAGAAGTCGATCTTCTCGGGAATGTCGGTCAGCTTGGTGGTGCGCTGCTGCAAGATAGCCGCCAGTTTGTGATAGTCGAGTTCTTTATCTCCCAACACTTGTTTGAAGTACGGTGTAAAAACGGCAACGAGCTGCTCGTCGGTCATCGCCTTGATGTACTCGCCGTTGAACCACTCGAGCTTGTCATAGTCGAACACCGCGGGGCTCTTGCTGATCCCGCTGATATCGAACGCTTTTGTCAGCTCATCCAGAGTAAAAATCTCCTGATTATCCTTCGGGCACCAGCCGAGCAGGGCGATGTAGTTGATGATCGCCTCGGGCAGATAGCCCTCTTTGATCAGATCCTCAAAGCCCGTGGAGCCGTGGCGCTTGCTGAGCTTGGAGACGGAGCCGTCCTCGTTTTTGCCGTTGATCAGCGGTAGATGGATATAGGTCGGGATCTCCCAGCCGAACGCCTCGTACAGCAGGTTGTATTTGGGCGTGGAACTCAGATACTCCGAGCCGCGCACGACATGGGTGATGCCCATGGTGTGGTCGTCGATGACATTCGCGAAGTTGTAGGTCGGGTAGCCGTCCTGCTTGATCAGGATCTGATCCTGTAATTCGCTGTTGTCCACGGTGATCTCGCCGAACACCGCGTCCGTAAAGGTGGTGGAACCCTCGATCGGCATCTTCTGTCGGATGACATAGGGGACGCGTGCGTCCAGTTTTTCTTGTATTTCAGCCTCGGATAAATCCCTGCAGTGACGGTCATAGCCGCCGCCGACGGTCTCATTCTGGAGCTTTTCCAAACGCTCCTTGGTGCAGAAGCAGCGGTACGCCTTACCCTCTTTGATCAGCTGTTCGGCGTAGGGCAGGTACATATCCTTGCGCTCACTCTGGACATAGGGGCCGTAGTCGCCGCCCACGTCGGGGCCTTCGTCATGCTGTAAGCCCGCGACCTTGAGCGTATGATAGATCACGTCTACCGCGCCCTCGACATAGCGCTCCTGATCGGTGTCCTCGATACGCAGGACAAAGGCGCCGCCCTGACTTTTGGCGACCAGATATTCATACAGCGCCGTTCTCAGGTTGCCGACGTGCATGAAGCCTGTCGGACTGGGCGCGAATCTTGTTCTTACCTTACTCACTTTTGTATCCCTCATCAATCGGTTTATGGCATTTTTTATATTTCTTGCCCGAGCCGCACCAGCAGGGGTCGTTGGGGCCGGGCTTTTTGTTCTTTTTCTTGACGACGGTCTTGTTGCCGGATACGGTGCCGTCGCCGGAGAACTCGGTGGGCTTCGCCACCTGCTCACGCTTGAGTCCCAGCTCGACCGCCGAGGGCTTGGGCTTTCTGTCCTCTTCGGTTTTGAGCACGACCTGATGGGCTGCCGCCGCCTTTTCTTCCATTTCTCTGCGCTTGGCTTCGAGCTCCTCGCGCTTCTTCTGGATCTCATAGACACGCTTGGGCGCGACGAGGATCAGCTTGGCGGTCTCCTGACGGATCGCCTCGATCATCTCGTCGAACATATCAAAGCCCTCGATACGGTACTCGACGACCGGATCGCGCTGACCGTAAGCGCGCAGGCGGATACCCTGCTTTAATTGATCCATGTTGTCGATGTGGTCCATCCAGTAGGTGTCGACGCTCTTCAAGAGATAGATGCGCTCCATTTCGCGCATGGTCTCCGAACCCACCAGCTCCTCATTCTCCTGATAGAGCTTGGCGGCTCTTTCCTGCAATACCTTAATGAGATATTCCTTATCGGTTCTCTCGAGCTCATCCTTGGTGAAGCTGAACTTGTTGTCCTCGTCGATCAGCCAGCCGCGGTACAGCTCGTTCAGACCCGGCAGGTTCCAGTTTTCATGATCCATCTCGTCGGCGCAGAACATGCTGACATTGTTCTCGATGGTCTCGTTGACCATCTTCACGACGGTGTCGTGCACATCCTCGCCGTCGAGCACCTGATTGCGCTGACCGTAGATGATCTCACGCTGACGGTTCATGACGTCATCGTAGTCAAGGACGGATTTACGGATCGCGAAGTTGCGGCTCTCGACCTTTTGCTGGGAGCTTTCCACGATGTTGGTGAGCATCTTGCTCTCGATCGGCTGATCCTCCTCGATGTTCATGCGGTCGAGGATCATCGCCATCCGCTCACCGCCGAAGATACGCATGAGGTCGTCCTCGCAGGAGAGGAAGAACTTGCTCTTACCGGGGTCGCCCTGACGACCGGAACGTCCGCGCAGCTGGTTGTCGATACGGCGGCTCTCATGGCGCTCGGTACCGATGATGTATAAGCCGCCCGCGGCGCGTACCTTGTCCGCCTCGGCGTTGATCTCTTCTTTATGGCTGTCGTAGTATTCCTGATACTTCTGACGCGCTTCCTTGATGACCTCGTCGTCGGTATCGGCAAAGCCGGTCGCCTCGGCGATGACGTCGTCGTCATAGCCGTCCTTTCTCAGCTGAGCCTTCGCCATGTATTCGGCGTTACCGCCCAGCACGATATCGGTACCGCGTCCCGCCATGTTGGTGGCGATGGTGACCGCGCCGAACTTACCCGCCTGCGCGACGATCTCCGCCTCTTTCTCATGGTGCTTCGCGTTGAGTACGTTATGCTTGATGCCGGTTTTCTTGAGCAGCTTTGAGAGCTGTTCACTCTTCTCGATGGAGATGGTACCCACCAGCACCGGCTGACCGATTTCGTTGGCTTCCTTGATCTCTTCGATGATCGCCATGAACTTGCCGTTCTCGGTGCGGTAGATCGCGTCGTGCTGATCCAGACGGATGACGTCCTTGTTGGTCGGGATCTCAACGACGTCGAGCTTGTAGATCTCCTGGAACTCCTCTTCCTCGGTCTTGGCGGTACCGGTCATGCCGGAAAGCTTGCCGTACAGACGGAAGAAGTTCTGGAAGGTGATGGTGGCGAGGGTCTTGGATTCACTCTCGACCTTGACGCCCTCTTTTGCCTCGATCGCCTGATGCAGACCCTCGTTATAGCGTCTGCCGTACATCAGACGGCCGGTGAACTCGTCGACGATGATGACCTCGCCGTCCTTGACGACGTAGTTGACCTCGTTCTTCATGCAGCCGTGCGCCTTGATCGCCTGATTGACATGGTGCTGGATGGTGACGTTGTCGGGGTCGGAGAGGTTCTCCAGATTGAAGAACGCCTCCGCCTTCTTCACGCCGACCTGGGTCAGGGTAGCAGTATGCGCCTTTTCGTCGACGATGTAGTCGATCTTGTTCGTCTGGTAGAATTCCTCGAGATCTTCCTTGGCGTCGGTCTCGGTAAAGACATATTTCTTCATGGTGCGGGCGAGCTGATCGGCGCGCTCATACAGGTCGGACGCCTTGTCGCCCTTACCGGAGATGATCAGCGGGGTACGCGCCTCATCGATCAGGATCGAGTCGACCTCGTCGACGATGGCGAACGCGTGCTCGCGCTGTACCTTCTGCTCCTTGTACACGACCATGTTGTCGCGCAGATAGTCGAAGCCCAGCTCGTTGTTCGTGCCGTAGGTGATGTCGGCGTTGTACATCTCCTTGCGATCCTGCGCGGGGATGTCGTGGATGATCAGACCGACGGATAACCCTAACCAGCGATAGAGCTTGCCCATCCATTCGGAGTCACGCTTAGCCAGATAGTCATTGACGGTGACGATGTGAACGCCCTTGCCGGTCAGACCGTTGAGGTAGGCGGGCAGGGTAGCGACCAGCGTTTTACCTTCACCGGTCTTCATCTCGGCGATACGTCCCTGATGCAGGACGATGCCGCCGATGATCTGTACGGGGAAGTGCTTCATACCCAGCACTCTCCATGACGCCTCGCGGCATACCGCGAACGCGTCGGGCAGGATGTCGTCGGTGGTCTCGCCGTTTTGGAGACGTTCTTTGAGGATCGCGGTCTGAGATTTCAGCTCGCTCTCGGACATCGCGGCGTATTTGTCCTCCAGCGCGAGGACCTTATCGCAAATCGGTTTGATACGCTTTAATTCGCGCGACGAGTAGTCGCCGAACAGCGCTTTGAATAAACCCATAATATCAATTCCTTTCTATTCGGTGATACAGCGGTGACGTTGGACGCAATATCCTATATCACCCCATTATAACGTTCAGTATACCATATAATAGGAAAAAAATAAAGAAGAAAAAGAGATTTTTCCGCTTTTGATTTTTAGGCAATTTGTACGGCTTGCGCTTTTACGGTCAGCCGCTTTGACGGCACGCGGAGAATGATCGCTTGATACGGCATATTTTTGCGCTTATTTTTCTATTATGTTATTGAATTTCTGTGTCTGTTGATGTAGAATGTAGATACATATGGGTATTATTCCGAAGAAAATACACAGGAGGGTGTATGACCAGACCAATCAAAAAGAAAAAGCGGCTTTCGTCGTTTCAGATCATCATCCTCGGCTTTGTCGGGGTGATCCTTTTGGGAGCGCTGCTGTTGATGCTCCCCATCTCCTCACGGGACAGAGTCGTCACACCGTTCAATCAGACGCTGTTCACCTCTACGTCGGCGGTCTGTGTGACGGGACTGATCGTGCGGGACACCGCGACCCACTGGTCGCTGTTCGGACAGATCATCATCCTGGCTCTGATCCAGGTCGGAGGACTGGGCGTCATCACGATGGCGGCGTCCTTTGTCCTGCTGTCCGGCAAGCGATTCTCGTTCAGCCAGCGCAACACCATGCAGAACGCGATCTCCGCGCCCAGTCTGGGCGGTATCGTCCGATTGACCAAGTTCGTCGTCAAGGGCACCGCGATCATCGAGCTGACGGGCGCTGTCATTATGATGCCGGTGTTTGTGCAAAGCCACGGCGCGAGGGGCGTATGGATGGCGATCTTCCATTCCGTATCCGCCTTTTGCAACGCGGGCTTTGATCTGATGGGCACGCCGGATCAAAAATTCGCTTCACTGACCGCTCTTTCCGATCATCCTGTCGTCAATATCGTCATCATGCTGCTGATCATCATCGGCGGTATCGGCTTCATGACGTGGAGAGACGTCGTCACTAATAAATTCCGCTTCAAGCGCTATCGGCTGCAGAGCAAGATCGTCATCGCGACCTCCGCGATTTTGATCGCGATCCCGGCGTTGCTCTATTTCTTCCATGATTTTGCTGAGCTGCCGATCGCTCAAAGGATATTCGGATCGCTGTTTCAGGCGGTCACGCCCAGAACCGCGGGCTTCAATACGCTCGACCTCAACTCGATGTCAAAATTCGGCTTGGCTGTGATGATCATTCTGATGCTGATCGGCGGTTCTCCCGGATCCACGGCGGGCGGTATGAAAACCGTCACCGTCGCTGTGCTGTTCAAAAACGCGATCGCTTCCTTCAAGAGAAAGGAAGATCCCGAATGCTTCGGCAGAAGGATCGAGTCGGGCACCGTCAAAACGGCTACCACGCTTTTTCTGATGTACTTCACGCTTTGCTTTTTCAGCGCGGCGGTGATCTCAATGGTCGAGGATCTGCCGTTCGGCGTGTGTATCTTTGAGACCGCGTCGGCGGTCGGCACCGTCGGACTGACGCTCGGCATCACCCCGGGACTCGGCGTGATCTCACAGGTGATCCTTATCCTGTTGATGTTCCTCGGCAGAGTCGGCGGTCTGACCATTATCTACGCGGCGCTGTCCGGCTCGACCATGAAGCTGACCAAGCTGCCGAAAGAATCGATCACGGTAGGATAATAGAAACGTTACAAGGAGATTAACATGAAATCTATTTTATTGATCGGACTCGGAAGATTCGGACGCAATATCGCGATCCAGCTCACTCAGCTCGGACACGATGTGCTCGGCATCGATCACGATGAAGACAGGGTCAACAACGCGCTGGAGTTCGTCACGGACGCCCAGATCGGCAACAGCACCAACGAGGCGTATCTGCGCTCGCTCGGCATCAATAATTTTGACGTTTGCTTCGTCACGATCAGCAACGATTTTCAGAGCTCTCTGGAAACGACCTATCTGTTAAAGGAGCTCGGCGCGAAGTTTGTTGTCGCGCGAGCGGAACGCGACGGTCAGGAGCTGTTCCTCCTGCGCAACGGTGCGGATAAAGTGGTCTATCCCGAAAAGCAGGTCGCGCGTTGGGCGGCGATCCGCTACAGCTCCGATCATCTGCTTGAATATATCCAGCTCGATGACACCCATTCGATCTATGAGGTCACCATCCCCGACGAGTGGATCGGCAAGACGATCCTTCAGCTGGACGTCAGAAGAAAATTCGAGCTGACCATCATCGGCATCCGGGAAAATGACGTGATGAGCTTTATTGTCAGACCGGATACGGTTTTGACAAAAGACATGTCGCTTTTGGTGCTCGGCGAGTATAAGAAGCTTCGAAAGTGCTTTAAATTCTGATGCTTCAAAACAGTCATCGCACAGAGCAAACACGCGTGTTCAGCCCTGTAGTGATTGATGATTAAGATACGATAAGATCATTTGGCGAGGTAATTTTTATGAATATCATTATCGTAGGATGCGGCCGTGTCGGTCGCTCGATCGCGGAACAGCTCAACGAAGAAGGCCATTCCGTGACCGTGATCGACGAGCGGTATGACGCGCTCGAAAGGATCGCCGATACCCAGAACGTCATGGCAATACAGGGTAACGGCGCGACCTATACCGTGCTGCATGAGGCAGGGGTCGAATCGGCGGATCTGCTGATCGCCGTCACCGCGACGGATGAGCTGAACCTCTACACCTGTCTGCTCGCTAAGAACGCCGGCATCGGCTCGACGATCGCGCGCGTGCGCAATCCCGAATACATCCACGATGTGGATAAGATCAAGGGACAGCTCAAGCTCACTCTGGCGATCAACCCCGAATACACCTGCGCCTCCGAGATCTCCCGTCTGGTCAAGTTCCCCGGCGCGGTAAAGATCAGCTCCTTCGCGAAGGGTCACGTGGATTTCATCAAGATCCGCCTGAATGAATCGACGCCCATCTCGGGCAAGAAGGTCGCGGACTGCGCCTCTATCCTCAAGGGCAAGGTGCGCATCGTTTTTGTCGAGAGAGACGGCGAGGTCTATATCCCCAACGGCGATTTTGTCATGCAGGCGAACGATATGGTATCCTTTGTCGCACCCTCCGGCGCGGCGGCTAAGCTGCTCAAAACACTGGGAACGATCTCGAACAAGGGTCGTTCCGTCTTTATCCTCGGCGGCAGTAAGATCGGCTTTTATCTGGCGAAGATCCTGCATGAAGCCGGGGTCAACGTCAGGATCATCGAAAAGGATCCCGTCCGCTGTGAGGAGCTCTCCGATAATCTGAACGGCGTGATGATCATCAACGCCGACGCGATGGATGAGGATATGCTGCTAAGCGAGCATATCGACCGCGCGGACGGCGTGGTGTGCCTGATGAATACCGATGAAGAGAACCTGCTCGCCTCGCTTTATGTCAAGCGGGTCAACGAGAGAGCAAAGGTCATCACGGAGCTCGGCAACCTCAAGTTCTCCTCCGTGGTGGATACCCTGCCGCTGGACAGCGTGATCCGTCCCAAGCAGCTCACCGGTGAGTATATCGCGCGCTATGTCCGCGGTATGCAGAACACCGTCGGCAACAACGTCGAAACGATGTATAAGGTCAACAACGACCGTGCCGAGGCGCTGGAATTCATCGTCAGAGATAAGAGCGCCGTCACCTCCGTACCGCTGGCACAGCTGAATCTGAAAAACGATCTGCAGATCGTCTGTGTCAGCCGCGGCGGTAAGCTGATCATGCCCGGCGGTAACGATACCATCGAGCCGGGTGACAGGGTCATTGTGATCACCAAGCACAAGGGCCTTGCCGACCTGAAAGATATATTGAGATAAAGGCCGATCCGGTCTGCATCTTTCCTTTGACGCTCACGGTTTTGCCGTGGGCGCTGTATTACACGAAACGATTGACGGAGAAGCAATATGAATAAACGGTTAATTGTTTATATCCTCGGCTGGGTACTGGTGATAGAGGGCGCTTGTATGCAGCTGTCCACCCTCGTCGGCGTCTGCTATCACGAATGGGCGGATCTCAAGTACTTTATCATCATCGGACTTGTCATGATCGCGATCGGCGTTCTGATGGTCATTAAAAAGCCGCAGAGCAACGTGATGTACCTCAAGGACGGCTTTGCGGCAACGGCGTTTTCGTGGCTGCTGCTGTCGCTGGCGGGCTGTCTGCCGCTGTGGATCTCCCAAACGATCCCGCATTTTGTCGACGCGTTTTTCGAGACGGTCTCCGGCTTTACCACGACGGGCGCCACGATCCTGACCGAGATCGAGCACCTGCCCCGCTGTATGCTGTTCTGGCGCAGCTTCTCCCATTTTCTGGGCGGCATGGGCGTTGTCGTGTTCCTGCTCGCAATCATCCCGCGTCTGGGCGCGAACCAGTCGATCAACCTGATGAAAGCGGAATCCACCGGCCCCTCCGTCAACAAAAGTATGCCCAAGCTCCGCAACTACGCGGCGCTGCTGTACGCGATCTACTGCGGCCTGACCGTATTTGAATGTGTCCTGCTGTTGTTCGGCGGGATGAACCTGTTCGACGCGGTGACCACCTCGTTCTCCACGGCGGGTACCGGCGGCTTTATGGTCTACAACGATTCGATGGCGCGTTTCAGCCCGTATCTGCAAACGGTCGTCGCGATCTTTATGATGCTGTTCGGCGTCAATTTTTACGTCTATATCGCGATCCTCTCCCGCCGTTTCAAGCAGGCGTTCAAGAACGAGGAGCTGTGGGTCTATATCGGGCTCACCCTTGCCTTTACCGTGGCGATCGCGATCGATCTGTCCTCTCACGGGATGTTTGAGGGCAGCTTCTTCCAGTCGTTCCACCAGAGTTATTTCTATATCACCTCGATCGAATCCTCCACCGGTATGGCGATCACCGACGTCAACAAATGGCCGGAGTTCTCCAAAACGCTGGTGCTCATCGCGACCTGTATCGGCGCCTGTGCCGGTTCTACCGGCGGCGGTTTGAAGGTATCGCGCTTTGTCATCCTGCTCAAGGGCATCAAAAAGGAATTCACCCTGATCCTGCATCCGCGCACCGTCCATACCGTCAAGATGGACAGCAAAAAGGTCACCCACGAGGTGAGCCGTTCCGTCAGCGTGTTCTTCGCGATCTATATGGCGATCGTCATCGTCACGACGATCCTGATCTCCTTGAACGGCTTTGATTTTATGACGAGCTTTTCCAGTGTTCTGGCGACCTTGAACAACACCGGTCCCGGTATGAACGTCGTCGGCTCCACCGGTAACTACGCGGGCTTCACCGTGTTCTCCAAGATCGTCTTTTGCTTCAATATGCTCGCGGGACGTCTGGAGCTCTATCCGTTCCTGCTGATCTTCATGCCCGCGGCGTGGAAAAGAAATTAACTGAGATTATTTGATCAACGCAAGGCAACACCGCACAACTGAATGACGCGGTGTTGCCTTTATTCAAAATAGTCATTGCGAAGGGCGCAATCGTTAAGGGTGAGATTGCCACGTCGGAACAATGTTCCTCCTCGCAATGACAATTTGAAATGCGACCTGTGGCAATCTCAACCGATTAAAAAGGGTCAAATACTCCGCTGCTTGCACCGGAGAAGTTTATACGGAGGCTGAATTATGAGTACGGTATTGATCACGGGCGCGTCCCGCGGGATCGGGGCGCAATGCGCGTTATCCTTTGCAAAGGCGGGCTATGATGTGGCGCTGAATTACTGCCGCAGTGAAGCAAAGGCACTCGCGCTTGTCAAAGAGATCGAAGCTCTCGGCGTCAAAGCGTTTGCCGTACAGGCGGATGTTGCCGACAGCGCGCAGGTCAAAGGGATGTTTGCTGCCGTCCGCAAGGAGCTGGGCACTGTAGACGTCCTCGTCAACAACGCCGGTATCGCTCATGTGGGACTGCTGACCGATATGACCGACGATGAGTGGCGGCGGCTGATCGATACCGATCTCTCCGGCGCATTTTACTGCTGCCGCGAGGCGCTCGTCGATATGATCCGCGCCCACAGCGGCGTGATCGTCAATATCGCCTCGATGTGGGGCGAGGTCGGCGCGTCCTGCGAGGCGGCGTATTCCGCCGCGAAGGCGGGCGTGATCGGTCTGACCAAGGCGCTCGCGAAGGAGGTCGGACCCTCCGGTGTACGCATTAACGCGGTATCGCCCGGCGTGGTGATGACCGATATGATGGCGGGCTTCTCCGACGAGGATGTTGCCGCCTTGAAGGATGAAACACCTCTGACAAGCCTCGGCTCTCCCGAGGATATCGCCGACGCGGTACTGTTCCTCGCGTCCGAAAAAGCCCGATTCATCACGGGACAGGTTCTTTCCGTTAACGGCGGTATGGTGATATGAAGCGTGCTCAATATAAAATGTCATTGCGAAATCCGTTAGGATTGTGGCAATCTCAACCAAATCAGTCATTGCGAAATCCGCAAGGATTGTGGCAATCTCAACCGAATAAACCATTGCGATGGGCTTCAGCCCTGTGGCGATCTCAACATAAAATGCCAGCGCGAGAAAAAGACGTACGCGTCCAATCTCAACCGATCAGACTGATCACATTTGCGCTTCTGCTGATATGGCTCCTGCCGTTTTGCACCTGCTATGCGGCGCAGGATTGCTCCATCGAATACACGCCCCGTTCGGAGAGAAGCGCCGTCTTTTATATCGATGTGTACAGCGCCCGCGAAGTGACCGCGGCGGTGTTTGAACTGCGCTTTGCGGATGATATGGTCGGCTATTATTCCGTTGTTGCCGACGACAGCGCGGCAACGGTGCGCGATCATTCACAGAAGGGCAAGGTCTCCTTTGCCTACGCCTCCGAAAAATCGGTCAGCGGAAAGCTCTGCCGTGTGTCGTTCAAGGCACTCAAAGAGGGCTCGACCGACTTCACCCTGCATATGTCTCAGGCGGCAGACGCGGACAAAAAGCTGTTGTCCGATTGGAACGATCATTCTTTGACCGTCAAGCTCGGCAAGGATGACGTCGAGGCCGCCGCCAAGGTGAGCCGCACCGACGGGACCTCCTCCGGTATTGCGACCTCCAAACGCGGCGCGGGCGGTTCCGATCTCAGCATCGGCGAGGACGAAGAAGAAACGCCGCCCGGGATCTTTGACCTGCGGCGAAGTGACAGCGTACTCAAATGGATACTGATCGGCGCGGGGATCCCGCTGTTGATCGGTGGGCTGGTATGGCTGGGCATCCTCATCGGCAAAAGGTCAAAGGACAAAGCAAAACAAAATGAAGAAAAGCCCGGGGAAGCACTCCCCGAGCCGGATGATCCGCCCGCTCCCGAACCGACGGAAGAAACGGATCAATATGATAGTGAATAAAAACAGCGCTCTGTACCGTGTGATACAGAGCGCTTTGTCGTATTAGTTGAATTTCTTGATAAGAACAAACAGTGCTTTACAAATCGCGGAGCCTAAAACCAGATTGATACCGGCTTCGATCAGCGCGTTCACTCCTGCAAACATCACAAATAATGTGATGATACTGGTAACAGAAGCGCCACCGAGCAATTCAAGTACGTTAGGATTAGTTGCTAAATCGTTGGCAAAGAAAATCCACATCAAAGATAAGAAACCAATGGTATTCAATACAGCGGTAAGCATACAGCAAATGGCAGATCCAAACACCTCTCCGGCGCCTGTTTTCGGAAATGCCTTAAACAGAAGACCCGGGAGTAATCCGCAAAGAACTCTCGGTACAAAGCACATGATGAACAGAAGAAACGGATTGATGCTGAGAAAGATCGTTCCCAATGCGTCCATACCGAAGCATGTAATGAAGCTTGAAAGTCCGAATACGCCTCCTAATAATGCGCCGTATGCCGGTCCCAAAATAACCGCGCCGACTGCTACCGGAAGCACATTGAAAGTTAATTTCAACGGTCCGATAGGGATGTAACCGATACCTGTAAAGGTCATCAGCAGAATCAATGCGCTGAGCATAGCCGCGAAAATCGGTTTAAAAAATTTGGGCTGTTTGTTGGTTGTTGCGTTTGACATAAAAAACCTCCTGCTGCCTCCCTCATGATTGTCGAAATGATCGACGAGGTGAAGCGCAATAATATATGGTGAATGGTGAATAGTGAATGGTGAATGGTTTCGGGAAACGCTTCGCGTTTTAGATTAGTATTGAAATAATCAGGTGAGAGCGGAATCGTGTGTTAACCATTCATCATTCGTCTTTCGCCATCAACCTTTTTTGTTTTTCTCATAGATCCGGCACAGACCGTTGAGAATCAGGTTCTCATGCAGCTCGATCTTGTGCTCACAGTGGCTGATGATCGTTTTGGCGAGTCCGCCGGTGGCGATGACATGACATTCCTGACCGAGTTCCTTTTCGATCTTGTCGATCATGCCGTCGATCATGCACACCGTGCCCCATACCACGCCCGCGCGGATACTTTTGTCGGTATTTTTACCGATGACGGACGTCGGAGCGGTGAAGTTGACCCCCTGCAGCAGCGCCGTGTTCTTGGTCAGCGCCTCCAGCGAGATGGACAGACCCGGGGCGATCGGACAGCCGATCATGTTGCCGTGTTGATCGATCACGCACCATACGGTCGCCGTACCCATGCTGATGACGATCATCGGCGGCTTGTTATAGGCGTTCGCGGCGACACAGGCGCATACCAGATCCGCGCCCAGGGTGGACGGATCTTCGATGCAGATGTTCAGTCCCGTCTTGACGCCGGGGCCGACGATGACGGAATCCACGCCGAGGATATCGCGCACGGCGTCCTCGATGCGTGTGGTGATGAGCGGAACGACGGAGCTGATGATACAGCCGGAAAAATCATCACGGTGGATGCCCATCACGCGGATCAGCGAGTATAGCTCCACTCCGTATTCATCGGCGGTTTTTGCCTTGTTACAGGAGATGGTCAGTGTACGGATCAGCTCCCTATGGTTGAAGATACCAAACTTGATATTGGTATTCCCGATATCGGCAGTCAGCAACATATACATTTCGCTCCTTTACGATGGGATTGTACCACAATTTTTAGGTAGTTTCAATATAATTGACCTATTTTCGGCTTTTTTCACATAATGAAAAATATTTTGAGAAAAATGTGGTAGAGTATGATTGTATTCTGGAGTGGTGTGCTATACGACCGCTCTGTAAATGCTGGATTATTTTGGGGAGGCATAAGGATGAATCAGGCTGAAAAGAGAAATCTCGAGATTCTCGCTTGCAAGGCGAGAATGGGCGCCATCATCGGTACATTTCACGCGAAATCCGGACATCCGGGCGGCTCGCTGTCGGCGGCGGACATGTTCACTTATCTGTATTTTAAGGAGATGAACGTAGATCCCGCCAATCCCGATTGGGCTGACAGAGACCGTTTTGTATTATCTAAGGGACATTGCTGTCCGAGCCTGTACGCCGTTTTGGCGCTCAAGGGCTATTTTGACTGGAAAGAACTCGAAGTGCTCCGCCATGTCGGAGCCATGTTACAGGGTCATCCCGATATGAAGGGTACCCCCGGTATCGATATGAGCTCCGGTTCTTTGGGACAGGGCGTTTCCGCCGCTTGCGGTATGGCGCTCGCCGCAAAGATGGATCATAAAGATTACCGCGTATATTCCGTGCTCGGCGACGGCGAGTGCGAGGAAGGCGAGGTATGGGAGGCGGCGATGTTTGCCGGTCACCACAACCTCAACAATCTGACGATCATCGTAGACTGCAACGGTCTGCAGATCGACGGCACCACCGCTGAGATCGGCGGCGTTGAGCCGCTCGACACCAAGTTCGAGTCCTTCGGATTTGACACCGTCATCATCGACGGTCACGATTTTGATCAGATCGAAGACGCGATGGCGCAGGCGAAAGCCTCCGACAAGCCCTTTGCGATCATCATGAAGACGGTCAAGGGCAAGGGCGTATCCTTTATGGAGAACCAGGTCGGCTGGCACGGCAAGGCGACCAACGCGGATGAATTCAAGGTAGCGATGGCTGAGCTGGAAGCACAGCTCGCGGAACTGGAGGCGTAAGATGGCAGAAATCATTACCAAGGCAACACGCGTGAGCTTCGGCGAGGCTCTGAGCGAATTAGCTGATTCTCGCCCCGACATCGTTGTTCTGGACGCTGACCTCGCGGCGGCGACCAACACCGCGATCTTCCGCGACGCACATCCCGACCGTTTCTTTGACTGCGGTATCGCGGAGGCGAACATGGTCGGCGTAGCGGCAGGTCTGGCGGCTTCCGGCAAAACTCCCGTAGCGGCTTCCTTTGCGATGTTCGCTACCGGCAGAGCGTTTGAGCAGATCCGCAACTCTGTTGCTTATCCGAACTTAAATGTAAAGATCGCGGGTTCTCACGCCGGTATCTCTACCGGTGAGGACGGCGCGACCCACCAGTGCCTTGAGGATATCGGTATCATGCGTACCATTCCCGGCATGGTCGTGCTCAATCCCGCCGACCACTGGGAGATGAAGGCGGCTACCAAGGCGGCGCTCGAGTATGAGGGCCCTGTCTACATCCGTCTGGGCAGACTGGCGATCGACAGCTTCAACGACCCCGAGACCTATGAGTTCCATTGGGGCAAGGGTATCACCCTGCGCGAGGGCGCGGATATCACCGTCATCGCGACCGGTCTGTGCGTGCTCGAGAGCCTCAAGGCTGTTGACGAGCTGAGAAAAGAGGGCAAGAGCGTGCGCCTGATCAACATCCACACCATCAAGCCCATCGACCGTGAGATCATCATCAAAGCGGCTCAGGAGACCGGCAGGATCATCACTGTCGAGGAGCACAATGTGATCGGCGGCTTGGCTGACGCGGTATGCGAGGTCACCTCCTCCGAGTGCCCCGTGCCTGTCCGCAGGATCGGCGTCTATGATGAATTCGGCTATTCGGGTCCCGCTAAGGAACTGCTGGATATCTTCGGACTCACCGCTCCCAACATCAAGAAAGTCATTCTCGAGGAATTAGAGAAGAAATAAAACGCATCATAAAAGTAACGCCCGCCTTTTCGGCGGGCTTCTTTTAGAAGCAAGAAAAATGCCTTCCCCTTGAGGGGAAGGGGAACCGCTTGCGGTGGATGAGGTGGAAACGTTTCTTCTTAATCCTATTAATTGCTATATTGGAAAGGTTTCCACCTCATCCGACCTTTTTGGCTCTTTGGGAGCCAAAAAGCCCACCTTCCCCTCGAGGGGAAGGCTGTTTACTATTTCCTGTAAGTTGAGGTTAACCATGAACATTTTACTGATCATGACCGGCGGCACGATCGGCTCGTCCTTTGACGGCGACAGTATCAACGTGCGCCGTGACGGCAGAAGCGCGGTCGTCGACCGCTATAGATCGGAGCATGGTGACGTTCGATTCGATACCGTTCATCCGCTGAACATCCTCAGCGAAAGCCTTTCGTGCACTGATTGCAACACACTGGCTAAGGCGCTGTTTGACGTCGATACCGCCGCCTATGATGGTGTGATCGTCACGGCGGGCAGCGACAGCCTCGCTTATCTTTCCGCTTTTGTCGGTCTGCTGCTCGGCGATTGTCCGATCCCGGTGATGATCGTCGCGGCGAACAAGATCCTGACCGCGCCCGACAGCAACGGGTATGAAAACTTTTCCTGTGCCGTCGACCTGATCGGTCAGGGCGCGCGCGGCGTGCTGGTGCCGTACCGCAACACGGACGGTGTGCTGTATGTACACGCCGCCACAGATCTCAGGCAGTCGGACTTTTTCGATGATTTCGACAGTTTCCACGGCGCTTACGGTGTGTTTGAAAACGGCGCTTTGCAAGAGAGGCGCTCCTATATCTCACAGCATATCCCGCGGGTGTTCGACCGCGGTCACCTGCCGCGAATCGCTGACAATGCTTTGATGCTGACGGCATATCCCATGCAGGATTATTCACGGATCGGCACGGACGGAGTGAGGGCGGTATTGCATACACTGTACCACAGCGGGACGCTGGATGCCGACCGCTTTGTGCCGTGGATGCAGGCGCATCCCGAGCTCCCGGTATTCCTCGCGCCGCTCCACAGCGGCAGAAAACGCTATCAAACTACAGTCGACGCCATCGACGCGGGTGCGATCCCGCTCTATGATATCGCCCCCGAGTGCGCGTATATGAAGCTGCTGCTCGCGTGCTGTCAGGATGAATTGACAATCGAGGATTTTATGGTGTAAAAGCCTCCCTTTCCTAAGGGAGGTGGCTCGGACACGCATGTCCGAGACGGAGGGTTGCCGCGTTGGTAAGATAGAACGATCATAAGTGTATTCGAATGTGATCTTTCATTCTGTTTGCTTTTGCGACTACCATTATTCTTATTTGTTTACCTTGGAGGGAATATGAAGCGGTTGGCTGTATTCTTTGTATTGCTTGCCGGTACCCTATGGGGATGTATCGGCATCTTCGTGCGGCGGTATAACGCTTTGGGGCTGAGCTCCATGCAGACCGTCGCCGTGCGTATGGTGATCGCGGCGATCCTGTTCGCGCTGTTCGTGCTGATCTACAAGCGGCGCTTGTTTATCATTCACCTGAAGGATATCTGGATATTTATCGGATCGGGCGTGATCAGCGTCGGGCTGTTCACCTACTGTTATTTTTCTTCAATAGAATTAAGCTCCCTATCCGTCGCGGCTGTCCTGCTCTATACCGCGCCCGCGTTCGTCATGCTGTTCTCGCTGATCTTTTTCAAAGAGAAGATGACGATCCCCAAGGCGATCTCACTGGTGCTGGCGGTCTTGGGCTGTGCGATGACGACCGGCGTGATCGGCGGGACGCTCAGCGTCACTCTCTTTGGATTCCTCTTCGGACTGGGATCGGGGATCTGCTACGCGCTGTATTCGATCTTCTCGCGCTTCGCGCTGAACAGGGGATACGAGCCGTTCACCATCACGCTCTACACCTTTCTGTTCTCGGCGGTATTCTGCCTGTGTGTGACCGACATCCGTCACGTCGTCAAGGTGGTGTTCGCCGATTGGGGCAGTGCGGGCTACGCGCTGTTGTTCGCCTTGGTGTCGTGCGTGTTGCCGTATGTGTTCTATACGCTCGGGCTCAAGTATATCGCGTCGAGCACCGCGTCCATCATCGCGACGGTCGAGCCTGTGGTGGCGACGATCATCGGCGCGGTGGTGTTCAGCGAACCGCTCAATGTGCCCTTCGGCTATCTGGGCGTCGCGCTGGTGTTCCTGTCCGTAGTGCTGATCAATATCAAGCTCCCATCAAAAAAGGCTCCCTTTGGTAAAGGGAGCTGCTGAGCTTGCGAAGCTGAGGGATTGCATAATTGACAGACCGTGACACTTGTGTCGCGGGAGAAACCAAATTATGATAAGGTTGTGCCATGATGATCGGCGATCCATACAATCCCTCCGACCAATTCGCACACGAATTGCCCACCTCCCTTTACCAAAGGGAGGCTTTTTTTACACTGCGTAGATATTCAGATCCCAGCAGGGGATATACGGGTGCTTGCGCAGATAGATCCGGTAGTCGGGATCGATCTCATGCAGTCGGAGGATCAGCGAGAAGAAGTCCTCCGTACGATGATAGGCGGCGAGGTTCAGCTTCGGCTTCATCGCGCGCAAAGTCCGCGCCGCTCCGCTGAGCATTTGGTGCTCCATCCCCTCGATGTCGATCTTGATGTAGGTGGGGGAGCAGTCGATCTGATCCACGGTCGTCACCGGGATCTCCACGCCGTTTGTATCGCCCAGCACCGGCATCCGACCCGCCTTCTTGCTGATCGTCATCGTGCCGACACGGTCGGCGATCCCGGCATGGAGCGCGGTCGCGTTTTCGAGATCGGCGATATGCTCGCACAGCTTTTGATAATTCTTCGGGTTCGGCTCGACGGCGGTGATGCTTTCGTACCCGTCCGTATAGCGCAGGAATTCGTCCACCGTGTCGCCGCGATAAGCGCCGAGGTCGAGATAACGCTCATCTTTCAGCCGCAGGATTTTTTCAAACACCTCGTCCTTATCGCTCTCGATCGCGTCAAGGTATTTCAGCTCGCCGGTATAGTAGAAATCGAGCGCACCCTTGAAAACGATCTGTGAGGCTTCATCCGCGAGCAGGGAATATGCCTGTTCAATCTCCTGCCGATGTTCAGCGATAAAAGCGTCCGTCATCAAGTTCTCTCCCGCAACGGAGATGTTAGGGATGAGCAACCTGTGCTGTTCGGCGACATGGCGGATATGCGCCGTCACATCGGGCAGTGAGCTGCCGAAGCACAGCGCGATCATAAAGTCATCGAATTGCCGCTCAAAGTCGCTCTGCTTCTGCACGGTAAATCCGCGGTATTCCTGATAGCGGCAAAAGTCGTCGCTCGCCATCACGCCCGCGGCTTTGATATTTCGTTTTTCCAATTCATCCAACACCTTGTCGGCGCCGTTGCCCATTCCGTACAGGACGATCGGCTTGTCGGCTTGTGCCAGCGCCGTCCATACGTTGGGCGCTTCAAATTCAAACAGTTTACGCATCTTATTCATTCGTCATTGCGAAGCCCGCAGAGTTAAGGTTGAGATTGCCGCGTCGGGTTTGACACGCGCGTCAAACCCTCCTCGCAATGACGATCGATATGCGGGCTGTGGCAATCTCAACCAAATTTTTATTATATTTCTTACGGATTGCAGGAGGAGCACGGATGATATCCCGCTTCTACTGCCGCCTCACGGCTCTCAAAGGTGACCTTGTTCTTCTCGCTCATGTTCTTCACGCCGCTGCAGTCGGGGGTGTGGAATACATGGCTGTTTTTGTTGCCGATGTAGCTTGCTTCCTGCGGCTCGGCCGCCTTTGCGGTCGTGTCATCTTTCTCTGCCTTGTTGATCTCGGTGGGCAGGTTGTTGTTGGCGGCGCTGAAGCTCAGCCCCGTGCCGTCGGTATAGGCGACGATGGTGCCCATCTGATCGGTGCGCAGGATCGTGGTGTCCAACGCGTTGAGCTTTTGCAGGGTCTCCTTATGCGGATGACCGTAGTCGTTATCCTTGCCGCAGGAGATCACGGCATAGGAGGGGTTCACCGCCTTGAGGAACTTGGCGGTCGTCGAGGTGGACGAGCCGTGGTGGCCGCATTTGAGCACATCGGCGCGCAGATCAGCGCCGGAAGAAACCATCTCATATTCGCTTTCCTTCTCCGCGTCACCCGTGAGCATAAAGCTGATGTCTCCGCAGGTGACCTTGGTGACGACCGAGTAGTTGTTGTAGCCGTCGTAGTTGTCGGAATTCGGCGCTAAGATCGTGAAGCTCGCGCTGCCGAAGGTGTAGGTATCGCCCGATTTGGCGTCGATGTAATTGATCTTCTTTTCCTCCACCGTTTGGAGAAGCTTGATCCATGTGTTGGTGGCGCAGTCGGTCTCTACGGTGATGAAATTCTCCGCCGCGATATCATCGAGCACCGTCCGCATACCGCCCATATGGTCGGTGTGGGGATGGGTCGCGCTGCCATACTTCCATTCATCCGCGCCGCGCTCGTTGATGTAGCTCGATACCGTGTCGCCGCTGCCGCGTTCTCCCGCGTCGATCAGCACGAATTCATCGTCGGATTCGAGCAGGATGCTGTCACCCTGTCCCACATCGATGAAATGCACGATCAGCTTGGCGTTCGCCTCACCCTCCGCGTATTGCTTGGGCGTATAGAGCTTGCACGAGCTGACGGTGAGCAATATCACAAGCGCCAATACAGCACATAAGATCCGTTTCATGTCGTTCACCCCAAATCTTTCTTCTATTACTATACAATAACAAAACCCGCTAATCAAGATAAAATTTGACTATTGTGACAAAATATGGTAATATAAATACAAGTCATCATCTGTTGAGATTGCAAAGCCTAAACCCTCAGTCAGCAGACACACGTGTCCGCCGACAGCCCTCCTCAGCGGAGGCAGCAGACCCTTTTGTCCGCTTTGCGGACATTTCCCCTAACAGGGGAATCTCCTTAGGAAAGGGAGCCTTTGGGCTTCGCAATGACTCATTGATAGAAGCGAGGTGAGATCATGGCCGCTAACTATAAGGGAAAGTATGAGATCGTGACTGCGGATGACAATCTGCCGGGTAAGGTGTTGTTGTATGAAAAGCCCGGTCGTGATTGCTTCACCAACAAGCATTGGCACAAGAATCTCGAGATCGATTATATCATCCGCGGCTGTATGTGGACGAATCTCGGCGGCGAGGACAAGGATCTTTACGGCGGGGATTACATCCTGATCAACAGCGAGGATGTGCACCAGACCTGCGGCAAGGAGCCCGATGAACCCGTCAAGTATCTGGTGGTGCTGTTCTCCTACAATTACATCAAGTCGTATTTCCCCGACTTCGACAACTATTATTTCGACGTCAATAAGAATGAACAGACCCGCGCGCGTGTGCGCGACCTGCTCAAGGCGCTGGTCTTTGAGGCGGAGAATCCCTCGGAGTTCTCCAAGCTCAAGATGTCCTGCGCGATGGCACAGATCCTGATGAATCTGTTCACCAAGTGCAGAGAACCGCGCGAGCTCGATCCCGATACGGTACGCAGTGAGAACGGCCCCGATTACATCGCCAAGGCGATCGACTACATCAAGGATAATTACCGCGAGCGGATCAACCTCGAGGAGATCAGCTCCTTTGTCGGTCTGACGCCGACCTATTTCTCGCGCTATTTTTCGGCGATGACGGGAAAGACGTTCAAGAATTATCTCAACTCCGTGCGGTTGGAAAACACCCTGATCGATATCCAGCAGAACGGTATGAGCGAGACCCGCGCATCATTGGAAAACGGCTTTCCGAGTGTGAAGAGCTTCATCACGGTGTTCAAGAGCGTTTACGGCTGTGCCCCGAGCGAGTACGTCAAGATCTATCAGGAAGAAGCCCCCATCGCGGAGATCTACAAAAAGTAAGATGAATGAAGAAACCTCCCTTTCGATAAGGGAGGTTTTTGTTATGTGATGATGCTGTTGTGATATTAATGTAGGGGAGGGGTGCTCCCAGTTGGGGAGACGTCACGAAGTGACAGTGGGAGATTCCCCTGATAGGGGAAATGTCCGCGAAGCGGACAAAATGGTTGCCGTTTTCGCTTAGAGAAAGGCGTCTCCGCCGAGGAATGCTCCTCCCGAAACCTTTCCGATCAATATCGGCAAAATGCGAAGCAGATGAAACCCTTTGTAGGGGAGGGTCTCGACCCTCCCGATGTTTTCCGGTATTTTCCGGTATATGTCACTTAACCGCGAAGCAAATCAATTTTGGCGTAGGGTACGGCGCTCGCGACGTACCGCAACCTTTCCGTTATATGCCACCAAACGCGAAGCAAATCAATTTCCCCGTAGGGACGACCATCGGTCGTCCGCATAGCAGGAACATTTCTCCGCTATCTCACGCTTTCGATATCAGGAACGCCCGTTATTCTGCGGATGGTCAATGACCATCCCTACGAAAACGCGCATCTTCTCAACTGACATGACATCTTATCCAACGCCATGTTTTGGGTCGTCGAGGGCGCCGACCCCTACAAATCCTCTGCGACGTTTCCTGTAGGGGAGGGGCTTGCTCCTCCCGAATTGTTTCCGCTATATGTCACCTAACACGGAGCAAATCAATTATGCCGTACCCTACAAAAACGCACATCTCCTTAACTTACATGATATCTTTACCGACGCCCTGCCGCGGGAGCAGCAAGCCGCTCCCCTACAAATTCGCTGAAACCTGTACTGTAGGGCGGGGGCTTGCTCCTCCCGATGCTTTCCGTTATATGTCACTGAATCGCGAAGCAAATCAATTTCCCCGTAGGGACGACCATCGGTCGTCCGCATGGCAGGAACACGTCTCCGCTATCTCACGCTTTCGATATCAGGAACGCCCGTTATTCTGCGGATGGTCAATGACCATCCCTACGAAAACGCACATCTCCTTAACTGACATGACATCTTGACCGATGCACTGCCGCGGGAGCAGCAAGCCGCTCCCCTACAAATTTACTGAAACGTTTACTGTAGGGCTTGGCTTATTCCTCCTGCAATTCTTCCCAAAGCTCGTACAATTCTTCCAGACGCGCCTGCTTTTCTTCGAGCTGAGCGGTCAGCTCCATGAGCTGTTCATAATCGCTCTGCACGGCTTCTTCGGCGAGCTTTGTCTGCAATCCTTCGGTCGCCGATTCCAGCTCTTCGATCTCCGCCTCTGTTTTCGCGAGGCGGGTCTTTCTTTTGCGCTCCTCGCTCTGGCGCAGTTTTTTGAGCTGATAATCGTTCAGCGGCTTTTCCGCTTTCTTCTTCTGCGGCTGATCGGGAGCGGGGAAGGACTGCTGTGTGACGCGCTCCAGATAGTTATCGTAGTTGCCGAGGTACTCGGTGACGCCGTCCTTTGTCATCGCCAGCACACGGTCGGCAAGCTTATTGATAAAGTAGCGGTCATGACTGATGATCAGCAAGGTGCCCTCATAATCGCGCAGGGTGTCCTCCAACGCTTCTCGTGAGTTCGAGTCAAGGTGGTTGGTCGGCTCGTCGAGCAGAAGAAGATTACAGCCGCCGAGCATGAGCTTCAACAGCGATATCCTCGCTCTCTCGCCGCCGCTCATCGCGGACAGAGGCTTATAGACCTCGTCGCCCTTGAACAGGAACGCCGCGAGCGAGGTGCGGATCTTAGTCTCGGTCATGCGCGGATAGGTGTTCCAGATCTCGTCGATGGCGGTGTTGTTGAGATTCAGATTCTCCTGCATCTGGTCGAAGTAGCCCACATCCACCATCGCGCCGTATTCGTATTCGCCGGTATCGGGGCGCAGCTTGCCGTTCAGGATGCGGAAGAGCGTCGTCTTGCCGCAGCCGTTATCGCCGAGGATGAACACGCGCTCGCCCTTGGTGATGTGCAGATCGACATGGCGGAACAGGTGCTTGTCGCCGAAGGACTTGCTCAGCTCCTTTGCCATGAGCACATCGTTGCCGCTTTCGTGACGCGGCTCAAAGCGCATACGGATGCCCTCCAGCGCGCCGTCGGGCTCGACCATCTGCGCCTTGATACGGTCGATCTCCTTCTGCTTGCTCTCCGCAGTGCGGATATTGCGCTCGCGGTTCCAGCGTTTTTGCTGTTCGATGATCCCCTCGATGCGCTGTATCTCTTTGAGGTCGTTTTTATATTTGTTCTCGAGCGCCTTTTCATACGCCTGCTTCTTTTTGATGAAGTCGGAGTAAGCGCCCTTGTAGGTCATGCACTTTTTATGCTCGATCTCGACGGTCTTGTTGGTGACCGAATCGAGGAAGTAGCGGTCGTGGCTGATGATGATCATCGCGCCCTTGAAATCGCGTAAAAAGCCCTCCAGCCATGCGACGGACGCGATGTCGAGGTGGTTGGTCGGCTCGTCGAGGAGCAGCAGATCGCTGCCCGACAGCAGGAGCTTTAACAGGCTGAGCTTGGAGCGCTGACCGCCCGATAATGCCGAGGTGGGCATATCGAATTCTTCCGCGCGGAAGCCCAGTCCCGTCAGCGCGGATCGGGTGCGGCTCTTGTAGGTCAGACCGCCGTCGCGCTCAAAGCGCTCGATCAGCTCCGTCTGCCGCGCGATCAGCTCCGTCAGATCGCCCGTGCTGTGCTCGATGGTGATCGTGATCTTCTCGATCTCGCGCTCCATCTGCTTGAGGTCGCCGAACACGGATTCGAGCTCGTCATAGATACTGCGCTCGCCGTGGGAGCAGGCGTGCTGTTCCATGTAGCCGATGTTCAGACCGCGCTCGGTCGCGATCGTGCCCTCAGTCGGCTCCAGCTCGCCGCAGATGATCTTGAACAGGGTAGTTTTGCCCACGCCGTTTCTGCCGATGAGACCGACCTTGTCGCGGCTCTCGACCTCAAAGCTCATATCTTCAAATAAGGTTCTCTCGCCAAAGCTCATGCCGAGCTTGCTGACTGATAATGCAGGCATAACTCCACCCCTTTCGGTTATTAGTAGGGCGGGGGCTTGCTCCCGCCGAATTTTGTCCTGTTTTTGGGAACTCCTATATTTTACCGCAAACTGTCAAAAAGAGCAAGTATAATATGTTGCTCTTGAAGGGATTGCTTTTGAGCAGTATTTACAATCTGTTTACTTGCCATGTACCGCTGCGCATGGTATGATAGGATTATCAATCAAGAGAGGTGATCGTATGTACGTCAATCAACCGATCCGCGAAAAGAAAAAGAAGTTCCGCTGGTGGAAGATCCCGCTGATTCTGATCGCCGTGATCCTAGCGGTTGCGATCATCTACGTCGCCTATGTCCTGATCTCCTACAACCGCATCGACGACAATACCGAGCTGACCCCGCAGGGCACGGCGAAGAGCGCCGCTGTCAAGGTCGGCAGCGAGTATACCGCCCTGACCTATAACGTCGGCTTCGGTGCGTACACGCCCGATTTCACCTTCTTTATGGACGGCGGCAAAAGCGCGTGGGCAGCGGGCAAGGAGAGCGTCATCAACTGTATCGACGGCGCGGCGGGTGTGATCAAGGAGCATCAAGCCGACTTCACGCTGATCCAGGAGGTCGACTTCGACTCGACCCGCAGTTACCATGTTGATGAACGCGCTCAGCTGATCGATCAGTTCCCTGATCAGAGCAGTACCTTTGCGGTCAACTACCACTCGCCGTTTTTGTTTTATCCCTTTACCCAGCCGCACGGCTCATCCAACAGCGGTCTGCTGACGCTTTCCGAAAGTACGATCGCCTCCGCGACGCGCCGCAGTCTGCCGATCTCGGACGGTATGAAGAAGTTCATCGACCTCGACCGCGCCTACAGTACCAACCGTATCCCTGTTGAGAACGGCAAGGAGCTGGTGATCCTCAACACCCATACCTCCGCCTACGGTACCGACGGCGACCTGCAGACGCAGCAGATGAAGAAGATGTTCGATGAAATGAAAGAGGAATATGACAAGGGCAACTATGTCGTCGCGGGCGGTGACTGGAACCATGATTTCACCGGCGACAGCAAGTACAAGCTCAATCACGCAACGCCCAAGGATCTGGAGGCGCTGTCGTGGTGTGCCGAATTCCCCGCCGATCTGATCCCGCAGGGCTTTTCGCGTGTGACGGATTACGCGAGCGGTCTGCGCCCCTCGACCCGCAACACCGATATCCCCTACAGCAAGGACAGCTTCGTCGCCACCCTCGACGGCTTCATCATCTCCGATAACGTCGAGTCGACCTATGTCGACGTCGTGGATACGGGCTTTCAATACAGCGACCATAATCCGGTGGAAATGCGCTTCAAATTAAAAGCATGATACTTTTCGTCATCAAAGCCGTCCTTTTGAGGGCGGCTTTTGCATATCTTTCCTTTGAATAAATGATTATTCATTTTGCGGCAAGTATTGTCAAGATTTGCCGTTTATGTTAAAATGTATAAGCATATCTGCAAAATTGGTTTTTGAGGAGTAGAACAATGGAAAAACGTAGTTCCTTCTCAGGTTCTATCGGATTTGTGCTTGCGGCGGCAGGCAGCGCGGTAGGTCTGGGAAATATATGGAGATTCCCGTATCTCGCGGCTAAGGACGGCGGCGGTCGGTTTTTGGTGATCTATATCATCCTCGCGCTGACCTTCGGCTTTACCCTTTTGATGACCGAGGTCGCCATCGGACGAAAGACGAAACAGAGCTGTCTGACGGCTTACGGCAAGCTCAATAAAAAATGGGGATTCTTAGGCGGTCTCGCCAGTATCGTACCGTTCATCATCATGCCGTACTACTGCGTCATCGGCGGCTGGGTGCTCAAATACGCTTTGGTGTTCATCACCGGACAGGGAGCCGCTGCCGCGAGCGACGATTTCTTTACGACGTTCATCACCGGCTACGCACAGCCGATCGTATATAACTTTGTGTTCCTGCTGGTGACCGCGATCGTCATTTTCCGCGGCGTCAACAAGGGTATCGAGTCCCTCTCCAAGGTGCTCATGCCGATCCTTTTTGTCCTGATTATCGGTATCGCGATCTACTCGCTGACCCTCAGCGGCAACGAGTCGACCGAGGGCAGGACCGGTATGCAGGGTCTGGCGATCTATCTGATCCCCGATTTCTCGGGCACGGACGCGCGCGGGATATTGATGACCATCATGGACGCGATGGGTCAGCTCTTCTACAGCATCAGTGTGGCGATGGGTATCATGGTCACCTACGGCTCCTACTTCAAGGATAAAGATAACCTGATCAAGTCCGTCAACCAGATCGGTATCTTCGACACCGCTGTTGCGTTCCTCGCGGGCGTTATGCTCATTCCTGCGGTTTACGTATTCCTCGGCACCGAGGGTCTGGAGAACGCGGGTCCCGATCTGCTGTTCAAAGCGATGCCCAAGATCTTCAACCAGATGGGTGTTGCCGGTAACATCTTAGGCGCGGTATTCTTCGTTATGGTGCTGTTCGCGGCGCTGACGAGTTGTATCTCCATCATGGAGGCGATCTGCTCGGGTATGATCGACAAGGGTATGTCCCGAAAGAAAGCGACCGTCACCGAGGGTATCATCGCGCTGGTGCTCAGCACGGTGGTATGTCTGGGTTACAATGTATTTTACTTTGACGCGATCCTGCCGAATACGTCTCCCGGAAAGAGTGCCCAGATCCTCGATATCATGGATTACGCGGCGAACAATATCCTTATGCCGCTTCTGGCGATCGGAACCTGTATCCTGGTCGGCTGGATCATCAAGCCCAAGACGATCATCGACGAGGCGACCAAGAACGGCGAGAAGTTCGGCAGAAGGTGGCTCTATACCGCTATGATCAAGGTGGTAGCGCCGATCATGCTGTTTGTCCTGCTGCTCGGATCGCTGGGCGTGTACTGATCAAATAATTCTATAAAAGAAATACGCTCTGTTTTTCAACAACGAAAGACAGAGCGTTTTTATTTAAAACATCGTTGAACACACGTGTTCGGTCAGCAAAAAGCTTATGCCGGTTGTTTTTGATACTTTTGTTCCTCGATGGCTACCGTGACGATGTCGCCGAGCACGTTGATGATATTCTGGATCGAGCCGAAGAACGCTTCGGCAAAGATCGCGATCGAGATCAGCTCGTCCGCCTGCAGATAGAAGGTGATGATCAGCATACCGATCACGATCGAACCGGGCTGATTCGGCGCGCCGACAGAGAGGAATAGCACCAAAAAACCGATGCCGGCGATCTGCAGCCACGAGACCTCGATGCCCAGCATGAAGATGAAGATCATCGCGATCAGCATGATCAAAAAGCAGTTGCCATCCTGATTGGTCTGCGCGAGGATCGGCAGTTTTTCGCCCAGCCTCTTTCGGCTGTATCCGTATTTGCGCGAGCAGTATCGGATGTTGAAGGGCACCGCGTCGATCGCGGAATTGATCTTGAAATTCTCCCACATCAGCGTGGGCAGATGCTTGGCAAAGGTCAAAAGGTTCACTTTGCCGATCAGCAGGCGTACCGTATAGAACGCGATGATGACGATAATGCTGAGAAAAACGACCGCGACATAATGGAGCAGGATGAGGATCCTGGAGGTGCCGTCGACCATCAGCATGGAGAGTACCGCCAAAAAGCAGAAGAACGGCAGGGTGAACATCACGACGGTCACCATCTTGGAGAATACCTCCAAACAGATATTGATGAACCTGTGTACCGAGTCAAAGTATTCTCCGATCGAGCACAGCGCGTAGGTCAGCAGCAACGCTACGATGATGATCGGGAACGGCATATAGGTCTCGAACGGTTCAAAGATACTGCTGGGCACCAGCGAGGCGATGAACTCCTTGGCGTTCAGTCCGCTCGCGAACGTACCCTGGTTTTCGAGATAACCGTGATGTGAGCTCATCATGATCGAGATCGCGATTCCCGTGATCAGCGCCAGAAAAATCGCGGTCAGGGAGGTGACGATCGTTTTTATCTGCAGCTTTCTGGCGGAGGAGCTCTTCTCCGACAGGATATAGATATCCGTCAGATTTTTGATCAGCGAGAAGAACGTGACCGGGGCGCCTATCATGAGCATCGCGTTCGCGAATTGTTTGATCAGCGGCTTGATATAGGTCGTATCGATATGATTCAGCTCGCCCTTGCTCATAAAGGCGATCATCGGTGTGGTGATCAGCATCGCGAGCGCGATCGCAATCAGGCAGGAGAGCAGCGAGCTGCTGTAGTTCCTTTTGACAACGATGCTGACGCGGTTATAGCCCAGACGGTATCGGTAGCCGACCTTGTCGCTGTACGCCTTGACGATCATCAGCTCGGGGGAAATCTCCTCCTGATCCTTTTTGAGGGTCGGGATATATGACTCTCCCTCAAATCCGAGCTTGATATTGTATTCGCCGAACACCCTCTGCGGCTTGATCGTCAGGATGGTATCCTCAGGAAAGCCCTGATCGATCATATCCTGAAACAGCGCCTCAAACAGCAGACCGGTCTCATAGATGGTTTTTTCGCTGATCCCGTGCTGCTTCATCCACTGCTCGATGAACGAAAAGGCTTCATTGTAGCTTTCCGCTTTGAGCGGCACCTCTAAGGCGCGTTTTTTCTTCAGACCCATGGCTTTTCCCTCGCTGTTTTGATGTTTATTGAATTCCTGATTATATGATAACAGAATGCATAAGAATTGTCTACATAATTATTTATGCTTTTTTATCAGGTGTTGCGAAAAGAAGCCGCTTCCGGCAAGGAGTCTCCCGCGGGAGTGGGTGAGGGATCGTATAAAAGTCCGCCCGAAGGGAGAAGCCGAGGATATCGTAGTAAAGTACGCTTACATCTTCGCACGCTCGCCTTCGAGTCCCTTCCGGTGCGCAGGTCGGTCAATGGCGCGCCGGAAGTACGCATCTTCTTTCGGTAACAAATTACTTCGCCTTCGGAGCGACACCTCCTGACAGATATTTCATCTACACTCTCGCTAAAAACGCCATCCTATGGCGTTTTTGTCTGCGCCGTGCGCTGACGCAATGATCGGGGTCCCCAAAAAGCCCCGCTTTTTGGGGAGAGGAGGAACCGCCACATGAGGTCAAGACGCACCAACCGGATGCGTCTACCGAATACGGCGAGTGACGACGAGGCACGCTCGCCTTCGAGTCCCTTCCGGTGCGCAGTACGGTAAAATACAAAACCGAGGTATCGAATGATACCTCGGTTTTGTATATGGCGCGCTGGAAGTACGTTGGATGGGTAGGGAAGAGGCTGCCGCGCCTTCGGAGCGACACCTCCTGACACAAGCCTGATCTACGCTCTCGCTAAAAACGCCATACTATGGCGTTTTTACCTTCGGATTGCGCTGACTCTTAATCCTCGGTACGCTCGCCTTCGAGTCCCTTCCGGTGCGCAGTACGGTAAAATACAAAACCGAGGTATCGAATGATACATCGGTTTTGTATATGGCGCGCTGGAAGGGACTCGAACCCCAGACCTTTTGGTTCGTAGCCAAACACTCTATCAAGCTGAGCTACCAGCGCGTATCTGCTCGGCAGCCT
>JAHKVW010000057.1 GCA_020624805.1 bacterium | reverse complement strand
GCGGTACCGATACGGATACCGGAGGTGACGAACGGAGAGAGCGGCTCGCCGGGGATGGTGTTCTTGTTGACGGTGATGTGTACCTCGTCTAGGTTGTGCTCCAGCTCCTTGCCGGTCACGCCGTCCTCACGCAGATCCATCAGCATGACATGGTTGTCGGTGCCGCCGGACACGAGCTTGTGACCGCGCTTGACAAGACCGTCAGCCAGCGCCTTGCAGTTCTTGACGATCTGCTCGGCATATTCCTTGAACTCGGGCTGCATCGCTTCCTTGAAGCAAACTGCCTTTGCCGCGATGATGTGCATCAGAGGGCCGCCCTGCATACCGGGGAACAGCGCCTTATCGATCGCCTTGGCGTACTCTTCCTTGCACAGGATCATACCGCCGCGGGGACCGCGCAGGGTCTTATGGGTCGTGGTGGTGACAAAATCGGAGTACGGTACGGGGTTCTCATGCTGACCGCCTGCTACCAGACCCGCGATGTGTGCCATATCGACCATCAGCAGCGCGCCGACCTCGTCACAGATCTCGCGGAACTTCTTGAAATCGATCGCGCGGGGATAAGCGGAAGCGCCGCAGACGATCATCTTCGGCTTACATTCCTTGGCGATCTCGAGTACCTTATCATAATCGATGCGGTGGGTCACGGGATCAACACCGTAGCTGACAAAGTTGAAGTACTTGCCGCTGAGGTTGACGGGTGAACCGTGGGTCAGATGACCGCCCTCAGAAAGGCTCATACCCATGACGGTATCGCCCGGCTCGAGCATTGCGAAATAGACGGTCTGGTTCGCCTGAGAACCGGAATGGGGCTGCACATTGGCATGCTCCGCGCCGAACAGCTTGCAGGCACGGTCACGCGCGATATCCTCGGCGATATCGACCGCGTAGCAGCCGCCGTAGTAGCGCTTGGAGGGATAACCCTCGGCATACTTGTTGGTGAGTACGGAGCCCATCGCCGCCATGACAGCGGGAGAAACGATGTTCTCACTGGCGATCAGCTCGAGGTTCCGGCGCTGACGGGCAAGCTCTTTGTCCATCGCATCGGCGATCTCTTCATCATACTTTTTGATAAAACCGTTAGAATCCATTAAGTCCTTGTACATTTTGTACCTCCAGATAGTTTTTCATATACGGGTTCTTCCATTTATTGCCATTTATATCAACGCAATCGGTGACGATTGCTGTTTTTGATCTCTGCGATCAGGTTGTTCAGATCCTCTTTCGTTTCCATCGAGAACGCGAGGTTCCTCAGCTTCGCGGCATTCTTGAAGCCTTTGAGGTAATACGCCGTGTGCTTACGCGCCTCTCTCATGCCGACGCGCTCACCCTTGTATTCCACCACGGCACTGATGTGTCGCAGCAGAACATCGCATTTTTCCTCGAGAGTCGGCGGCGGGATAATAATTCCTTTATCGAAATATTCGTTGATCTCGCGAAACACCCACGGATTGCCCAGCGCACCGCGACCGATCATCAGATAATCACAGCCGGTGTACTCCAGCACATACTGCGCCGACTTCGCGTCACAAACGTCGCCGTTGCCGATCACGGGGATGGACAACGCCTGCTTGACCTCGCGGATAACGTCATAATCCACAGGCGGAGCATAGAACTGATCCTTTGTCCTGCCGTGGACGGTCACCGCCTGCGCGCCGTTTTTTTCGACGATTTTCGCGACCTCGACCGCGTTGATGTGCGCGCTGTCAAAGCCCGAACGGATCTTGACCGTGACCGGGATCTCGACCGCGCGGCTGACCGCCTGTACGATCCTGCCGCATAGCTCAGGGTCGCGCATCAAAGCGGCGCCCGAACCGCTGCCCGCGATCTTGGGGGCGGGGCATCCCATGTTGATATCGATGACCTCGGGACGGTATTGCATCGCGAACCGCGCCGCGTCCGCCATCGTCTCCGGCTCGGTGCCGAAGATCTGCACCGCGCAGGGGCGTTCGCTGTCGGCGATCTCCATCAGCTCAGCGCTCTTTTTGGAGTGGTAGGCGATACCCTTGGAGCTGACCATCTCGCTGACGCAATAGCCCGCGCCGAATGTCATACACAGCTCACGAAAGGCTCTGTCCGCCACACCCGCCATCGGCGCGAGAGCAGCATAACCGCTGAGCTTCACATTTCCTATCTGCATCACGTTCAACCGCGGCGTCGGGTACGTCTGCTGACCAGTACGCCGACGATGACCGCGATACCCAGCGCGACACACAGCCACATCACGATACCGGAGAACAACGAAGCGTCGGATACGGCGACCACGGGGATCGCGACCGAGGTAGCCTCCTGCACCTGAGAGGGACTCACGGCGGGGAGCTCGGCGAGATGCTCGGGCTCCACATAGGGCGAGGTAGCGTCCTCCTCATAGCTGTAGATCGGATCATACCACTGATTTGGTTCTTGCTGCGGCTGTTCCTGCTGAGGCGCTTGCTCCTGAGGCGCTTCCTGCTGTGTCTGCTGACCTTGCTGAGTCTGCTGACCCTGTTCACCCTGTGTCGTTTCTAACTGACTTTGCGACTGATCGATCTGACTGTTGTTTTGATTCCCATCACCCGGCGCGGCAAGCGCACTCATACAGCCGACAGCCGCAAGGATGCTCAGCGCCAGCAGGATGGATATCAAATGATGCAAAAGTCGATGATGCTTCATAATAACCTCAACTCAGTCAAAAACAGCGGATAAAAATGTGTCTATTTCAACGTGCATATTATAACAAAGCCCCGATCTTTTTTCAAGACCGGGGCAGTGAATTCGACATTATGCCTAATCACCGGCGACATCGAATCGACTTTTCTTTTGACAATGAATAAAGAATCATTCTAAGAGCGAAATAAACCTTCCCGGCGCAAACATGATCGTATCCGCCGGACACTTTACCTTCGTGTTACACTGATCACTGACCTCTAACCACTGATCACTATATTTACGCGGTTTTGCCACGCTTTCGCATATGTGATTTCACCGTTTCAGCAGCTCTGACAACGCCTGCGCCAGATATCCGCCGCTGCGGCAGGCTTCATCGACGGTATTCGCGTCGGTGCCCACCTCGATCAACAGGGAGCCGTTGTTGAAATTCATGTTATATGTATACTCGCCGAAGTTCAGCGGTCGGGTCATGCCGGGATAGTTATCCTCGCACCTCTTTTGCAGCTGCATGGCGAAGATCAGATTATCGTGCCAGAAATCGAAGCCGCCCTCGGTATCGTACCCCGCCATGATCATGATCTGCGCCGCCTTATCGCCGTCGACCTCAAAAGTCGGCTTATACTTGGTGCCGTCATCGGTGGTCATCGCGTCGCGGTGCAGGTCGATGGTGACCTTGATCGACGGATACTTTTCTTTATACGCCGAGATCGTTTCCCATGAGCGGGCATACGAGCCCTCATAGGAGGGATAATCATGGAGGGTGGTGTCGTGGACAGCGCCGATCCCGTTTTTCTTCAGCGTTTCGACAAGCTGCTCCCCTACCGCGACAACGCCCAGATCCCCGTCGGTAGAGCGCGGATAATAGTCCTCGTAATACTCGCCGTTATCCTCGGTCAGATACCGCTCGCAGGTATGGGTGTGGTAGACCAGCACCTGCACCTCGTGGTTATCCTCAAGGGCAAAGGGCAATTCCGCCGACAACAGCGATTCTACATCGAGGTCATAATCCGTTGTGTTGCGGATGGTAAAATTATCATAGCTCATATTGCCGTTGCTGACCCGGATCTCTTTGACGGGATAGGTCGTGCCGCTGTGGGGCGTATCCTGCGGCTTCTCTCTGACCTGCTCCGTGTCGGTCGGTGTTTCGGCAAGCGGTCTTACCACAGGCGGTTGTGTCGGCGCTTCATCCGCTGTCGCGGTCGTGCTGTCGGCGCTCATATCGCCGTTGACAAAACTCAGCTTTCCCGACAAAAGCGCCGCTTCATCCTCGAGCGCGATACAGGATCGCACACGGTACACCACCATACTCAGGCTCACTGCCATCGCCAAAACCAATGCAGCCGCCGTCACCGTCATCTTCCAATGTCGTTTCTTCATTCTCTCACCTTTTATACGAATTGCTATAGTATATGCAATTCGTGGACGAGATATGACTATCAGAAGAAATAAGGTTGAGATTGCCGCGTCGCAGACGTGCGCGTCTACTCCTCGCAATGACTGTTTATATTATGCTACAAAAGATCCAACAGATCCTCGGTATCGATGTCCGTTTGCAGCGCCATGTTCACCGACAATGAGATCAGATGCGCGGCGCGGTCGATCAGCAGATCCACCTCCTTGGGTGTGACCACCATGCTCCTGCCCTGCGGCGAAACACTGCGGGAAAGCTCCACGCTCTCCTTTTCATCATCAATCTCCAACAGGTCGAACGCAAGGGTCACCGCGTCCACGACCGTAGGCACACCGATAGCGATCACAGGGATCCCCATGGTATCGGAATCGATCCGCACACGGCGGTTGCCGACGCCCGCGCCGGGCGAGATCCCGGTATCGGAGATCTGCACCGTACACCCGAGGCGTTCGAGCCGACGTGACGCGAGCGCGTCCACCGCGATCATGGCGGAGGGTCGGATGTTTTTGATGACGCCCTGCAATAACTCTCCTGTTTCGATCCCCGTCTGACCGGTCACGCCGGTGTTGACCACCGCGACCGCTCTGAGCCTGTCCAGCCCCGTTGACCGCGCGACCTCGCCGCGGATATGGCGCGTCGCGAGCACCTTGGACGCTGCCTTCGGCCCCAAAGCGTCGGGCGTGATCTCTACATTCCCCAGTCCCGCCACCAGCACCAGACCGTTCACGGGCAGCAATCGGCGGATCTCCTCGGACAGCGCCCGCACACGGCTGTCGGTGTCGCGTATGCTGTCCGTCAGCGGCGGCAGCTCCACCGTTACATAATGTCCCATCGGCTTTTTGAGCAGTTGGGCGGCGCGTTTGGTCAAGATCCGGAGCCGCTCGATCGGCAGTCCTTCGACCTTCTCCGAGGTATATTCAATCCCTTTGATATCCTCGCCGAGCAGCTCGCGTTCTTCTACGGCGAGGTCGGTCCTGCGTTCCATCCTCACAGTCCTTTCCTGAAAACTACCATTATTATATGCCGACAAAATGTTTACATTCAGGAAAAAATGTGTTAATATTATAATGTTTTTTTATGCTATATTATGATCGATAAAATATACCGAACGGAGGTATGGACATGATGCGTAAACTGATCACCATACTACTGACCGCCGCGATGATCGGCTCAACGACCCTTGCCGCTTCCGCGGCGCAGATCGACACAGCCGAAACAGGCGCGCAGGTCGAAGCCGCGATCGTCGCCGCGGATTATGCCGAGGTCGGCGGTACACTGGAGCCGGAAGAAACGCTTCCGACCGCGTACAACTCGGCGGAACACGGCTACACCACTCCGGTACGCCAACAGCAATACAACACCTGCTGGGCATACAGCTCCACCGCCACCTTAGAATCTTTTTTCCTCAAAAACAACCGGCAGGCGTTCCATCTTTCGACCATGCACATGAACTACTGGGGCACCGCGCGGAATGACGGAAACGGCTGGCAGCGCACCTATTCGGATGCGGGTTATCCCTACGTCGCGATGGGGTACCTGACTTCCTTCGGCTGTATCGACAACAGTCTGTATGACGAAAGTAAAACTGTCGAGGACTTCCACGCGACAAGCAACCTCTATCCCTATCAGGCGGCGGACTCCGTCATCTATCTCGACGGTGATGACCGCGACACCATCAAGACCGCGATCTATCAATACGGCGGCGTCATCGGCAATTTCCATTATAACGGCAGCTATCTCAAGCGCGACGCCTATTATTGTGATGAACCCGGGCTGACGACCGCTCAGCTCAACGGTCACGCGATCGAGATCGTTGGCTGGGACGACAACTACAACGTCGGCAACTTTGTCAGCGGACATCAGCCCTCCTCTCCCGGCGCATGGGTGTGCAAGAACAGTTGGGGAACCTCATGGGGCGACAACGGCTATTTCCGGATCTCCTACGAGGATCTGTATCTCTTTGATTCCCGCTTCGGTCCGAGCTATTCGATCAGCTCAGCATCCCCGATCAACGCGAATACGAAGATCCAGCAGAACGAGAGCTTCGGCGCGACCTATGAATTTGACTACATTCAGCAGGCGCGTCCCAATCAAAGCAAGATGACCTACGCGAATGTTTTCGACTTTTCGGACGGCTATCACAACATCGACAAGGTCGTGTTTGAATCCACCTCCGAGGGCTCAAAATACTCCGTCTACTATATGCCCGTCGATGATAACGGCGCTCCTGTCGTCACTCCCGATCAGTGGACGCTGCTCGCGCAGGGCACCATCGAGCATCAAGGGTATATGAGCGCCAAGGTGTACGGCTTTGACGCGCCGAAAACAAAGGGCGCGATCGGCGTCACGATCGAAAAGAACGGCAAAACCGACATTGAGATCGGCGTTGACGAATGGCTCACCGCAGGCGGCAAATATCTGTTCAAGCCCGGATCCGAATACGGTCAGAGCTTCCTGATCGGCTATTCCGCATCGGCGATGGATATCATGACCTTCTATCAGACGAAGCTCGACGATACCGTCGGCGGCACCTTTGTCATCAAGGCGCTCTGCACCAACGATGAAAAGGTAGGCGATGTCGACCGCGACGGTGAGTTCACCGTCATGGATATCACACTCACCCAGCGCTATTTCGCTCATTTACGACAGCTCAATGAGGAACAGCTTCGCTTTGCCGATATCGACAACAACGGCACGGTAGAGATCCTCGACACGACCCAAATGCAGCGCCGACTGGCTCATACGGGCTGATCCATCCAGACAACACCAAAACCGGAACCGCAGATACGCAGTTCCGGTTTTTTCTTCGTTCATTTACCGAGAATCGGGATAAATGTACCCCTGAAAGATCCAGTTCTCTCTCCCTGCCGAAGGATCGTCGGCAGGCACCGTATCCATATAGAATTCCGCGCCGCTGTAGGCGGAATTGGACAACAGTACCGAATCGCCGTCCACCTGTTCGACGACAGCCACATGCCCCGGCCCTCCGTCGGCATACGCCCAGCACGCGATCGCGCCCTGCTGCGGTTCATCGCCGTAATCGTAGATATGATTCTCGGCGTTGTAGTCATACCAGGTACAGGCGTCATAGGGCGACAACTCGGGACGCTCACCGCTGATCTCATATGCCCTGCCCCACGCGTAGCAGGTGCAGTTCGGCATACCGTAGCCTGCGGCATAAAACGGATTCTCGCCCGAATAATACCGTGCATTATCCGCGTCGGGCGACGTCAGCCTCGGCGTGTACCCATCCTCCCCTTGCGGATGCTCCAGCACCTCGGGGAGCTTCTTTTCCGTCGGCGAGAGCGGGCTGTCTGTCGGCGTCGATGTCTCCGTCGCGGCGATCGTTTCCTCAATGTCTTGTTCGGGCGCCTCATACATCGCGGCGGAGATCGCGGTGATCGTACACGCCAGCAGTAAAAACGCCGTCACGAATGATACGGCTCTGATCAGCATTATATCACATCCTCTGTTTTCATACTAATCCTATGAAAGAAAAAGAGCGGATATGACAAAAGCTCCCCTGACACGAAACAAAAAAAGGCTCCCTTTGGTAAAGGGAGCTGTCGCCCGATGGCGACTGAGGGATTGTATTAATTGACCGAGTGACAACGAGATACTTCTCCAAGAAAGGTGTAGTTACATTTATTATGAACTTCATAATATGATATATCTCATCACATCACATACAGCAGGATCGCCAAAAACTGCAATACACTGCCGGCCAGCACGAGCACATGGAACACCGAGTGCATATAGCGCACCTTCTTGCCGATGCCGTACAGCACGGCGCCGATGGTATATGCGATACCGCCCGCCAGCAACAGGAGGAATCCGGGCATCGTCATCGCGTCGATCGTCAGCTTCAGCACGGCGATCACGCACCAACCCATGCCGATGTAGCACACCATGGACACCTTTTCAAACCGCTTGAGGTCGATCGCGTTCAGCGTCACGGCGATGGCGGTCAGCGCCCATTCCACACCGAAGATCGACCATGCCAGCGCCGGATTCAGCGGACGGATGCCCACGAGCAGGATCGGCGTGTAGGTGCCCGCGATCAAAAAATAGATATCGCAGTGGTCGATGATCCGCATCACGCGTTTAGCGTTGCCGACAGGCAGCCCGTGATAGACGCTGGATACCGTGAACATGATCAGCAATGTCGTACCATAGATCGCGCCCGATACGATCGCCCACGGATTTCGGTGCATCGCTGCCATCACGACCAACAGCGGGATCGCCGCTACGGCAAATACCGCGCCGATGGCGTGGGTCACGGTGTTGCATATCTCTTCACCGCGCGTATAATCGGGAAGCTGTGTTTTCAGCTTCCTCTTTTTTGTCGCGATATCGCCGCCGGTCATCGTATGGACCGCGTTCATCACTCGTCCTCTCTTTCTTCATCTCCGACAAAGAACAGCGCGACGGTACCGGTGCCGGTGTGACAGCCGATGGTGGTACCGATATCGAAGATCGGAACCTGTTTGACGTTCTTGAAGCGCGCCATCACCTGCTCGCGCACGGAGATCGCGTCCTCCAGACAATCCGAGTGAGAGATATAGCATAAGCCGCCGTACTCTTTGCCGCCCAGCGCGTGCTGTTCCATCTTATCGACCAGCGCGGTCAGCACCTTCTTCTTGGTTCTGATTTTCTCGATGGGCTTGAGCTTACCCTCGGGGCTGACGCACAGCAGCGGACAGATCTCAAAAATGCCGCCCAGCACACCGCTGATTTTAGACACACGACCACCCTTGATGTAATAGGTCAGGTCGGTGGAGCAGAACCAGTGCTGTATCGTTTGCTGATGATCCAGCGCCCACTGATACAGCGCGTCGATATCCATGCCCTCGTCGCGTTTTTGAGCGAGCAGGGTCATATACATACCCGCGCCCGAAGAAGCGCACAGCGAATCAACGATATAGATCTTGCGATCCGGAAACTCCGAACGCAGCATATCTGCCGCGGCATGGGCGCTCTGTACGGTATTCGAGATACCCGATGACAGACACGCGTGCAGGATATCCTTGCCCTCGCTCAGCAGCTCACGGAAGTAGTCGACATACTCGCCGACAGACACCTGAGAGGTGGAGGTCTCGGCGCCGTTGCGGATATGACCGTAAAACTCCTTGGCGCTCATGCTTTCATACAGGTCGTCGGTATACGATCTACCGTCAACGATAAAGTGAAAACCGATATAGCGGATGCCGAGCTTGTCGAACATCTCCTTTGTCATATCGGCGGTGGTACAGGTACTGATGATATAGCTCATAACAAACACTCCTTTTGACTCGGACAGGCAGCAGAGGATCGATTGGTCTTTCCAGTATGCCTGAATACGGCAGAGAGCCATTGCCGTGTGAAATTTTTGCTGTTGCCCCGACCGCACAGCTCATACTTTTCCTGACAGAAAGCAGACCGCAAGAGCTGTCTGCGTTTTCATACCGTTTAATGGGAATCAGTATCAAAAAACCTGTGCGTCGGACGGCATGTTCTTACAACTACCATTTTATCCCATCTAAATCAAATTGCAATCTATTCGGCTGTATTGATCATCTACTGTTGAGCTTTTTTCATTCTACGGACAAAAAGAAAGGAGTAGAGCGCCCTAAAAAGCACTCTACTCACAGTAGAAACAAGGAATAATGCGGGATCGAGGCAACACGACATCATTCACTTCCGCGATGTTGCCTTAATTCTTTTTTGGCTTCTTCTTGATCGAGAAGGCAAAAATGATAATGATCTGCGCCGGGATACCCAGCAAAAACAACTGCCACCAGTTGTTTTGCAGGGCGGTCAAATATACCGAGCAGATGATGCCCCATACCAAGCCCGAGATAATGTACAGGTTCCACGAGCGGTCGCCCCATACGGAATTGAGCACCAACAGCGTGATCAGCGAGACCGGAATCGCGTATATGAAGATCAGCCAATTGACGTAACCCGCGATCCACAGGATCACGAACAGCAGTACCGCCAACGCCCAGATACCCGCCAGGACCGTCAGCGTAATAAAGCGGCGGCTGTATCGGCGGCCGGTATTCTTCTCAGGTTTGATCTGTTCATCATCCGAATGAGGGGTGATGATATAATCGACCGTGACGCCGCCGAGATCGGCGATCTTTTTGAGCACAAACACATCCGGGATCGACTCGCCGCGCTCCCATTTGGAAATGCTCTTATCCGAATAGTTGAGCATCTCACCGAGCTGAGCCTGTGTCAGGTTCATTGAGGTACGCAGACGGGTGATATTCTCCGCTACGACCTTCTTAAATTCATCCATGAATATCTATCTCCAAAAATTATAAACAGTTACATAAGCACGTTAAAGTATATCATAAGCAAAAAAAGAAATCAAGTGCGAGATTAGCGGGATCACGGAGCGAAAGAAGATACCGACAACTCGATCAAAAGAAAACCCACGGTCTCCCGTGGGCTCAGTTGCTTTATTATTCTTTTACAGAACTTTCGCCAAGAAGCTCTTGAGGCGGTCGCTCTGCGGATGATCGAAGATCTCTTCGGGCGTACCCTCTTCAACGATCTTGCCGCTGTCCATAAAGACAACGCGGGATCCGACCTCTCGGGCAAAGCCCATCTCATGGGTGACAACCACCATCGTCGAGCCTGCCTTAGCCAGCTCCTTCATGACGTCCAGTACCTCGCCGACCATCTCGGGGTCGAGCGCGGAGGTAGGCTCGTCAAAGAGCATCACCTCGGGCTCCATGCACAGCGCGCGCACGATGGCGATACGCTGCTTTTGTCCGCCGGACAGCTGAGAGGGATAAGCGTCCGCTCTGTCGTCAAGTCCAACGCGCTTGAGCAGCTCGCGTGCCTTCTCCTCTGCCTCTTTCCTGGATCGATGCAGCAGCTTACACGGACCGAGTGTCATATTGCGTAGTACCGTCATATTCGGAAAAAGGTTGAAGTGCTGGAACACCATCCCCATCTTCTGGCGGTGCTTATTGATATTGACATGAGGCGCGTTGATATCCACCCCGTCAAAAATGATCTCGCCGGAGGTAGGCAGCTCCAACAGGTTCAGCGAACGCAGAAAGGTGGATTTACCGGAACCGGAGGGACCGACGATGACGATTACCTCGCCGCGGCTGATGTCCATGCTCACGCCGTCCAGCGCGTGGATCGTGCCCTCACGATAATGCTTTTTTAAGTTTTTGACCTGGATCAAAACATTCTGTTTATCGCTCATTCTTGCGCAGCCTCCTCTCGATTATGCCGACGATCCATGTCAGCAGCATAACGATCGCCAGATAGATCAGCGCCACGGCGATCAACGGCATAAACGCCGAGAAGGTCGCGCCGCGGATCGCGTTACCGGCACGGGTGAGGTCGACAACGCCGACATAACCCGCGACTGAGGTCTCCTTCAAAAGCGCGATAAACTCGTTGAGCAGGGTGGGCAGTACGTTCTTCAACACCTGCGGGATGATGATATACACCATCGTCTGCACATAGTTGAATCCGAGCGACCGTCCCGCCTCGAACTGTCCCTTGTCGATGGACATGATACCGCCGCGCAGGATCTCGGCGACATAGGCGCCGGAGTTAATACCGAACGCCAGCGACGCGATCAAAATATCCTTTGTAGATGACGCGAAGATGATGAAGTAGATGATCAACAGCTGTACAACAACAGGTGTACCGCGGATGATGGTCAGATACACTTTACAGATCGCGTTGAAAAAGCCCAGTACATAGTAACCGATACTCTTACTGTGCTTCATATCCTCTTTGTTATTATCAAAGGTGGTGCGGATCGCGGCAATGATGATACCGATCACAACGCCCAACAGCGCCGCGAAAAACGTGATCTTCAGGGTGTTTCCCAAACCCTCGAGCAAGGATCTCCATCGATCCTTTTCGACGAAATTCAGTATAAACTGCGCCTTGACGTCATCCCACCAGGAACCGCCCGCGCTCTCGGAAGCCGTCTGGGCGGCGCTTGCCGAAATGCCGAACAGGGTGGCAGCGCTTAATATGACCGTGAAACAAATCGACGGTACAACAAATCTTTTCTTTCTCATTCTTATCCTACCATATACACAGAAACAGGGCGGAGGATTCCGCCCTGAGTCGGTTCAAAATCTTATCAGTTCGCCTTGATGTATTTGTCGATGATGTTTTTGACGGTACCGTCAGCGATCAGTTCCTTCAGCGCGCCGTTGACCTTGTCCTTGAGCTCGGTGTTATTCTTAGCAAAGCAGATCGCGTAATTCTCCGAAAGATACTCTGTGCTGAGAACCTTCATACCTTCATTAGCGGCAGCATAGCTCTTAGCAGGCTCGTTATCTATAATTACAGCATCAATCTTACCGGAACCCAAAGCAGAAACCGCATCGTTAGCTGTTGTAAATCTGGTGATAAGATCATCAGATTTTCCCGCCTTCTCATAATCCTCACTGATAGCAAGATCACCGGTGGTGGAAAGCTGAACACCGATCTTGTACTGTGCGTCGGCAGCAAGGATATCATCAGTGGATGTGATAGGACTACCCTCTTTTACGATGATAGACTGGATGCCGGTCGCATAACTGTCGGAAAAATCAACAGACTGCTTTCTCTCATCGGTCACGGTCAGACCCGCCATGCCCATATCATACTTGCCGGTCTGTACACCGGTGATGATGGAATCAAACTCGATGTCGACAACTTCAAGCTCCATACCGAGCTTATCAGCGATCGCCTTTGCAATCTCGACGTCGATACCCACAATATCGGTGCCTTCGTAATACTCATAAGGGACAAAGTATGCGTTGGTAGCCATGGTGAGCTTGGCAGCCTTAGCCTCGGTAGCCTTAGCGCCGTCCTTGTTGCTGTTACCGCAGCCTGCGAGCATTGCGACAGAAGCGATCATAGCAACCGCCAATACAAGTGCAATAATCTTTTTCATTATGTAACCTCATTTCATTATAAAAATTATTGTCCTGCTTAACTATACAACAAAACGAACAATTAAGCAAGTAAAATTTGCGTAAATATGCTATTTTCAGCCGAAATCACAGTCGAGCTTATTTGTAAACCGTTAAAACGGACTGTTGACAGCCTCTCATTTCTATGATGCGGGCTTACAGAATAATGATCATCAGAACGACGTCAGGAACGCCTGCAGTCTCTCGCTTTTCGGATGATCCAGAATATCGGGAGTACCGCGTTCCGCGATCACACCGCCGTCCATAAAAATGATCTGGTCGGATACATCATGTGCAAACGCCATCTCATGGGTGACGATGATCATCGTCATCTTCTTCTCGGCGAGTGAGCGGATGACCTTGAGCACCTCGCCGGTCAGCTCCGGATCGAGCGCGGAGGTCGGCTCGTCAAAGCACAGGATATTCGGCTTCATCGCCAATGCGCGGGCGATCGCCACACGCTGCTGCTGACCGCCCGACAGCTCACAGGGATAGCTGTTGACCTTGTCACGCAAGCCGACGCTTTCGATCAGCTCGAGGGCATATTGCTCGATCTCTTCCTTGCTGCCTTTGTTCAGCAGCTTCGGCGCGAGAGTGACGTTCTCAAGCACACTGTACTGCGGGAAAAGATTGAAGTTCTGGAACACCAGACCGAAATGCAGACGCTTTTGTCTGAGCTCGGATTCGGACGGACGCTTGTTGATCGAAGCGTCAAAGATCGGTTCACCGTTCACGATGATCTGACCCTCGTCGGCGAACTCGAGCGAGTTCAGACATCTGAGCAGGGTGGTCTTACCGGAGCCGGAGGAGCCGATGATGGAAAGCACCTCTCCCATTTCCAGATCGAAGTCGATACCGCGGAGCACATGGTTACGACCGAAGCTCTTATAAATATTTTTTACTTCCAGAATAGCCATAACGATGCCTCCTTACGCCTTAAAGTAGCTCAGCTTCTTCTCGACCCAGCCGAACAGCAGGGTGAGGATGCCGGAGAACGCGAGATAGTATACGCCCGTGAAGAACAGCGGCCAGATCGCGCCGGAGATGCCTTCACTGCCCTTGAGGAACGCCTGACCCGCCCAGATGACCTCCTGCAGCGCGATGATACGCGCCAGAGAGGTATCCTTGACCAGTGTGATGATCTCGTTCGCCATCGGCGGTACGATGCGCTTGATCATCTGCAAAAGGGTGATCTTGAAGAAGATCTGACTTTTCGATAAGCCGAGCACCTGACCGGCTTCCTGCTGTCCGTGAGGAACGCCTTGGATGCCGCCGCGGAAAATCTCGGAAAAATAACACGCGTAGTTGATGATGAACGCGATCGCCGACGCAAAAAATCTGCCGCCTTCACCGCCGCCCCAGAGCTGTTGTCCGAAGACAAGTCCGGGAAAATAGAAGATGATCAGCAGCTGGAGCATCAAAGGCGTACCGCGAACGATCCAAACGATGAACCTGACCACCATCGACAGCGGCTTGAACTTGCTCATCGAGCCGAATGAGATGATCAGACCAAGCGGGATCGCGCCCAGCAAGGTCACGGCGAACAGCTTTAACGTCTGCAAAAAGCCGACGTTCAAAGCGTGGAATACGATTGGGAATTGTTGAAAAAATCCGTCCATACTTAATGTCCTCTACTAAATAATTCTTGGGATAGCAACATAAACACAAAGCCTGTTTGTGCTTATCTTGCTCTCCCGCAAACAAATAATAACAAATGCATAAGCCGCCAAAAGACAGAGAGCCGAAGCCCTCTGCCTTTTGAAAAAGGTGTCTTATTGATGCAATGATCAGCCGTCGATCAACGCGGTCTGAACCTTGTACTGCTCAGCGGTAGCCTTCAAAGTACCGTCAGCCTTAGCAGTCGCAAAGAACTCGTTGCACTTCGCGGTCAGATCGGAACCCTGACGGAAGCCTACGCCGTATTCCTCGGAATTCAGAGCGACCGTATAGGTGAGCTGCTCATAACCGGTGCCCTCGCCTACCATAGCGGAAGCCATCAGAGAGTCAATGATCGCCGCGTCACAGGTGCCGGAAGAAACCTCCATCAACGCGGTAGCCTGATCCTTGACCTCGGTGAACTTGAAGCCGTATGTCTGAGCCTGCTCCTGACCGGCGGAACCGCTCTCAACAGCAAAGCTCAAGGTCTTGCAGGATTCAGCGTCGCCGTACTTGTCGGCAACGTCCTTTTTGACAACAACGACCTGCGCATTGTTCAGATAAGCGTTAGAGCAGGACATTGCGGAGGTGACCTCGGGAGTCAGGGTCATACCGTTCCATACACAGTCGACAGAACCGCCGTTGAGCTCGAGGACCTTGTTATCCCAGTCGATCTCTACGAATTCGACGGTTACGCCGAGACTCTCGGCAAATTTGGTAGCCATATCAGCGTCAAAGCCGATCCACTTGCCGTTCTCCTGATAATCCATCGGCTTGAAGTCGGTGATGCCAACGATCAGCTTGCCTGCCTTCTGTACCTTTTCAAGGTCAGCAACGGACGCGACGGAATCTGCGGTTGCGGAATCAGCAGTAGCAACAGCCTCGGTAGCAGCGGTCTTGTCGTCGGATTTCTTCTCCTCGGTCTTGCCACAGGCAGCCAGTACAGCGCCAACCATCAGCAGTGCCATTAATAAAGCAATAATCTTTTTCATTGTTTTTCCTCCAATAGAATAGTTTCTGTCGGATTTTCGACAGTAGAACGATATTTATTTTAACGCATTAGCTCAGTAAAATCAAGACCTATAATGCACAAAGAATCAAAAAGGTATTTTGAAAGGAATAGTACAATTCACCACTGCGCTGTGATAAAGTGATTATTGGAAGCCGTTTAGCAATAAAATCGTCCGGTATCATCCCTTTTTTCCTTTGCTTTCTCACCGACAACCGACCAGCAGTATTGACTCATTGAACTGTCATAAACGCAAAAAAGCGGCAACCACAAGGTTGCCGCCGTGATGTAGCTATTGATTATTCTTTAATCTTCTTCACTGCTACAGCGCCTGCGCCGAGAGCAAGAATAGACAGACCGACAACGATCCAAATCGGATCACCGGTCTTCGGAGAGCTCTTATCAGGATTGCCGGGAGTGGTCGCAGAAGGAGCAGTCGGATGCTCGGTAGCAGCAGGGCTGACTAACGCCGCGGTTGATAAGCAAAAAGAGAAAAGCATGATTGCCACAACAGCTATTGAAATAAACTTTTTCATCATTATCATCTCCATGAAAATACTAATTCAATGTTAGGTCTATGATAGCATTAATCCCCTCCTTTTGTCAATAGTTTTTTCACAAATTAATCCACCAAATTTTACAGATTTGTCATCATTCTTTGTCATCTTTTGATAAAAAAGACGCGGCATCTCGTACATAACGCACGAAATGCCGCAGTCTTTTTTTCAAAGATCAATCAGATAAGGTCATCTGGAACCAATCGATTTTTCTGCCGAATTCTCCGGCGTAGCCGTCCTGACCCGACGATGTCTCGTCGTCGTACTGCCACGGGAAATAGTAGTTCCCGATGGGCGCGACACGGTATTTCGCCTTGAGCCAGCCGAACTTCTTGACCACAGATGAGGGCGTATCATAATACACCTCAACAGCGTCGATCGGCTTGTTGTCGCCGGCATAACCGTTTTCGTCATCATTGATATCACAACCGGTCACATACGGGAGCCATCTGCCGTCCCTGACATGGACGCGATACTTCACCGCGCCCTCAGAGACCCTGATCGCCACGTCGGTGATCGCCTCACCGGTAACGCCCGCGTAATCCGACAGATCCGTGACGCTCGGCAGCCATCTGCCGCCGCAGCGGACACGGTAATGCACCGTGGGAAAATCCCCGGAGCTGTCCGAGCCGTCATAAGCAGGTCTGCCGGCGCAGGATACCGTCGAGAGCGAGCGCACACGCCGCATGACCTCTCCGTTTGACGAGGAGCCGGTGTTACCCTCGATGGTCGTGATGGTGTTGTCACCGTTGCCGCCCTCGATGATGCCGACCTGGTCGCTGCCATAGGTGCCGGGCACTAAGGTGGAGCGCTCGTTCGTCCAGTGGAAGAACACCACGTCGCCGCGCTTGAAGCCCGACATCTTCAGTCTTCCGTGATCCTGAAACGCCTTTGCGGCATAGCCGCAGTTGGCGGTTTTGGTATAGAGCAATGAGGAAGCGCCCGCCTGATGGAACACCCACTGTACAAAGGTCTCGCACCAGTCGTAGCCGCTTCCCGACACGGTTGTGCCGTAGTACCAGTTATTATATTTGCACTTCTTGATATTGGTCGCCTTGGTGCCGATCTCGGCACGCGCGATGCTGATAATTTTATCCGCGTTGACCGCCATTTCATCACCTTCCTGTACGGCGCCTTCGCCATCCGCGGAAAGCGAAAGCGCCTGATTCATCCTATCATTCGTTTAAATTGCGGCAAGACAGCTTTCGATATCGCCGATCATGGCGTCGATCTGTGCCTTGCTGTATACATCTTCGGATTTTGCGAGAGCGACTGCGTCACCGTCGAGCTTGACATACGGCACATCGTTGCAGAAGAACATATTGCCGTCAAAAACGTCCTCGACGTCGGAGGCGTCCACCTCGGTGACAAGATCCATCTTGTCATACAATTGCGCGATATCTGCCAGTTGGACCCAGTGATCGGTCGCGGTGCAGAAGAATACCTCACCGCTGATTCCGATACCGAGCTGACCTGTCACTCCGCTGAGGTTCGGCGTGACGTTTGTCCTGTAGGTGTAGGGACGGAGCGCCGCCATCAGATCCGCCGCCTCGATATCCGCCGCAAGCGGCAGTCGCGCGATTTTGCGCGTATTCGGCACCTTGTCGGCGGTTTTTGCGTCAGCATAAGAGATCGTAAACGCGTTGCAATCCGCCGCTTTGCCGTCCGCATACCGCTTGATCACACTGTTAGATACGGCATTGTCACTGCTGTCGCTCATGGCGCTGTCGGGAGCGATTCCGCTGACATGGTATTCGGTGCGAACATACTCGCCCTGCTCGGGATCATAGACGCACCAGTAGCCGTCGTCATCGACATACGGCGAGGTCGCGGTGATCGTCTCCAGCGCCTGATTTATACTATTCTGCAGCTGAGAAGGTGTGACATACTCCATCTCGCCGCCGTCGTCATCGAGCTCTACCGCCGAACCGATGAGGAAAAAGTCCTTGGTAGTATGCTCGATATCGCCGTCGCTGCCGGCGATCTTCACCTGTACCTGCACCACGCCCGAGGAGCACAGATCCTCCTTGCGGATCTGCCATGTCAGCACGGTATCGCCGTGGTCACGCTGAGCCGAAAGCGGCACCGAGCGCACGGTATCGTCATCAAAGCGCATGCACAGGGTAAAGGCGCAGTTCTCCTGTGTAAAATCGATCATGGTGAACTGCTTGGTGCTTACCGTATTGTCGCCTGCGAATCCGACAAAACGGTCACTGTCCGGGATCATCAATTTCCCGTTTTGGATGGTAATCATAAACTCACCTCCACCTATGCCGAGATAATAAAAAAAGTTGCATAAAACTATGCAACCGATAAAAAATTCTTTTCTTCAAAATATCCCCGCACCAAACGTTGATGTTCAGTGCGGGGATCGTTTTTTATACATTATTGATCAAATCATATCCGCAAGGTCGAGGATCATCCGCTCGGTCTTATCCCATCCCAGACACGCGTCGGTGATGGACTTGCCGTAGCAGCAGCCGTCGACCGCCTGATTGCCGTCCTCGATGTAGCTCTCGATCATGAAGCCCTTGACCATGCGCTGTAACTCCGTATTATAGCGGCGCGCCGCCATGACCTCTTTGATGATACGCGGCTGTTCAAAGGGATTCTTGCCGGAATTACTGTGATTGGTGTCGATGATGCAGGCGGGATTCTTGAACATGCCCGAGGTATACAGGCGCAGCAGGTGCATCATATCCTCATAATGATAGTTCGGCAGGCTCTCGCCGTGCTTGTTCATATAACCGCGCAGGATCGCGTGCGCGTAGGGGTTGCCGTGGGAATGTACCTCCCAGCCTCGATAGATGAAGGTATGACCGTGCTGCGCGGCGGTGATGGAGTTCATCATGACCGACAGATCGCCGCCGGTGGGATTCTTCATGCCGACAGGGATATTCAAGCCGGATGATACCAGACGATGCTGCTGGTTCTCGACCGACCTTGCGCCGACCGCGACATAGCAGAGGATGTCATCCAGATAGCGGTGGTTCTCGGGATAGAGCATTTCATCCGCGCAGGAAAAGCCTGTTTCCTTCAAGGCGCGGATGTGCATGGATCGGATCGCGACGATGCCCTTGAACATATCGGGCTTCTTCTCGGGATCAGGCTGATGGAGCATACCCTTGTAGCCCGCGCCGGTGGTACGGGGCTTGTTGGTATAGATGCGCGGGATGATAAAGATCTTGTCCTCCACCTTGTCCTGCACCTTTCTCAGACGGCTGATATAATCCAGCACGCTGTCCTCTCTGTCGGCGGAGCAGGGACCGATGATCAGCGCGATGCGGTCATCCTTGCCCGCAAAGATATCCTGCACCTGCTTTTCACGCTCGGTAACGATCTGTCTGAGCTCGTCATCGAGGGGATACATCTTCTTGACCTCCATCGGGATGGTCAGCTTGCGCTCAAATTCCATATTCATATTCATATGATACACCTTCCTTTATCACAATATTGTGTAGGGGAGGGTCTCGACCCTCCCGTTCGCCGCAAGGCGACAATGATCTCACTTATCATCTATTGGAAACGAGAAAGAAATATTTGGATGCTTTCTCTGCGGACAATACTGTTGTCCGCTCGGGAGGGTCAAGACCCTCCCCTACAATCAGGTTGCCTCACTTATTAAAATACGCTCTTCTCTTGGTGCTCAGCCGCATCTTTTCTCTGAGCTCCTCCACCCTGCCGTCGCGGATCATATCGCGCAGAGCGGCAAATTCGCCGAGGAAAATATCCATGTATTTCAACAGCGAATCACGGTTGAGCATGAACAGCTCGCTCCACATCAGGTCGTTGATGTTGGCGATACGCGTCAGATCGCGGAAGCTGTCGCCGGTGTATTCCACCAGATGCTCGTTGTCGGAGCAGGTCATCAGCGATACCGCGATACAGTGGGTCAGCTGAGACAGATAGCCGATCATCTCGTCATGCTCCTCGGGTGAGAGCACCGAGATACGCGAAAAGCCGATGATCCTTGCCAGACCGCCGACCCAGCGGATCCCCTCGGGGGTATTTTTGTCCGTCGGTACGATGATGAAGTTCGCATCGCGGAAGATCCTGTCGTCGGCATTCTCCACGCCGTAGACCTCACGACCCGCCATCGGGTGCGAGGCGATGAACTCGACGTCATCCCGCAGCATCTTTTGGATATCATAGACGATACAGCTCTTCACGCCGGTCACGTCAGTGAGCATCGCGCCGGGCTTGAGATAATCCTGATACTGCGCGATCCAGTCCTTGAATACCTTCGGATACAAGCCGAAGATCACCGCGTCGGCTGAGCCGACGATCTCCGGATCCACGGTGGTAGAGCCGTCGTTGATGATGTGATTCTCCAACGCGTAGTCGATCGCAGACTGCCGCTTTTCGATAGCGGTGATGTGATAGCCCAGGCGCTTGAGCGCCTTGGCGTAGCTGCCGCCGATCAGACCTAAACCGACGATGAGTATTCTTGAATTACTGATCCATTCCATTTGTTTGCACCTCTAAGCCTAAGCATTGCATTTTTTCAAAGAAGTCGGGGAAGCTCTTGTTCACCGCCTGAGCGCCGTCGATCACGCCGCCGGTCACCGTCAACAGCACCGACAGCGCCATCACGATCCGATGATCGCCGTGGGCGCTGAGCATTGTGGTCGGCTTACGGAGCGTACCGCCGTGTACGATCACCTCGTTCTCCCCTACCTCGACGTCGATACCGAGCTTTTGCAGCTCCTGCCGCATCGCGTCCGCGCGATCGCTTTCCTTGATCCGCAGACGACGGGTCCCGGTAAACCTCGCGCCGCCGCACAATGCCGCGACAGCGAACAATACGGGCCCCAAATCGGGACAATCCGCGATATAGATCGGATCGATCCCGTTTTTAATATTCTCAAAAAGAATTTTATAGGCACTGTCACCCTGCAGGGTATTCTCCCGCAAGCCATCGATCCTGACCGACGATCCCGCGTAGTTGAGCGCTTCAAAGAACGCCGCGTTGGAATAATCTCCCTCGACGGTCACATCCGCGGGACAGTAGCTTTGGTTGCCTTTGATCCGATAGATCATTGACAGGCTCCCTTTCCTAAGGTGCCCCCGTTGGGGGAATGTCCGTAGGACAAGGGGGGAGCCGTCTCCGGCGAGGAAGCTGTCGCGGACACTCGTGTCGCGCGACTGAGGGTTGCTAAGTTCTATTTGAACACCGAATTCTTTCAAAGCCGCAACGGTCATATCGATATACGGCTTGCTCTCTACCGGCGGCAGGATGCGGATCTCGCTGTCGCCGTCGAGCAGCGGCAGTGTGAACAGCAGTCCCGAAATGAACTGGGAGCTGATATTGCCTGCCACCTCGTAGACGCCGCTTTTCAGCCTTCCCTCTACGGCGAGATGATCCTCTGCTTTTTCAAAGCGAATCTCCTGATCGCGGGTGATCTTCTCATATACATCCATCGGGCGGGTCATCAGATACGGACTGCCCTTGAGCACCCTTTCCTCACCGCTGAGCATACACAGCGGTGTGAAAAAGCGCAGGGTACTGCCGCATTCATTGCAGTTGAGTACGGCGGTTTTTCCGATCGCTTTGCGCGCATCCGCCACTTTGACATATGCTGTATCGCCGTAGAGACGGATCTGGGCGCCCAACGCCCTCAGGCAATCGATCGTCGCCTTCACATCCTGTGAAAACGCCAGCCGCCTTACGACGCTCTCACCCTCGCTCAGTCCCGCGCAGATCAACAGCCGATGCGCCATGCTCTTCGACGGCGGCGCCGTGACCGTGCCGTGCAGCGCGGACGGTTTGATCTCAACCCGCATAGCGTTCCCTCAACAGTTCCATCGCTTCCAAGTATCCGTCGATACCGTGTCCTGTGATCGTCGCGAAACACGCGAGGCGCACATAGCTGATTTGTCGGAAGCCTTCGCGCTTGTCCACCTCGGAGATATGCACCTCCACCGCGGGGATCGACACCGCCTTGAGCGCGTCGAGGATCGCAACGCTGGTATGGGTGTAGGCGCCGGGGTTGATGACGATGCCGTCGATTTCCCCGTATGCTTCCTGTATTTTATCGACCAAATCACCCTCGTGATTGCTCTGGTACAGCTCGACCTCAACCCCGATCTTCTCCGCATGATCCTCGATCAATGCGCAAAGAACGGCATAGGTCGTCCTGCCGTAAAGCTCCGGCTCACGGATGCCGAGCATATTCAGATTCGGTCCGTTGATCACTAAGATTTTCATAAGATCTCCTCTGTTAGTTCTCTCTTCCCAAAAGGTACTATCATTTTGTCAGGCTCCCTTTGGGAAAGGGAGCTGTCACCGAACGGTGACTGAGGGATTGCATAAATCGAACGAGCGATAGCGAGATACATTTGACAAAACAACCTCTGAGAAACCGAGTCTTACTCCCCGTTAATCACAGAATCCGCTACGTCCTCGGGGTCGCAGTCGCCGTCGATGATGAAATCGGCGGTGCTCATATAGGTATCGATGCGCTTTTTGTACAGGCGCAGGATCTTTTCCTTTTTATCCGCGAGCGGTCGGTCGTTGGTCGGGATCAGATTTTCGGGCGATCTGTCGATGAAGAAGATCGCGCCGTTATGCCGCAGCGCCTCGACATTTTCGGGACGCATCACCGCGCCGCCGCCGAGGGAGATCACCTTGCCGCTGTATGCGGACACTTCTTTGATCACGGCGGTCTCCAGATCACGGAAGTATGTTTCGCCTTTTTCCCTGAAAATGGTCGGGATATGACCCTCGCGCTCCACGATCAAGCGGTCGGTATCGATCAGCTCACGACCGAGCTGATCGGCGACGAGCTTGCCGACGGTCGACTTGCCCGAAGCGGGCATACCGCTCAACACGATATTTCTTTTATCGAAATATATTTCATCATAGATCTTGTTGGTCAGCTTGATGACGTCCAATTCCTGTCCGAGGAATTTCTCCGCCGCCAGCACCGCCTGCGCGACCAACATATACAAGCCGCCCGCGGCATCGATCCCGCGCTTTTGCGCCGATAAGACCAACCGTGTTTGCAGGGGATTGTAGATCACATCGATCACGCCGCTGAGCCGCGGGAATCTGTCGATATCGATCGGACAGTCAAAGATGTTCGGGAACATCCCGCAGGGGGTCGCGTTGATGATAACGTCCGCGTCACTGTGCGCGGCATACGCATCCTCATAAGTGATCGCGCCCTCACATTCACGGCGGCTGACGCGCAGGATCTCCTTTGCGCCCATCCGATCACAGACCGCCTTAGCCGTCAGCGAAGTACCTCCCGTGCCGAGGATCAGCACCTTCTTGTACTTCATCACCACGCCCGCGCGCTCGATCAGCGCCTTCATCCCGCCGAAATCGGTGTTGTAGCCGCAGAGGATCCCGTCACGGTTGACGATGGTGTTCACCGCGCCGATCGCCTGCGCGTCGGGGTCGATCTCATCGAGCAGAGGTATCACATCCTGCTTGTAGGGGATGGTGACATTGATTGCCTTAAAATTCTTTTGAAGAATAAAGCTTTGCAGTTCTTCTTTTTTTAGTTCTTTCAAAGAATATTGGTAACAACCCAATTTCTCATGTATCTCTTTAGAGAAGCTGTGCGGCAGCTTCTCCCCGATCAGTCCGTAGTCCATGTTTTCTATCCTTTATACAAAATAGGAATCAGGTGAGGACGGAGTCCTCCCTCAACTATTCACTATTCATTATTCACTATTCACTGTCGCAGCGCGACACGAGCCAATCCGTGCCGTATCTCTGCGCCAGCAGATCCGCGATTACTAACGCGGTCACGCTGTCCACCACCACTCTCGCGCGGTGGATTACAGCGGGATCGTGACGACCTTTTAATTCTAATACAGAATTTTCGCCTTTGATAAAATCAACCGTATCCTGCGCCTTGAAGATGGACGGCGTCGGCTTGACGGCACAGCGGAACACGATCGGCATACCGTTGGTGATACCGCCGTTCACGCCGCCGTTGTGATTGGTCGCCGTTTTTATTTCATAATCGGTTGAGATTGCCACAGCCGCTGTTGCGGCTTCGCAATGACCTTTCCGGACTATATAATAGCTATCGTTGTAATCGGAGCCTCTGCCGTTCACCATCGCGAACGCGTCGCCGAACTCCACGCCTTTGACGGCGGGTACGGAGAACAGCGCGTGACTGAGCACGCCCTCGACCGTATCGAACCACGGCTCCCCGATGCCCGCGGGCATTCCGATGACGGCTGTTTCCAGCACACCGCCGACACTGTCGCCGTCCTTTGCCGCCGCTTCGATTTGCGCTTTCATTTCGTCGCCCTTCTCACTGTCGAGCACGGCAAAATCGAGCGCGTTGAGCTTTGCGATATCCGTCTTGATGTCGCCGAAATCTATATCCGCAACGCCTCCGCAGGAGCGGATATGCGTGCCAATCTCGATCCCCTTGTCACGCAGGGCGGATATCACGATTGCGCCCGCCGCGACCAGCGCCGCGGTGATGCGCCCCGAAAAGTGACCGCCGCCGCGATAATCCTCATAGCCGTGGTACTTGGCGTAGGCGGTATAGTCGGCGTGACCCGGCCGCGCCAGTGAACGCGTCGCGGCATAATCCTTGCTGTGCTGTGCGGTGTTGGGAATCAGGATCGTGAGCGGCGTACCGGTCGTTTTGCCCTCAAAAACGCCGCTGACGATTTGGTAGGCGTCCGCCTCATGCCGTGCCGTTCCGATCTTGCCGACAGGACGGCGTTTATCGAGCTGAGCGCGGATGAATTCCTCATCGATCACGACGCCCGGCGCCAAGCCATCGAGTACCGCGCCGATCTGCGCGCCGTGGCTCTCGCCGAACAATGTGATGGATATACTGTTTCCGAATGTATTTTTCATAGTGTTATTCCCATCTTAGGATGTGTTTCTTATAATAAGATTGATTCGTCGATTCGTCGGAAGTGTTTCCACCTCATCCGTCATCCTTACGGATGACACCTTCCCCTCAAGGGGAAGGCTATATCCCTATCATTTGTATCTTGGGATACAGCTCCTTGAATCGCACCTTTTTCATCTCATATTCGCCGGGCTTGGGTACAGTGATGACCGTCACCTGATCTCCCTCGCCCTTTTTGTCGTGCGTCATCGCTTCATAGACCTCATCCGCGTTCAAATCGACCGACGTCGGGAGCCGCAGGCTCTCCAATATCCTGATCAGTCGCGGTCGCAGGTCGTCACTGACCATCGGCACCATCCCGATCGCGACGCACTCGCCGTGATACAGACCGTGGCGCTCCTCATATGCCTCGATGCCGTGACCGATGGTGTGACCGAAGTTGAGGATCTTTCTGAGCCCCTGCTCCTTTTCATCCTGCTCCACGACGTTCTTTTTGATCATCAGCGAACGGGTGATGATCTCGTCCATATTTTCATTTATATTTCCTTTATCGAATAATTCAAACAGCACCGCGTCGGAGGTCAAGCCCATTTTCAGTGCTTCCGCCAATCCCTCGCTGACCAATCGGCTGTCCAGCGTCATGAGCAGATCGAGGTCGACCAGCACCTTCTTCGGCTGATAAAACGCGCCGACGATGTTCTTGATTCCATCCAAGTTCACCGCCGTTTTGCCGCCGATGGAGGAATCCACCTGACTGAGTACCGTCGTCGGGATGTTGTAGAAGTCGACGCCGCGCATATAGCTTGCCGCGACAAAGCCCGCCAGATCGCCGACCACACCGCCGCCGACCGCGACGACCGCGTCCCTGCGCGAAAAGCCCTCTTTGAGCATCCGCGACAGGATCGCCGAGAACTGCGCGATACTCTTGCTGTCCTCACCCTGCGGCACGGTCACGATGACGCCGTCCTTCGCCATAGCCGCCACCGTCCGCGCGTACTGTTTCGGCACGCCGTCATCGGTCACGACCAGCACCTTGCGGTCGAGATCCAGATATTCATCCGCTTTTTGCAGAGCGCCGCGCTCGATCACGATATCGTAGCTGTCCGCGCCCAGATCCATATGTAAAACGTTCATTGGAATCATCCTATCATCAGTTGAGATTGCCTCATATAGCCTCCCTTTCCTAAGGGAGGTGCCCGACAGGGCGGTGGGTTGAAAAAGTCTTACTCTTTTGGAATCTTTCCGATTCATAAAAGCTTTATATTGCAACCCTCAGTCGCGTGACACGCGTGTCCGCGACAGCTCCCACAGAAAAGGAGACTAATCCTCTTGTAAAATCACTTCGTCGGAGAAATGTCCGACCACTTTGAGCATATCGCAGTGAAGACCGAGGTGGCGCAGCATATCGGAGCCGTTCTGACCTGTTTCGTCACCCTCCGCCTCGATGTAGAAGTAATACTCCCACGCCAGATCCTTCATCGGGCGTGAACGGAGGGCGCGCATGTTGAAGCCGTAGGAGCTGAGCACATTCAGCGCCTGTGCCAACGCGCCCGCCTCATTCTTGACGGTGAACATCAGCATAAAGCGGCTGTCGCCCGTCGTGTTCACCTTTTTATTCTCCACGCGTGAGAACACCGCGAATCGGGTGGAATTCAACGCGCTTTCGTTGATGTCGTGGTCAAGCTGTTCGAGTCCGTACAGCCGTGCCGTCTCCGCGGAAGCGATCGCCGCGATGCTCTTATCACAGCCGTCCTTCACCGCCTTAGCCGCCTTTGCGGTATTGGCATACTCTATCGTTTGATAGCCATGCTTACGAATATACTCCGCGCACTGTGCCAACGCCTGCGGATGGCTGACGACCGTTTTGATATCCTTACCGCTCGCGCCCGGCACCCCCAACAGATGGTGCGTGATCCGCAGGGTATAGAGTCCGTTGACATACAGCGACCCCTGGAACATCAGATCCATCACCTGACCGACCTCACCGGCGTAGCTGTTTTCGATCGGCAGCACACAGCAGTCACATTCTCCCCGCTCCACCGCTTCATACGCGGCTTTGAAATCACGATAGGAGATCAGCTTGCCATAGGGGAAGATCTGCTTGGCGGCGATGTTGGCATAAGCGCCCTCGATACCGCTGTAGGCGACCTTGACGCCGCTGATGATATGCTCCTGATACCGCTTGGACACCGCCATCTCGTCCTGTAAGAATCGCACATAATACGAGCGGATATCGGGATCCTTGATATAAGCGGCGTTTTTCTCGATCACCGCCTGCTCACGCTTCGCGTCATAGATCTGCAAACCGCGTTCCTTCTTATACTCGGCGATCACCCTCGCCGTCTGCATACGGCGTTCAAACAGCGCCGCCATCTCACTGTCGATCTCATTGATCTGCAGCCGTGCCTCCTGCAGCTTATCCATACTCTCACCTTCCATTTAATAAAAATCGGGTGTGGGCAACGCCCTCCCACAATTCTTCATTTTTCAATCTTAAGTCTTCAGTATTCATTGTTATGCAGCCGTTTCCGCAAATCGGCTGCATAACACGAAAGCGGCTCTGCCCGAAAACAGAACCGCTTACTAATCAACTAAAGCACCTGTTACCCTTCGAGCAGCTTACTCATTCTTTGCAAAGCAATAAAAGCCCGCATAAAAGCGCGCGTAGGTAAAGGTAAAGTAGCTATTGAATTTTTCGGTATTCTTGACGATCATCACAATAACTCCTTTCCTCGGCACTGCGGATATGATAACACATTAAAGCGCAAAAGTCAATATGCAATCGTACTTTTTTGGACAGATAGAGGAAAGGCGCCGCGACCGCAGCCGCAGCGCCTTGATAAGGGGATGAAAAAATGGGGTTATTCGATCGTAAACAATCCGGCATTGCTTCTCTGGATCAGGGTCGCGTCGATGACACTGACCTCGCTGTCGCCGTCCACATCCGCGAGAGGTTGAAAGAAAGAGGTAGTGGCGATCCCGGCTTCATGCCGCTGTACACAGGTCGCGTCGATGATACTCACATCACCGTCACCATCCGCGTCACCTTTGATTACAGGCAGTATCCTGCAACTGTTCTCACCGTAATATCCGCCGCCGCGATAATTTGCTTCTAACAGTTCTTGCAGCATCTCCTGCGTCAAAACACCTGCCTGATACGCCTTTGTAAAGGTATACAGCTTGTTATCAACGTAGATGCTCGGTTCATAAGAGGAAGCCGACCAGAAGAGGTAATCGCCGAAACACTCTTCCGTGATGACCTCACAATAAATACCGTAACCCTTTACGCCGAAATCCACCACATATGCGGGCGTAGAGTCGAAGCAATAGGTGTTAAAGACCATAATATCCTCCGCTTCAATCCATGTACGGCTGTTGAACTGCTCGTTCACGGCTTCTTCGATATCCCCGGCGGTCAGTGTTTGATGATCGTCCCACAGCTGTTTGGTGCGATCGATCACAGGCTCGGGATCGACAGGCTGACTGACATCGGTCGGCGGATCACAGGGTTCCACCCAAAGCTGCCAGTCCCAATCGCCTAAGGTTTCGTCAGTCGGGAGAGCAAACGCGATATTATAATAGGAATCCTTCGGTATGATGTAATTCGTCTGCGGACCACTGTCGGGGTACCATGCGTTGATTTTAAGTCCGCTTTCGGTATAACCTACTTTTAGCTCGTCACCCGTGTTCAGTTTGATCCCTTTCAGGATATAGTAATCTCCCTTGTCGTTGTCACAGTCATAGGGTTCGCTGTGCATACGATATGCTTTGTCGAGCGTCCAGTTATTGAACGATCCGACCACATAATAGCCGGAGGGCAGCTTTGTCACCGCTTCGGCAGATACTGTCATCACGGCAAGACAGCTCAGCAAAACGGCTGTCGCCAATAACAGTGATAATACTTTTTTCATGTTCATTCTCCTCTCAATAGGTCATTTTTCCACTTGCGCGTCTTGGAGCAAGGCTCAACCCTATTCGATGGTATACAATCCGGCATTGCTTCTCTGGATCAAGGTCGCGTCGATGACGCTGACCTCACTGTCGCCGTCTACATCCGCGAGCGGTTGAAAGAAAGAGGTGGTAGCGATCCCGGCTTCATTCCGCTGGACACAGGTTGCGTCGATGATAGTCACATCACCGTCACCATCCGCGTCACCTTTGATATAACGGGTCAAAAGCGGGTAAACATAATCGCCCTTAAAAGATGAGCCGGCGAGCTCTTCGAGCATATCGTCAGTCATCAACCCCTCATCATACGCCTCTTTGAAGCCGTACAGCCGATCATTCACAAAGAGGAACGGCTCCGGATGGGAACATTCGAGCAGCCAGTCGCCGATGCGCTCCTCGATCATGACAGTATAATAGCCCAGATTCCTCACATAAAAGTGAACCGCATACGCGTCTGAGTCACGGAACTGATAATAATCTCTGAGATCGATATCCCTCGCGGTGATGGTATGGCGGGGATCATAGTACTGTTCATTCACGGCGGGAGCGATCATCTCGGAGAGTGCCGTAGGCGTACTGTATTCACCATAGGTATCCATATCCTTTACGATATCCAGCTGTGCCAGTTTAGGCACATTCTCCTTCGATACTTCTGCGATAACAAACTCAGCGGCGTTAGTCTGACAGATGACTTGATACAGCAGATCGGCGTTGTCATCGACAAACTTTTGCACATACGCACCAATGATCGCCGACATTTCCTTGCGGTAATACATCAGGTGCTCCTGCTGGTTCGTCCATGTGTATTTCTGACTGATGATCTCTTCCACACGCCGCTTATCAGGGCAATCCTTCAAAAAGATATACACCTCGATCATAACGTCGGTAGGGTCGTTGATCTCATTGATCAAGGCAGGTGTCAGCTTCTTCAAATAGTCCTCATTGCTTTCAGCCGACGTCGCAACGGCGCCGCAGCCGAAAAGCATGATCAATGCTAAGCATAATGCTATTACTCTTTTCATGTGAATTCCTCCTTGATTAATTATTGTAGGGGAGGGGCTTTGAGGAGTTGTCCAAATCTGTGATTTGGCATACAACTCCCATGCAACAGCGCTCCAAGAGCACAGCGATTGGCTAAGCGCCACTGTGCTCCTCCCGCGGCAGTGCGTTGAAAAAAGAACCACGTTGGTTGAGGAAACAAAACGTTGCATCATATTTGTAGGGGACGGCGCCCTCGACGTCCCGCATGGCAGGAACGTTTTGTCCTATCCAACGTTCCCGATACCGGAATCGCCCATCATTTTGCGGATGACCAATGGTCATCCCTACGAAAGCCTTCATTTCCTCTCTCGCGCTCCCAATCATTGAAATGACCTACCGCGAAAGACGCCTCTCCTGCAAAGACTGCTTCCATCATTGTGGAATCATATCTGCCTTACACCGTCACCGTACCTCGTGCGAGCACCTTTCCGTTTTGATAAAACATATACTCAAAGGTCGTTGACGCTTCTCCGTAATCATAATCAACCGGTTCATACATAGCGAACACCATTCCGTTTTTCATCACGGTGTACTGCACCGGCAGATCCTGCTGATCCTCTGCAACGGCTGCATAGCCTTGTTCCTGATACGTACAGTAAATCGGCTCGCCCTCTTCGATCAGAGAGGCGGGAAAGGTCGCGGTAAAGCAGAGCCCGCCCGCGATAACTTCCCCATGACCCTCTATTGGGATCGATTCCTCCGGAGGCTCTGTCGGGATCGGCAGATCCGTTGGCTCGGGAGCTTGCGCCGACGGTACTCCCTGTGTCGGCTCCGCCGCGATCTCGGTAGGGATCACGGTCTTTGATCCGGAACCATCCTTTTCCGTCGGAGCCGTGACGGATGCCTTTTCTCTTGCCGACTGCGGATGGGTCGGATTATCGATCACCGGATCACCCGACGCGTCGGTCGGATAGACACGAGGCAATGTCGGGAGTATTGAATCCAGGCTCAGAACATCTCCGTCATCGGGAAATGTCACCGTATCAGCCGCGTCGGTCGGCTGTACATCGTCAGCAGCGTTGTCGCGCAATTCGATCGGCGCATGATCGCCGAAGGACAAATAGGTCAGCAACCCGATCACGCTCACCAGCACGATACCTGCCGCGGCGGCGACACGGTACAGCGGAAAGGTGCGCTTTTTTTGCGGAAGCTCCGGGATGGCGGCGGCGTTTTTGATCCACTGCTCGGGCGCTTTGATGTTGTTCAGACTGTCAAAGTTCAGCTTTTTCATCCTCGTCACCTCCGTAGATTTGTTTGAGCTTCTCCCTGCCGCGCTTTAAGAGCGTTTTCACGGTATTGGGATTTTTGCCGAGTATTTCGGCGATCTCCGCGACTTTGTACTGCTCGCAGTAGTACAGATACAGCACCTCGCGATACTTCGGCTCGGTGCGCATCAGCGCCCATGAAACATCGCGCTCATTATCCCGCCATTCGACCGGCTCGCGGCTGAGATTCTCGAGGGAGAGAAAGCGGCGGTTTTTCGCGATATAATTGCGACATTCATTGATGGCGACGCGGATCAGCCATGCTTTCAAATGGGTTTCGGATCGGAAGTCGGGAGACTTTTGAAAGAGCTTGATAAAGGTATTCTGAAAGCAATCCTCGGCGTCAGCCCAATTTTGCAGCCGCATCACACATACGCCCGCGACCGTGTCGGCATATTTTTTCAGTACGTCATCGTAACTCAGCCCGGCAAAGGTCTTGTCAGCCATCGCTTTATCTCCCTCCTTCATTAATAATACAATTGAAACACCGTTTTGGTTTCAAAAAAACAGAAAAAATTCCCGGTATAAGCAGTGGGTATCTTACCCTTTATTCGGTTGAGATTGCCACATCGTCGACACTCGCCGTACTCGATAAGCGTATCTGGTCGGTACGCTTTGATCTCGTGTGGCGGTTCCTCCTCTCCCCACCGCGCAAAGCGCGTCGGGGACACCAAATAGCCCTCGCAATGACAATTCTATGTATAATGAAAAAACCTCCGAATGTAAAAGAACACTCAGAGGTTTTTGTAATAATCAAATAAAGATTACAACGGTCTCAAACGGTTGCCGATGCAGCCTAAAACGATCAGGTCTATGCCTTCCACGATGAAGTAGCAGCTCGCCAAAAGGCCGAGAGCGCCCGCAAAGACAGCCGGATGGACGAATGAATAGATACCGGCACAGATCACGAGGATCGAGACGATCAGCCCCAGCACGAACAATCCGCCGCTGATAAATCTTCTTCTACGGATCACGTTGACCAGGCCGAAGATACCGCGGATGACGAACCAAGCCGCCATGATGTACAGCATGATCGTTTCTGTCATGAACGACATGTTGGGAGAGAACAGGATGAAACCGCCCGCGATCAGGGACAGGATTCCCAGAACGATGCCCGGAACAAAGCGGAATCTGATGCTATCGATCAGGAACGTGATACCGGTCACAAACAGCAGGATCATGAAAAAGTACATCAGGCTGAAGGTGGTCGCGACAGGCGTCGCTACACAAGCGATACCGCCGAGCACCATCAGGATTCCGATAATGACCATAAATACTGACATAGAATAACTCCTTTCCTTATAATTTGTCACTACTATTATAATATCAGATGAAAACACTGTCAACAAAAAATCATATGTTCTTCCATTTTTCCGAAACGCAAAAAGCGCTGTGACCGAAATCACAGCGCCTTGTTATTGGGTTAAACTATTATTCTGTCAAATCTTACTTGTTGCTGATAGCAGCCTGCGCAACATGTCACATGGGGGAGAAACTTTTGCGCTTTTTTGGCGATTTCCGCTTATTTCGAGCGTCTCAGGCGGAGTTTCGGGCAAAAATCGCAAATACCAGTCAAATGAGCTCTCATGCACGATGATTTTCGAAACGAAGGCTCTGATGATGTCTTCCGGGATATTTCCGTCGTCAGTCGAATAAATACTCTGCATCAGAAAATATTTGAAGAGCGCGATTCTCTCATCGAGGTCGCAGGGCTTCGTCTCTTTCTGCTCTTGAGGTTTGAGCTTCGCAAGCTCGTCTTCTATCGTTTTCAGCCTTCGACGCCTTTTGCCTTCAGACTGCGGGTATACTGCAAAGTGTCGACAGTATTTCTGGCGAATCTGGATACCTCACGGGTCAGAATCAGATCAAACTTACCGCGCTCCGCGTCAGCAATCATCCTCAAAAAGTTTTTCCTCTTTTTTGCTGAGGTGCCGGTTACACCTTCATCAACGTACATCTCTACAATGTCCCATTCGGGGTGTTGTTCAAGAATCGGCTTGTACCAGTCCTTCTGGTTCTCCAAAGCCGACAGCTGTTCCTCATGTTCCGTTGATACACGCGCATAGATCGCCGCTTTTCTGTACTCATTCAACCTGTTGGTATAGTATCCGTACATCTTCATCTCTCCTTCCCGTTCTACTTCTTTATATAACAAAACCGAGAATCCATCAATGATGCGATTTCGTCAATCGCACATCAGGATTCTCGGCTGACAGTACCCTCGGTTCTCCACAACTGTATTTGTTTTTCTTTTGTTGAAAAAATGATTCCACATAGCAAAAACCGACACCAATCCGATGTCGGTTTTTGCTATTTCTACTATTTGTTATCCACTAAATATTCACGCAAAATATAAGTGTTCGTATTATACAAAAAACTCATTATCGATTTTTTGTCATCGACCAACAAATGAATATCTCCATCAGGCTCAATAACAGCTACGCCTTCTTGCAAACGTTTTGTATTATAGTCTTTAAATTCATCATCTGTAATAGGCTCATTATTAATATCATCAATTTTGCGTCTATATAATCCTTCAGGCATTTCAGATGTGAAACCCTTGCGATGAAATAATACTAGCCTGTTTTCTTCCTTGCTATCTAAATTATGATATATGTCCTTACCAATAATAGATTCATATACTTTAGCACGGTCATTAGACGTAATCATAAACTCGGATTCTTTGTTGAATTCAAACTCCTGATAATGCTGTAGTTTTTCATGGATTTCTACTATAAACGCAGAAACATAATCCGCTAAATCAACATCGGTTTTATTCAAAGCATCTAATTGCGTCCAAAAAGATCTATCAGTAAACTTCAAATAGCCATCATTTGTATTGTGATTCTTAATATAAGAAAGCAATTCTTTGGCACCGGGATATGTACTCTTTGATAGCCTGATGAGCGTCTTTGTGAATATCTCCGCCATAGTATCAAGAATGGCTACATGCCTATTGAATATAACCTGAGTATATGCGAAATATTTACTAATCAAATACTGATCAACTACAGAGATTCCTTTGGGTCTAATTCCTATTATATCAATGTTATTATATTTGGTCACAACTAAATTTCTAAATAAAAGGCCTAATTCAAACCCACCGTAACTAGTACCCGAAAATGTTGCATCCCTCATTATATAGTCAATGCCATCTGCATCAACTTCAGAATGAATCAGCTGCACCATAGCAGATATCTCTGGCTTACGAGCTACACATCCAACTATAATATCGCAAATGTCTTCGATATCGACAAAAGAACAATACTTATTAATAATCCGCTTAATATCGTTATCGTTCTTGATTACTTCAGTCCCCATATACTCATGATGCATAGGTACAGTATACCTATCTTTCATATAGTCGGGAATACGAGTATCTGATTTTTGCAAATCATCGATTTGTTCTTTTACACGTTGATTATAATCAAATAAACTTTGATTCTCTTCAACCAATGTGCTTAGGTATACATATTCTGTAACATGAGACAATGGATAGTGTCCAATATCGTGAAGCAACCCCGCCAGTCTAAGTAATTGTCTTTGTTCGTCATTAAAATATGATTGATAATCGACTGTTCGAAGGTTAATTGCCATCAAATCAACTATATGCATCACTCCCAATGAGTGCATATACCGAGTGTGTTCAGCACCTGGGAAAACCCAATTTGTCAAACTAAGTTGTTTTAGGCTCTGCAGTCTCTTGAAAATTGGCAATTCGATTATTTCTTTTTCAACTTGTGTTAAATCAATAAACCCATGGACTGGATCAAGAATTCTATCAACAAATTCTATTCTATAAGCCATTTCTGATCCCCTAAATCTAAAGCAATTAGAGTGCTATACGAATAGTTTTTGCTATTTCAAAAGCCCTAACGTTGTCATCCTCTTTATCCAAGTAAGGTTTTCTCTTAATTAGTTCATTCACAACATCAGATGCATCAATACGAATAACATACAGCAAATAATGTAGAGATGCTATACATTCCACCCATTCTTTTTTTGAATAAGCGCCACAATCTGCTACAAATCTTTTTATCTTTTCAAAGCATTCGTATGCTCTATCGCTGAATTTCACTATACGTACAGGTTCAGCACTACATTTCTTAGCCTCACTATCTAGTTTTAAAGAATAAGGACCGTACTTATTCCACGAAAAGCTATAATCGCCTACAGTTACGCCCATGTTTTCTAAAAAGTAAACCGCTTTTTGCAGTTTTATTCTATGATCCAAAACAGAGTAATCAAATGTTTCATCATAAATGCTTTTATAAACTTCCTTTAAAAAATCGCACATACACTCAGCATCCCCTTTTCATCCAAAAATCACATAATATATAATATATTATATTATATATTATGCGCGAAAAAAAGTCTTGACATTCCAAGTCTAATAATGTAAAATATAATGTTTATAATTGTCTCTATATATTATTGTATCACGGACAAATATCTCTGTCAATAATCTTTTATCATTGCATTCTAACAGTTTTTGCTTTTCGGGATTAATGATCATTTCCTTCCCGACTCTGTCATAGCCCAAAATGTTACCGTTGCCATAGATAACGCCGTTCTCCATCGAAGTCTGCTGTCCTGCTTTCACACGAACGGAGGTCTTTCGGCTTTCATCCTGAGCGAGCGTCGCCATGATCGTCAGCCGCAGTTCTCCGTCACCGTCAAAGGTTTTGATGTTATCGTTAATGAAATACACTTCGACGCCCTTTGCCTTCAGGCTGCGGGTATATTGCAAAGTGTCGACAGTATTTCTGGCAAATCTAGATACCTCACGGGTCAGGATCAAATCGAACTTACCGCGCTCCGCGTCAGCAATCATCCTCAAAAAATTTTTCCTCTTTTTTGCTGAGGTACCGGTTACACCTTCATCAACGTACATCTCTACAATTTCCCATTCCGGGTGCTGTTCAAGGATCGGCTTATACCAGTCCTTCTGGTTCTCCAAAGCCGATAACTGTTCCTCATGCTCCGTGGATACACGCGCATAGATCGCCGCTTTTCTGTACTCGTTCAATCTGTTGGTATAATACCCGTACATCATCTTCACTCCTTCGACGGTGGACTTATTCACTGCTGAAACTGACTGATATCAACGCGGTCGGCGTACTCGTTCAAGATGTTTCGGAATACATATTTTTCAATCATACCGCAGTGGTATATGTACTCGATCAGCTTCAACGCTACAAATAACCTGTTGTTGTCATTTGAATAATCAATATTGGCTTTCATATCAAGCTCTCCTTTGTTATATATAAATAACGATGATCTGACAATGATGCGATTATTTTAATCGCACACTTGATCATCGGCAGTTATTTTTCTCTATTAGAATAAAGTCAAATCCTAAGCGATCACATTTATCACACTTATCAAGTATAGCTCGTCCATAGTTGAGTCGTTTTAAAATGTAGCTGCCTGAGTTAATGTACTCGGCAGTGTGTTTTTCGCAAAAGCAGCGGATATCTGCTGAATTGGTTCCAACACTACGTTCTGTATTGTTTTTCATGTTTATATATCCATTTCAATCTCTCCTAATGATTTCCGGTCTGTTATACATTTTTGTGTCAGAATTAGATTCACGTGTCCATTGGTATCATCACTTGCATTTTAGAATTCGGTATGATACTATTATGCTGTTACAGAGTTTGTTGAAGGAGGTCGCTCATGATCAATACCAATCAACAAGCGCTCCTTGAACTGCTCAAGGCGTCGCTGTTTGATACCGAACCGTCATTTCCCGAAGGAGTTGACTGGGATGCCGTGCTACAGGAAGCGAAAGACCAGACGGTCGTTGCACTGGCAGCGCCCTATGTTCCCCCGCAGGAGTCGGGAAAATGGCAAGTACCCGTCAAACAGAATACAGCGAATTTTCTAAATCTTCTCAATGAACAGACAAATCTTATTCAGCTTTTTCAAACTGCCGGTATACCTCTCGTGATCCTTAAGGGGTTTGCCACCGCCATGTACTATCCCGCGCCTTTGAGGCGCTCAATGGGCGATGTTGACTTTTTGGTGTTGCCCGAGTATTTTGAAAAAGCGCGTGCGCTCATGGAAGAAAACAAATATGAGTTTTGCTCAGATCATGGTACCGATCGAGATTACAGCTACACAAAACGCGGTGTTGTATTGGAGCTTCACCATCGTTACAGCGACGAGAAATGGGATATTGATCCCCTGATTCTCAAGAGCTTTCCCGATATCAGAACCTGCGAGTTGTTCAATCATCGGTTTCCTGTTTTGCCCGAGATGGTCAACGGGCTGATCCTTCTGGATCATGTGCGCCACCATTTACAAGGCGGTTTGGGCATTCGCCAGATCATCGACTGGATGATGTTTGTCCACGCGAATTTGACTGACAAAATATGGAAAATCAGTTTTTCGTATCTCGCACAAGAAGCGGGTCTGGAAACCCTCGCCATTACCATGACAAGTATGTGCAAGCAGTATTTCGGACTGCCTGATCCCATTACATGGTGTGATTCTGCTGAAGAAGCCACGACGCAGGAATTGCTCGAAGCCGTATTCAATTACGGTAACTTCGGCAGTAAACTGACGGAAGAAATACATCCTTCGGAATACATCACCATCAGCGCCCGCCGAATGGGGCTGTTTCGCTTTTTGCAAACAAGAGGTGAGCAGAACTGGGAAAATAGCCAAAAGCACCCCTTCCTGCGGCATTTTGCGTGGATGTATCAGATCTATCGCTATATCACACGCGGAACCGTCGCACTTTTCCGAGGTGAAAACATTGCAAAGGGCATGTCGTCGGGTACGGAAAAGTATGATTTATTAGAACGACTCGACCTGAACCGTTGAACTAAAGGCAGTGTATGATGGGTGATTGATTCAAAGTTGCTATATTTTGTAAAACCACCTCCAATTCACTCCTTCTTTATATTAGTGGTGATTATGTTTGTCTGAATCACCAGCGACCGCCATAAGGCACATCACGGCAACTCCAATAAAGCCTCCGACAAAGAGACCGATGAAAAAGCCTAACATCTATGTTCTCCTATCTTAAATAGTTCTATATTTACCAAATTTCCCTTAAAATCACTGTGTTTTTAAGGGAAAGAGAAAGCCAATAAGGGAATGTTCATTTGTCGCTTGTCATTACTCATGATATTGATAATTACGTTCGGGTAGTTAAATAATTAAATCGTAATTAAGTGAATTGAGATTATATAATCTCGATTTTGAATTTGAATTCCGGGGTGCTGATGATTTCGTCAGCACCCCAATTATTATATTCTCTCGCACGTTACCTGATAGCGTGTTTTGCCCATACTTGCGCAGGTGAGCAGGTCTTTGCCTTTAACAACATAGATATCGTTGGTTTCGGTTGATAATATTTCTTTTTTAGAAATAACCTTATAATTCAGAGTACCGAAATAGGTTGTGATACTTACGCTGTCACCCTCATCAAGATAAGGAATATTGTCAAACACGATCCTGCCGAAATAACCGGTGTGACCGGCTAACGCAACATTGGTACTCTTGCCGCCTGTCGGGAGCGAGGTATTCATCAAATGCGCCGCACCCCTAGCCATATTGTCCTCACGTGCGCCCAAGTAGATCGGCGCGTTCAGATCAATCGACAGAGCGGTGATATATCCGTAAACGCCATCATAGATTCCGTAGTCGGATAGATCCAGCGCTTCACCGGCAAAGTCGGTATGATCCATATCCTGATGCTCCTTCAGGCGTTCGTTATATGCTAAGCTATCGGCATAGAGTCTGTCGATATCCGCCTGATATACCACAGGATTTTCGGAGATAATAACGCCGTTATCATCGATCAGATAACCGTCCTCATTGACTTCGCCGTTATCTTCCGACTCTTCACGGCTGCCGTCCTGCACATCATCAGCAACATGATCGAACCGTTCGGTGATCTCATCATTTTTCTTTTGGTTCTCCATTTTACTGATATCGGGATAAGCAAACACAACGATGCTTGTAATGATCAGGATGACGGAAATAACGGCGCAGATCTTACGTTTCATGACGTTTCCTCCGTTTTCGTATCAGGATAACCGTTACGAATATGATCGCCGTCACGAGCGGAACAACACCCCAAATCAGCGAAAATGTTGAATTGAAACGCTTTACTTCGGGTTCCGCTTCGATCATATCGGTCGGCGAGTTGTCACGCTCGCCCGTCACCAAGAGTCGGTGCGTATTCACCGAGTACGGCGTACAGGTAACGAGCGTGACCAAATCTCTTCCTTTCTGCACCTCGAAATACTGTGTTTCAGAGGGCAGAACAACCTTTATATCCACAACTTTGTAGTTGAGTGTCTCTCCAAGGACGGTAACGGAAAAATGATCGCCGATCTCCACCTCTGTAAGCCTGTCGAAGAAACGCTTTCCCGGATACGCCGTATGAGCGGAGACTACAGAGTGGGATGATTCGCCGCCGATGGGAAAAGAGGTGAATGCCATGTGTACGGCTCCTTTGGTCAGCGTTTCTTTACTGTTGCCGTGAAAGATG
>JAHKVW010000056.1 GCA_020624805.1 bacterium | reverse complement strand
GACAGTGGGAGATTCCCCTGATAGGGGAAATGTCCGCGAAGCGGACAAAAGGGTTGCCGTTCTCGCTTAGAGAAAGGCGTCTCCGCCGAGGAATGCTTCTCCCGCGACCTATCCAATATATGCACCTAAGCGCGAAGCAAATGAAGCCTATTGTAGGGGAGGGGCTTGCTCCTCCCGGAACGTTCCGGATAAATGTCATTCACCGCGAAGCAAATACTGGCTTCCGTAGGGTACGGCGCTTGGACACGCGTGTCCGACGTACCGAGACCTTTCTTTTTCGATTGCTATATCATGCGAAGCAAATAAATGCTTCATCGTCCGATAATTCCTAATTCCTCATTCCTAATTTCTAATTAATTCTACTTCTCCTTCGGTCTGCTGATCAATCCTGCCGTCAGCGACAGCACCACTGCCGCGCCGATGCCCGCCGCTGCCGAGGACAGCGCGCCGGTCAGGATCCCGATCGCTCCCTCTTTGTCCACCGCGTCGCGCACACCCTGCGCCATCAAATGCCCAAAGCCCGACAGCGGCACCGTCGCGCCCGCGCCCGCAAACTCCGTGAGCGGCTCATACAGCCCGATCGCGGACAGCACAACGCCCGCTACCACGAACCCCGTCAGGATCCGGGCAGGGGTCAGCGAGGTGCGGTCGATCAACACCTGCCCGATCAGACACAGCGCTCCTCCTACCAAAAAAGCCCATAAAAACTGCATTTTTTGCTCTCCTTTGCTCTTGATTCTTCGACAATAAGTTATTTATTTAACAATCATTTTATATTGAAAAACAGCCTTATTAATGTTATTATATACTAATAGCGTGTTTTAATACGTTAAAATATTAAATAGAGTAAGTATATATTGTTATGAAGGAGGTATATTTTTGGCTGAACTTAGTTTTCCTAAGCGACCCTACCGCACCAAGGGCGGCGTACACGCTCCGCACAACAAGAATACAGCGCACAAAGAGAGCCTGATGCTGCCGGTGCCGAGTATGGTCGCTCTGCCGATGACACAGCATATCGGCGCGCCGTGTAAGCCGATGGTCAAGGTCGGCGACATCGTGGACGTCGGTCAGCAGATCGCGGGCAGCGACGCCTTTGTCAGCGCTCCGATCCACGCCAGTGTTTCCGGTAAAGTCAAAAAAATCGACAAAATCACCATGCCCGACGGCGGTAAGGTAGAAGCGATCTTCATCGAAAGCGACGGTGAACAGCGCCTTTCTCCCGACATCCGACCGCCCAAGGTCGAAAGCCTGTCCGATCTGATCACCGCGGTCCGCAACAGCGGTCTGGTGGGCTTAGGCGGTGCGGGATTCCCGACGTCCGTTAAGCTCAATATCCCCTCGGACAAGAACGTCGACACCATGATCATCAATGTCGCCGAGTGTGAACCCTACATTACCTCCGACCACCGCGAGATCCTCGAGAACTCATGGGATGTGATCTCGGGCATCATCACGGTCAAGGAATTCCTCGGTATCCACCGCGTGATCATCGGTATCGAGAACAACAAGCCCGACGCGATCAAGGCGCTGCGCGAGATCGCCGACAGCAAGGTCGATCCCGAGGACGAGATCCGCGTACTGCCCATCAAGGCGACCTATCCGCAGGGCGCCGAGAAGATCCTGATCAAGGCTTGTACCGGACGCGAGGTCCCCGTAGGCGGTCTGCCCAGCGACGCGGGTTGTCTGGTGATGAACGTCGGTTCCATTGCCTTCATCGCCCGCTATCTCAAGACGGGTATCCCGCTGATCTCACGCCGACTGACGGTCGACGGCGGCTGTATCGAAAACCCCGTCAACGTCATCGCTCCCATCGGCACCCCGATCAAGGACGTCATCGAATTCGTCGGCGGCTATAAGGAACAGCCCTACAAGCTGATCATGGGCGGCCCCATGATGGGTATCGCCCTGCCGAACGATGATCTGTATATCCTCAAGCAAAACAACGCGATTCTGGCTTTGTCCGAGAAAGAAGCGAAACATCACGAACCCACGGCGTGCATCCGCTGCGGCAAGTGTCTGGACGCGTGTCCGATGCGCTTACAGCCGCTGGAGCTTGCGAACGCGGCTGACCGCGGCGATATCGACGGGCTGAAATTCTACAACGCCATGAACTGCATGGAATGTGGCTGCTGTTCCTTCACCTGTCCCGCCAAGCGCCATCTGGTGCAGCATATCCGCGTGGGCAAGGCGCTGATCCAAAAGGCAAAGCGTGAAGAGATCGCCTCGAAAGATAAAGGGGGTAAGAAGTAATGGAAGCAAAATTACACATATCCTCCTCACCGCATTTTAAAGGCAATAACACCACCCGCCGCATCATGCTCGACGTCATCATCGCGCTGATCCCGGCGGCGGTCATGGCGTGTGTGATCTTCGGCTTGCGCTCTATGGTGCTGATCGCGATCTGTATCGCGACCTGTGTGCTGCTCGAATTCATCTCGCGCAAGATCATGAAGCGCGACACGACCATCGGCGACTTATCCGCGGTCGTGACCGGTCTTTTGCTCGCGCTGAATTTACCCGTAGACATCAATCCGCTGATCGCCATGTTCGGCTGTCTGATCGCGATCGTCGTGGTCAAGCAGATGTTCGGCGGTATCGGCATGAACTTTGTCAATCCCGCGTTGGCGGCGCGTATCGTCCTGCTGGTATCCTTCCCCGGCCCGATGATGCACTGGGTCACCGCGGCAGGCGCTCCTCAGGCTGCCGCGATCGACGCGACCACCTCCGCGACGCCTCTTGCCGCTGAGCCCGGCGTTTACTCCTATGTCGATCTTCTGCTGGGTCGCTGCGGCGGCTCCATCGGCGAGGTCTGTGCCGCGGCGCTGATATTGGGCGGCGTCTATCTGGTCGTCCGCCGGGTCATCTCCCCCATCATCCCCTGCGTCTATCTCGCGACAGCGGCTGTGATGAGCCTGATCGTCGGACTCGATCCGCTGTATCAGCTGCTTTCGGGCGGTCTGATGATCGGCGCGATCTTCATGGCGACCGACTACACCACCTCTCCCGTCACCAAGTGGGGCAAGGTGATCTATGCCGTCGGCTGCGGTATCCTCACGATCCTGCTCCGCGCCTATTCCAATATGCCCGAGGGCGTGTCCTTCTCGATCCTGCTGATGAATATTCTGGTGCCGCTGATCGAGCGCGCTACCGTTCCCCGCACGCTGGGCTACATCAAGAAGAAAAAGAAGAAGGGGGAGCAGAAATGAAATTCAAATTAACTCCCAAGGCTGTTTTGATCCCGACGCTCTCCCTGTTCCTGATCTGTCTGGTCGTCACCGCGGCGCTGGCGCTGACCAACAACATCACCGCCAAGCAGATCGCCGCCAACGATCAGCAAAGCAAGGAAGAAAGTATGCTGACCGTCTGCCCCGGCGCGAAAACCTTTGAAGAGGTCATCCCCGACACCATGTACAAGGGTCTGGATGACAGCGGCAAGACGGTGGGTTATGCGATCTCCACCGCTACTCAGGGCTACGGCGGACAGGTCAAGGTCATGACCGGCATCGCCGACGGCTCGATCATCGCCGTAGACGTGTTCTATAATAATGATGAAACGCCGGGTCTCGGCAAAAACACCTCAAATGAATCCTTCCGTGATCAATACAAGGGTCTGAGCGTCAACGAGGATATCGTCGTCAGCAAGGACGACGCCTCCGGCAACACGCAGACGGTCGACGCGGTCACCTCCGCGACGATCAGCTCACGCGCCGTCACCAAGGCGGTCAATGACGCGTGCCGACTCTATAACGAAAATGTAAAGGGGGCAGAGTAATGGAAAAACGCAGTTACCTCAAAGAACTGACCAAAGGCATCATCAAAGAGAATCCCGTTCTCTGTCTGGTGCTGGGCACCTGCCCCACCCTCGCCGTTACCACCTCCGCGTTCAACGCGATCGGCATGGGCGTTGCCGCGACAGCGGTATTGATCTGCTCCAACGCGGTCATCTCCCTACTGCGCAAGTTCATCCCCGATAAGGTGCGTATCCCCGCCTACATCACGATCATCGCGGGCTTTGTCACCGTGGTGCAAATGCTCGTCAAGGCGTTCGCTCCCGCGATCAATAACTCGCTGGGCATCTATCTGCCGCTGATCGTTGTTAACTGTATCATCTTAGGCAGAGCCGAAATGTTCGCCGGCAAAAACCCCGTCCTTCCGTCCATTCTCGACGGACTGGGCATGGGTATCGGCTTTACGGCGGCACTGCTGTGTATGGGTATCATCCGTGAATTCTTCGGCTCCGGCACACTGTTCGGTATGCAGATCATTCCGGTGCAGATCCTGATCTTCATCCTGCCTCCTGGCGGCTTCTTCGTGTTCGGCATCCTGATCATGCTGGCGAACAAGCTCAATTCCCGCGCAGGCAAGAAGGTCAAGACCTCGCCCTGTGACGGCTGTCCGATGTCCGAGAACTGCGCGGAAAAATCCTGTGAAAAAACCGCAAAGGAGGCGACCGTCAATGCTGATTAAATCGCTCGTCGCCGTATTCCTCGCGGCTATCCTGACCGAGAACTACGTTCTGTCCAAGTTCCTCGGTATCTGTCCCTTCTTAGGCGTCAGTAAAAAGCTCAACACCGCGGTAGGTATGTCCGTCGCCGTCACCTTCGTCATGGTGCTCGCGACCGCCGTCACCTTCCCGATCTATATGTATCTGCTCATCCCGATGGGGCTCGAATATCTCCAGACCGTTCTGTTCATCCTGATCATCGCGGGTCTGGTACAGCTCGTCGAGATCATCCTGCGCAAGTACATCCCCTCGCTGTACAACTCACTGGGTATCTATCTGCCGCTGATCACCACCAACTGCGCCGTACTGGGCGTTACCATGCTGGTGATCCAGAAGGTCGATTCCACCTCCGCGTATACCTACACCTACGGTCACGCGCTGGTCAACGCGTTCGGCGCGGGTATCGGCTTCCTCGTCGCGATGGTGATGTTCGCCGGCGTCCGCGGACGTCTGGAGAACGCGGATATCCCCAAGTCGCTCAAGGGTCTGCCGATCACACTGGTCGCCGCGGCGCTGGTATCCTTATCCTTCCTCGGGTTTGCGGGCTTTGTCGATAAGCTCATCCCGCTGGCCTAGGGCAGAACAGATAAATACAAATCCGCTTTCTATGATGAGTTTTTGGCAATCTATAGCTTGTCAGTCTTGGCAGGCGCCAGCCTGCCCGCGACCTCCGCATCATACCTTGCTCAAAACCTCATTCATAGAAAGTCTAAAGAGTTTAGCCGTGGCAGATTTTTGTCTGACCGCGGCAAAAGCACAGCAAACCCTGACGGGTTTGCGAGCATTTTAACAAAGGGCAGGCTAAAATATGTCCGGCTAAACCGGGTTCGTATTTGTCTGTTCTGCCCTTAGGAGGTGCACAATGAACAGTATTTTATTAGCGGTCGGCATCGTAGCCGGCATCGGACTTTTGATCGGTTTGATCCTCTCCATCGCCTCTATCATCATGGCGGTACCCAAGGATGAAAAAGCAGAAGCGATCCTCGAAGCGCTTCCCGGCGCAAACTGCGGCGCATGCGGCTTCTCCGGCTGTTCCGGCTATGCCGACGCGCTCGCCAAGGGCAAAGCGGAACCGGGGCTTTGCGCTCCCGGCGGTCTGAACTGCACCAAGGCGATCTCCGAGATCCTCGGCGTCGAGACCGGCAATGTCGAACCCAAGGTCGCAGTCGTCAAGTGCATGGGCTCGCTCGACCACACCACCTACAAGGCGGAGTACAGCGGCATTATGAGCTGTGCCGCCGCGTTAAAGATCGGCGGCGGTCTGACCGCCTGTACTTACGGCTGTATGGGTCTGGGCGACTGTGAAGCAGCCTGTCCCTATGACGCGATCCATGTCAACAACGGCGCCGCCTATGTGGACGGCAACAAGTGCCGCGCCTGCTCCCTGTGTGTCAAGGCGTGTCCCAGAGGGATCATCGAGATCGTGCCCAAAAAGGACATGGCGATGGTACGCTGCTCCAACCACGATAAGGGCGGCGTGACCCGCAAGCTGTGCGACATCGGCTGTATCGGCTGTAAAAAGTGCGAAAAGGCGTGTGAGCAGGGCGCGGTGAAGGTCACTGACTTCTGCGCGTATGTCACCCCCGATCTCTGCACCAACTGCGGCGCGTGCGTCGAAGCCTGCCCCCAGCACTGCATCACCTTCTTCAAGGCGTAGATCGTATTTGTCATTGCGAGGTATCGCTATATGGGGCCCCCGCAACTCCCCGAGTTGTGGGGAGAGGAGGAACCGCCACGCGGTGCGAAGGCTTGCCGTTAGGTGAGCCTGCACAAGCTCGGCGAGTGACGACGATGTG
>JAHKVW010000055.1 GCA_020624805.1 bacterium | reverse complement strand
TGCTTTGCATCTCCGCGGTAATGCCGAGAAACGCGGAGAGGATGACGCGGCGAATCCGCGCCATCGTGTAGCGTTTTGTTTTGACGGCGTTATATATTTCCGATAAAGAATTATATTGCTTTGACGCTTGGATGATCCGATATTCCAGCCCCTCGCTGACGTCGGCGATCTTGCGAAGTTCCTCCGCCGTGATCGTTTTGAGCCGATAGAGGATCGCGGGCTCGATGCTTTTGATCGCGCTGACATTGGTGATCTCCATCGGTGTGAGCAGCTTGTACGACTCACCCTTTTCGATCATTTCACGGATCTTGCTTGCGGAGGCGATTCCGTCGCGGATGATATCCTCGTCATGATTCACGCCCTTGCGGGGGATAGCGATCGGCAGGAGCCCGTATTTTTGACAAGCCTTGATGTATTCGAGCGCAAGGATGTTGTTCGGCTGATCGAGCACCTTGGCGTACTTATCTCCGACCGCCATACTCAGCGCTTTGGGGTAGTATTGACCGTTCTTCATCAAATCATGGATCTTGTCGTTGATCAGCTTGTTTTCGAGCAGACCGGCGACCTCTTTCAGATCGCTGATCGAGTTCTCCGCGCCGAAATACAGCCTGTCGCAGTTCATTGCCGCGGCAATACGCACACCGTTTTCCGCGAAGGTCTGCGCGCCTGACATCGCGTAGACGGTCGGCAGCTCCACGACGATATCCGCGCCGTTATATAAGGCGGCTTTGGCGCGGGCATATTTGTCCGTGATCGCGATATCGCCGCGCTGGACAAAGTTGCCGCTCATGATGCAAACGACATCGTTATGAGGATCGGACTTTATTTTCTCTATTAGAAATTTATGCCCGTTATGAAACGGATTGAACTCACAAATCACCGCCGCACGGCTCATATTCTCACCAGCTTTTATAAATTCGTCATTTCGAGGGATGGGGATAAGCGTGGCAATCTCATCCAATCAGGCTCCCTTTCCTAAGGGAGCTGTCACCGGACACGCGTGTCACGGTGACTGAGGGTTGTCATATGACGGTTTCTCAAGTGAATTATCTTGATAAAACACTTGAAATACGCTTTGAAATGTACTATTATAGTATAGGTCAAAAATGTTATTTTTTCAATACAGGAGGATGAATTCTATGAAAATATTAGTTATCAACGCCGGCAGCTCCAGCTTGAAGTATCAGCTGATCGATATGGATACCGAGCAGATGATCGCGAAAGGTAACTGCGAACGTATCGGTCAGGAAGGCTCCTTCATCGGTCACAAGACCGCCGACGGCCGCTCCTTCACCAAAGAGATCCCCATGCCCGATCACGCTAAGGCTTTCATCGCTGTCAGCGACGCGCTGCTTTCCGAAGAATACGGCGTGATCAAGAACCTTGACGAGGTCGCGGCGATCGGTCATCGTATCGTCCAGGGCGGCGCTCTGTTCAGCGATCCCGAGCTGGTCACCGAAGAGGTCATCAAAGGCATCGAGAGCCTGATCCCGCTCGCACCGCTCCATAATGCCGGTCATGTACAGGCGATCCGCGGCTGTCAGCAGGTATTCGGCGACAAGATCCCGATGGTCGTCGTATTCGATACCGCTTTCCATTCCACCATGCCCGAAAAGGCGTATATGTACGCTGTTCCTTATGAGTATTATGAGAAGTACGCTGTCCGCCGCTACGGCGCTCACGGCACCTCTCACCGCTTTGTATCCGGTGCGATGGCGGATCTGATGGGTAAGGACATCAAGGATCTCAAGCTCATCACCTGCCATATCGGCAACGGTTCTTCCATCACCGCTGTTCAGAACGGTAAGGTCATCGATACCTCTATGGGTCTTACGCCGCTCGACGGTATCCTGATGGGCACCCGCTCCGGCTGCCTCGATCCCTCCGTCGTCACCTTTATCGCTGAGAAAGAGGGCTTCACTCCGCAGGAGATGAACACTCTGCTCAACAAGAAATCCGGTCTTTTGGGTATCTCCGGCATTTCCAGCGACGACCGCGATGTGACCAAGGCTGAGGAAGAGGGCAATCACCGCGCCGCGCTGGTACACCAGATGCTGTATTATCAGATCGCGAAGTACATCGGTCAGTATTGGGTCGCTATGGGCGGCTGTGACGGTATCGTGTTCACCGCTGGCTTAGGCGAGAATCAGCCTGCTCTGCGTGAAGGCGTCGTCGATTACCTCGCGTTTGCGGGCGTGAAGCTGAACAAGGAAGTCAACGCAAAGACCCGCGATACCGCGTTCATCTCCGCCGAAGATTCCTCTATCCCTGTTGCCGTTATCGCAACCAACGAGGAACTGGCGATCGCGCGCGACACCAAGTCGATCGTAGAAAAGCTGTAATAGCCTCCCTTTTTCTGAGGGAACTGTCTGTAGACGCTTGCGTCTTGCAGACTGAGGGTCGCCGACCTTCGTAATAAAGAATGAATCCGTCCTTGACTGTTTTCGTCGAGGGCGGTTTTTTTCTGACTGCACAATTGTCACAATTGTGGTTGGTTGTCACAAAAAGCACTAAGAGAAAGAGAAAGAAAAAGAATAAAGAAAAAGAGAATGATAATGAAATGAGAAGGATAATGACAAAAACAAACCTGCCGGCTTCTCAACATATCAACATATTTTCCACATAGTTTGTCATTGCGAGGGTCATTAGACCCGTGGCAATCTTAACCTTATTAGTCATTGTGAGGGATCGCTATATGGGGTCCCCCACAACTCCCCGAGTTGTGGGGAGAGGAGGAACCGCCACGCGGTGCGAAGGCTTGCCGTTAGGTGAGCCTGCACAAGCTCGGCGAGTGACGACGATGTG
>JAHKVW010000054.1 GCA_020624805.1 bacterium | reverse complement strand
TTATCTCTCCCTCCGAGCTCGCAAGCGAGCCCACCTCCCTCGTCAGAGGGAGGATGATAGACGTACTGTTCCTAACTTATATACTTTTTCGACAAACAAAAACAGACGTCATCGCGACGTCTGTTTTTTGTATCATTTCTTCTTTTTCTTTTTGTTATTCTTCTTTTGCTTTGATTCGTCGATCGCCGCCTGCTTATTGTCTTTCATTTGCTTGATCTCTTCTTCCGACGCGGGCCGGATCTTCAGCCCTTCCACGACCATAGCCGCGGTCTTGTTTTTGCGGCCGACCTTTTCATAGATGAAGCCGAAGATGCAGAACACGATCGCGCCGATGAAGTTGACGAACAGATCCTTCATCGTGTCCAGAATACCGATGTCGAGATATCCGCCGTCGATCGTGGTCACCTCGCCCGATCGGGTCGTGATCGTGGTGTTGACGATATCCTTCACCACGATGACATTCTGGTTGTTGGTGGGATCCAGCTTGGTGGAACGGATGGTATCGACGAGAAAGTCCTTTTGCATATCCGTGCCGAAGAACAGATCCATACCGCATTCAAAGAATTCCCACAGCACGCCGATGGTCATGGAGACACAGAACGCGACGAGCGTTAAGTACAGGGGAGACAGCTTGATCTTCTTACTGCTTCGGTTCAGCAATTCGACCGTGGAATAGCCGACTGCGGCAAAGAGAAAGCCGTTGAGCGTATGCAGCATGGTGTCCCAGATCGGGATGTGCGCATAAAAATGCGCCAGCTCGCCTAAGATGTTCGCCGAGAAGATGAACAGATAGATGATCGATTCAAACAGCGGCGGAATGCTGATCCTCAAAGCGCCCTTCAAAAACGACGGGATGAGCAGCAGCAACAGGGTCAAAACGCAGGTGAACACACCCTCATAGTTACCGATGAAGATGGATCTGATCATGACCACAACGATCAGGACACGGAGGATGGTGTAGATGATGAACGTGGCTTTGTTTTCTTTGACACGGTCGCTCAAACTACGCTGATAGTTTTTGATGAGTCCCATTGTAAAAACCTTCCTTCTATAATCTGTTATTCGATTTGCCTCAAGCATTATATCAAATCATTGACAGGCGTGTCAATACGGATCTATGCGCGGACGCCGAATTATAAGGATAAAATGTGAAATACTACTTGACTATGCTCCCGCTTTTTGATAGTATATCAACATTGCACTGTCCCGAATAAATACTATTTCGAAGGATAACTATGAGAATCACCGGTTTTGCGATCATTGTTATCTACCACGTCAAGAAATGACAAGGAGGAAGAGTCAATGAGCAATAATCCCGATAGCTATTTGTTGTATGAGTATATGGAGAAGCTGCGCTTTACCGTTCGGTTCAGGGTACAGCTCGACGCACCCGTCGACGCCGAATTGCTGGACAAGGCGGCGCAGGAGGCGATCAAAAGATTTCCGTATTTCAGCGTAAAGGTCGGCTTGGACGAGGGGCAGAACTACACCCTGACCCATAACGTCAGACCGATCGCCGTACTGCCCGAAAAGGACGCAAGACTGGTCTTAGGCAGTGAAGAGGTCAACCGTCATCTGGTGGCGCTCACCTACAGAGACGACTGTATCTGGTTCAATTTCTCGCACTCCATCTGCGGTGCGTTCGGCGGTATGTTCTGGCTCAAGACGACCCTGTATCAGTATATGATTAAAAAGTACGGCGAGCTTGCCGCGCCCAAGGATCTCAAGTTCGCCGATTCTCCCGTCACGGACGGCGAGTATTTCCTCCCCGACGTCGATTCTCTCCCCAAGGACGAGCCGATCTATCGCTATGACGGCGGTGATTCCAATCTCGCGCTCTGGAGAACGCTCAAGTATCTGTTCAATCCGTTTGTCAGCGAGTGCTACTACTATCAGGTCGAGATCCCGACCAAGGATTTCATGGATTATGCGGCGAGGATCGACGGTTCTCCGAACACCATCCTCGCGGCGATGATGGTCAAGGTGGGAACAAAGATCTTCAAAGAGAAGAAGGACACCCATCTGTCCGTCAGGATCGCGGCGGATTATCGCGACGAGATCGGCGCGAACGAGACCTACCGCGACTTTGTCCGCTTCATCCACATCCGTTACGAATGGGATATGAAGGACGAATCCATCGAGAAACTCAATATGCGTGCCCGCGGCGCGATCATCAAGCAGAATCAGCCGGAGCTGGGTGTGGAGCGCTTTGTCCGACTCCAAAAGGTGCACGACGGTATCGACGCGCAGCCCGATTTGAAGTCGAAGAAGAACTACGCGCTGAGCAACAGCGCCTTCCGCAGCGATCCGCGTGACAACAGCACGGTCAGCTATGTCGGAAAGATGGATTGGGGCGAGATGGATCAGCACATCAAGGGGCTGTATACGATCACGGACGGCGATCTGATGCTCGAGGTGAACGCCTTGTCGGATCAATTCTGCATCACCTTCCAGCTGATAGACAAAAAGCGCCAGCCGCTGGAGCACTTCTGCGAGATACTCGACGGCGAAAAGATCCCGTATACGGTATCGGAGCGTTTCGCGCGCCGTCTGCCGAAGATCGAGCTGCCCAAGTGATCCGCAAAAACGCGGCAGAATCAATTATACTCATGACGGATGCGGACAGCGCCCGACGTAAATGCTACAGCGGGAACGCGACCGCGTCCCGATACAATTTTTTCAGAATGTTGATGAACGATGCAAGGCTCTGCCTTGCATCTGTTTTATGTGTGCAAAGAACACACTCGAAATGTTCCTCGCAGTCAAAGGGGATCCACGCGAACTGACCGCTGTGGTCGTTGAGAAATCCGGGCGCCAGACAGATCCCCCTGCCCGCGGCGATATTGACATAAGTCGTATCGTGATCTGCGCTGTTGAAGTAGTCGATCTTACCGCTCGCGATCAGCCGATGCTGTACCGCTTTCAGCGCGTTCGGAGAACCGCCGCCGACCATCAGCGTCCTGCCGTACAGATCGCTTTCGGTGATCCGGTTCTTTTCGGCGAGCGGATCATCCCGCTGCGCGATCAGATAGATGCGGCTGTCAAACAGGTCGTGTACGATGACGTTCGACAGCTGACGCGTATGCTCCCTGAGTGTGAACAGGATATCGGCGTCACCCCTGAGAAAGCTGTCCATTCCGTTTTCATATTGAAATTTCGGCACGATCTGGACGTCCGGCGCCGCTTGGTCAAAGAGGCGCATCGCCTCGGGCAGAAAGTAGATCGCCTGCCGTACCATCATACTGACGGTGATCGCGTCCTTATACTTCGCGCTGAAATTCTGCCCCTGCTCAATGGCTCTTTTCAGATCCTCGCGCATCCCGGAAAGGAAGCTGACGAATTGCGCGCCGGCGGGCGTCAGGGAAGCGCCCTTTCCGCTGCGCTCAAAGAGCGCAAAGCCGATCTCCTCCTCGAGCAGTCTGATCTGGTAAGAAAAGGTCGGCTGACTGACGAATTGATTCTCCGCCGCGCGGCTGAAATTGAGCGTCCGCGCTAATTCAATGCAATAGTCGATCTGTTTTGTTGTCATCACTGCACCTCTGCTATTTAATATTTCGATCAATTATAGCATAATCCGATTGGACTTTGCAATAGATTTTGGGTATAATAGAGTCAGAAAAACAAACAGGAGGTCATGATGATGGCTAAAACACTGATCGCATATTTTTCCAGAGCAGATGAAAACTACTTTGCGGGCGCGATGCGCTACGTAAAGGTCGGCAATACCGAGATCGTCTGCCAACTCATCGGCGAGCTGATCCCGGCGGACGTCTTCAAGATCGAGATGGAACAGCCCTACTCGCCGGTCTATATGACCTGCATCGACGAGGCGAAGAAGGATCTGCGCGCAAAGGCGCGTCCGGCGCTGGTATCCATGCCCGATTCGATCGACGAATACGACACCGTCGTGCTCGCCTATCCCAACTACTGGGGCACGATGCCGATGGCGGTATTCACCTTCCTCGAGGCGTTCGACTTCTCCGGCAAGACTATCCTGCCCCTGTGCACCAACGAGGGCAGCGGCATGGGCGGCAGTGAGCGCGATATCAAGCGTACTTGTCCGGGCGCCGACGTAAAAAACGGGCTCCCGATCACCGGCAGCAATGCCGCGAACTGCAAAGGCAGCGTACAGCGTTGGCTGAGCGCAAACGGTTTTTTGTGAGGAAGCCTATGGACGACAGAGAAACGATCCGCGATTTGTACCGCCGTTACTGGCAGTATATGATCGATAAGGAGATCGACGGATTAAGAGGAATGATGACGGACGACTATGTGCTCATGCACATGACCGGCGCAAAACAATCGGGAGAAACCTTTCTCAGCGGACTGAGGGACGGCACGTTCAACTATTATTCCGCCGATCACGACAGCATTGAAGTGACCGTCAGCGGCGATACCGCAACGATGATCGGCAAAAGCCGCGTCACCGCCGCGGTATACGGCGGCAGGAGAGGCAGTTGGCGGCTGCGCGGTGATTTTACACTGAGAAAAGAAAACGGAATCTGGAAGCTCGTATCTTCGCGGGCATCGACATATTAAAGGAGGATAACATGGAAACTATCACATTGAACAACGGATTGAATTGTCCCGTCATCGGGATCGGTACCTATATGCTCGCGCCTAAGGACGCGCAGAACAGCGTGAAAGAAGCGCTGAAAATTGGTTATTCCCTCGTCGATACGGCAAACGCCTATGTCAACGAACGCGCGGTCGGTCGCGGGATCAGGGAAAGCGGCGTGGATCGCAAGCAGGTTTTCCTTTCCACCAAGCTATGGCCGAGTGAATACGAGAACCCGAACGCGGTCGATGAAACGCTCGAGCGCCTCGGTGTGGACTATGTCGATCTGCTCTACATCCACCAGCCCGCGGGCAATTGGCTTGCCGGATACCGCCAGTTGGAAAAGGCATATCGGGAGGGCAAGGCCAAAAGCATCGGTATCTCCAACTTTGAGGGCAAGTATATCGCCGAGCTGGAAACCAAATGGGAGATGGCGCCGCAGTTCATCCAGGTGGAGGCGCATCCGTATTATACGCAGAAGGAACTGCGTGTCACGCTCGATAAATACGGTATCAAGCTGATGTCATGGTATCCGCTCGGTCACGGTGACAAGAGCCTGATGGAAGAGCCCGTATTCGTCGAACTCGGCAAAAAGTACGGCAAAACGCCCGCGCAGGTCATTCTCAGATGGCATACGCAGATGGGCTTTGTCGTGATCCCCGGCAGCAAGAATGTCGCTCATATCAAAGACAACCTCGATATCCTCGATTTCACGCTGACAGCGGACGAGATGGCGCGGATCGCGCTTCTCGATAAGGGCGAACGCTACTATCACCGCACCGATGAACAGTTAGTGCAGTTCGCCGCTTGGCGTCCCGACTTTGAAAAAGCGTAAAGGAGATTTAACATGAAAAGGATCATTGCTATCGTAGCGGCGCTGGCGCTTCTGCTCGCTCTCGCCGGATGTTCCGCGAATAACGGCACGAAAGAAACCACCGCTCCCGCTTCGGCAACGACCGCACAGGCGGAAGGAACAAAAACAGATACCCCTGAGAAAGCCTCAGGCAGTAAGGCGCTGGTCGTCTACTTTTCCCGCACGGGCGAGCAGTACGGCGTCGGCGTGATCGAAAAGGGCAATACCGCGATCGTAGCGGATATGATCGTCGAGCAGACCGGCGCGGACAGCTTTGAGATCCTGCCGAAAACCGATAATTATCCGACGACGTACAAGGAGCTGACCGACGTCGCGAAGGAGGAACAGAATCAAAACGCGCGTCCCTCAATCAAGGACACCGTGCAGAACCTTGAGCAATACGACACGATCTATCTCGGCTATCCGATCTGGTGGGGCGACCTTCCGATGATCTGCTACACCTTCCTCGAGAGCTACGACTTTTCCGGAAAGACCATCATCCCCTTCTGCACGCACGAGGGTTCGGGCAACGCGGGTACGCAAAGCAAGATACAGTCCGTCGTCAAGAACGCGACCGTCAAAGAGGTGTTGGCGATCACCGGTACCGATACACAGAAGGATCCCGACAGCGTCAAAACGACGGTGACCGGCTGGCTCAACGGCTCGAAGTAAACGGCGCTGTACAATCTCATTTGTCAAAAGAATGATACAGATCAACACCAGCGGGGACGACTTCCGGGTCATCCCCGCTTGAGTATTTGAACAGGGTGAATTATCGCCCCGAAAGTTATCGGATTCTGTTGACGGAGAGGAAAGATACGGTTATAATATTACTATGAATCGTGCAGTCACAAAAGGACAGCACTGAAACCGGATCGCAAAGGGTGCTTGCCGGACAGAAAGGAAGAACGATCGGATCATGGAAAAAACCATACAGGATAAGTTTGAACTGACTGCAACGGAGATCGACCGTTCCGTTGACGCGACGGCGGAGCTTTTGGCTGAGCAAAAGATCGATTCCAAGGACGCGCTGCGCCTGCGGTTTCTTTTGGAAGAGACCATCCTCAATTACCGCGACGAGCTCTCGGAAAAGGCGGTGGCTTCTCTGCGCTTTTCCCGCTTCTTCGGCACCTTCCGCATCTCACTGCGGGTGAAGGGGGAGAGCTACGATCCTTTCAGAGAGGAGGATGACTCCGATACGTCCGTCATGGGATCGCTGCTGGCGAATTCCGGTTCGCTGAACCGGGCGTGGCGGTATCGCAACGGCTCGAATTTTGTCACCTTTACCGCGACCAAAAAACGCCGTATCAGTCAGATCGTCCTGATCCTCCTCGGCATTTTGATCGGCGCGGTAGTCGGATCCCTGTTCACGCTGATCGCGCCCGATACGGCGCCTGTCGTCGCCGAGCGGATCATCACGCCGCTCACCAACGCGTTCACGGGACTATTGTGCGTTATGGCGACGCTGATGTGCTTCGGCGCTATCGTCCTCGGCATCGTGCGGCTGGGCGATATCTCCACGTTCAGTAATATCGGAAAACGGATGATCCGCAGCTTCTTGCTCGTGTCGTTCGTCCTGACGCTGGTCAATACGGCATGGATGGTACCCGGCATGACCTTCGGCGGATCGTCGCAGGTGTCGATCGATTTCTTCGACTTCTTTGATATCATGATCGATTTTGTGCCGCACAATATCATCTCGCCTCTGCTGGAATTCAACTCCGTCCATATCATCATCATCGGTGTGATGTTCGGCGTTACCATGCTGAAAATGGGACAGAAGGCTGACCGCCTGACCGAGATCTTTGACGAGATCAACGTCGTCGCCATCCTGTCCAACTCCTACCTCAACCAGTTTATTTCCGTCTATGTCGGACTGATGGTCTGCGGGCTGATCATGTCCGGTCAGCTGGCGGTGATCACGGGCTTCTGGAAGCTCTTTTTGATCGTCGTTGCGGGTGAAGCCGCCACCCTTATTGCGTATACGATCGTCGTTTGTACCCGATTGAAGGTGAATGTGCGCACCTATCTGCACAAGCTGCTGCCCTCGTTCATGATCTCTCTGACCAGCGCCAACGTCGGCGCGGCGTTCACCACCACCATCGATACGCTGATCGGTCCTCTGGGCTTGGACGCGGACTTTGCGCCGATGGCATATAACCTCGGTGGTATCCTGTTCCGTCCGGGCTACTGCATCGTCTTTACGGCGTGCAGCCTGTTCACGGCGGATCTGTACGGCATCGAGGTCACATGGGTATGGCTGCTCGCGGCATTTCTGCTGTCGTTCATCCTCTCGGTGGCGACGCCTCCGGTGGTCGGCGGCACGACCGTCTGCTTCTCCATCCTGTTCTCACAGCTCGGGATCAAGGCGGATGCCCTTGCCGTGATCATCTCCGTGAACGCGGTCTTTGAGTTTCTGACGGTAGCCGTCAACAACTACTGCCTGCAAAGCCAGATCGTCCTGCTGGGAAACCGGTTCGGCAAGCTCGATCACGAACGCCTCAGAGCGTCCTGAGACATAACAACGATATCAATAAAAGCGCTCGCTTCCGAAAAGAAGCGAGCGCGTTTTTTATGATTCTGTTTCTTCTAAAGCAAGCTGTTCGGCGCATTTCTCCGCGCTGGCGTATTTGAAATACCGCACCTTGATATCGTTTTTGCGAATGATATCGATGATCTTATAAAACCCGGAATGAGCCATGGCGTTGGTCTGCATCCAAACCACCTCGGCGTTCAGGATCACGCCCGAATTCGGCTGTTCCGACGCGCCGATGAATCTGACGTTGTTCAGCAGGGGCTTGATCGCCTTTACCCACGACTCGTGGCCGCCGACGATCACGGTGCGCTGCTTGACCGAATAGGGGAATTCGACGGTCGTGACGTTCTTTTCCTCCGTGTCGCATGATTCGCGGATCATGGAGCGCAGTTCGGCAAGCTCGGCGGTGGTGGCGTCCGCCGTCTTTTTTGTTTTATCCAGCTCGGCAGTCAGATCCTTGTTGCGGTGTTTGACCTGATTCACCATGTCCTTCAGTCGCCTGATCTGCGCCTTGAGCTTTTTGATCTCCTCGGTCCGGCTTTCGATATCCTGCTGCTCCTGCGCGCTGTCATCCTCGACCTGCTCCTCCTCCGCTATCTGAAAAGCAGGATCCTTTTGATTGACCGCGTGAGCTAAGGCAAAATAGTTATAGAGGGCGCTCCTTGCTTCCGGCGCAAGCTCCGTTTCTGAGAGCAGAGAGTTCGTAAACGAGATGCTTTCTCCCGATCTGGGCGGGATCAAGCCGGACGTCAAAAACGCGAGCTTCGCGATGCTGGTCATCGTCCGGTGATTTTTCAGCACCGGAGAAGGGATGTTCAGCTCATAGATGGTATCGGTTGATTTATCCTCATGCCAGTCGGGATCCTTTTCGATCAGCGATTTCAGATAAGGATAGTCGATCCTGATCTCCGGTGCGTTCCCGTCGGGATCGACCACATTGGAATCTGCCCACGGCAGGCATTGACACGCGAAGGCGAGGATATCGTAGCTGAGATTATACAGCCACGCGTAGTCGCTGTGCGCGTCAAGCAGGGATAAAAACCCAAAACAGATCGAATAGGGATTGCGGATGATCGGAGTCCGCACGCCGAGAAATACCTGCATATCGATTGCCTCGGGGGTGTTGCCGTTGATCCAATCCGGGATCAGCATCACATACAGGTACAGCGTCTCGATCATATCGTTCCGTTTGCCGATCTCCTTTGCCAGATCGTCGAGAAGGATCGCCCGCTGTTTTAGCTCGGGCGGTACCTCGGGGGTCGACGCGGACCTTGTCACGACGGGATCGAACAGATCGCTGTTTTGCCCGACCATCGGGGCGGCGGGCGCTTTCACCTGCATATCCTCATATCCGGATAACTGCTCTTTCAGGCATCTTATCATTTTCTTCTTCAACTGCAGCCGATCGCCGTTGAAGCTGTTCATGATGGACAGCAGGCTGTCAAAGAACTCCCATATCAGGTCGATGAGATCCTGCTGAACACTGCGGATGACCTCCTCATCGATCAAGGACATCACCGCGTCAAAATTCTTTCTGTCCTGAGTGGGCTCGTTAGAATCATTTTTTGTCAGTCCGGTATCCGCTTCATCGCAGAAGGCTCTGTTTTTGTTGTAGCCCTTCATCCCTCTGTTCCGGTTCCGGATCAGATAAAGCATACATTTCAGCTCGTCATCATGATGGACCGAGTCGGAAAGATAGGGGAGATAAACGCTGTCGATCTCCCTGCGGGAGGTGGGGAAGTATCGGAGCGCTTCTTCATACACATCGTTGGCTTTGAGATGATCCAGCATCCAGATCGCCATGGCGAGCTCCGCGTAATAATCCTGATCCAGCGTCTGAAAGGATAGGGTCGCCAACGGACCGTTAAAGCGCATCAGCTGATCCGCGATATCCAGCTCGGGATATTTGTCGCCGAAACGCTCCTGCGCCTCGGCAAACAGATACATAAGCGCGATCTTTCTGCGCTCCAAGACCGGATATTCCCAGTCGTTGTTTTCCGGAAGTCCGACGCCGAGATCGGCGTCCTTGAACAGGTTGATCCTGTCGACAAAAAACGCGTCCAGCTCCTTTGTCTTTTGCTGTTTTGTGTTCGGGTCGGCAAGGTCGGGACGGGTCGGCGCGACCTCCTGCTCCAGCTTTTCCAGATCGCTCTTGATACGATCGATAACATCTTGGATCGGATTGTTTATACTCATCGGTAATCATCCTCAAAAAGCATTTTCCCTATTATAGCAGTAGAACGGATGTTGTGTCAATCACTTGGGGATCTGTCCTCACTGTCCCATCATTCGATAAAAAGAAAAGCGCGGCAGTCGCTGAACTGCCGCGCTTTCTATATGTAGTATGATGTTTAGGTCACGTTATCGTGTGACCGCCGCAACGCTCTGCGGAATGGTTTTGATACAGGCTTGCCGTTATGATACGACCTGTCCGATGGGGAAGTTCGTTTTCAGTCCGCAAAGATAGCGTTGGATATAGCTTGCGTCCATGACGGTCAGGATCCCGTCGCCGTCGACGTCTCCGCGCATCAGGCGAGCTTCCTTGTACGGCGTTTCTAAACCGACGACGGCGCGCTGGACATAGGTTGCGTCGATCGATTCGATCATCTCGTTGCCGTCGGAGTCGCCGAGGATCTTATCGGGCAGTTCGATCACTGCTTTCTTTGCCGTTGTAGAGCCGTCTGATTCTTTGATGCGTAATAAGCCGGGTTTATCGCTGATCACGCCGTTTTCCGGAAGAACGAGCTCCTGGTCGCCTTCTATGATGATGTGATTTCCCGCGTATGCGGCCGTGCTGCCCTCCATTTCGATCCGCTGTGCGGCTTTTTTGATGTACATTTCCCAGGAACTGAAGATACCGTAGGCGTCGCCGATCGCTTTGAGACTGCCGGATTCGACCGTTGTATACTGTGAAGTGTTGACTGCACTTGATGTTCCCATGAAAGTGAAGTCGCCGCTGAACGTCAGGCAGGCGTTGCTTGAGCTTACGCCGTAGCCGCTCTCTTTTTGAGTCATATGGTAGCTGCCCTTGAGCGTAAGATTGACTTGCGAGTCGATCTTAGCGTCACCGTGTTTGCCGCTGATCACAGGATCGGAGAGCGTCAGGGTGTTGGTGTCGGAGTTGAACACCGCCTTGCCGCCGTCGCCTAAGATATCGTACTTGTTGCTTGCGGTGACACGGGTGGAGCCGACCCAAAGATCGTACTCTTTATACGGTTCGATCGCGACATATTTTGCGTATGTCCCTTCGGGTACATCGATAGTCTGAAAACCCCTGTTGTACGCATCCTCTTTGACGACGCCGCCTACGGGGGCAGAGATCACGAGCCCATCCCCGATAGTGATCGACCTATTGCAGATGATCGCGTTGAACGATTCGGATCGGGTGATCAGTTCGGTGATGTTTTTGCCGATCGTCACGTTATCATTGCCGGAAAAACCATGTGAAGATAAACCTTCTCCTATGAGGTGGATTTTTCCGGACGTGAACGTCGCAGCCTTATCGACATACATACCGTCCAATCCGTAGAGAGTGAAGTCGCCCTTGAGCTCTATCGAGCCTGTACAGCAACAGCCGTACCGTGTTTCTTTGTGTGTCATGTGATAGGAACCCTGTAAGATCAGATGATCCAGCCTGGACAGGATTTTTGCGTCACCCAGATACTGCTCGGGGGTCGTGCCGTCGATCTCGGGATCATCGAGCGTCAGCGTGCAGGTATTGGCGTTAAATTTTGCCTTGCCGCCGTCGCTGAGGATATCATCTTTGTTTTGAGAGGTGACGCGGGTACTGCCCAGCCACAGGTCGTATTCCTCGTACTGATCGGATCTCTCTTTGGTATAAAGCCTGAGCTCGGAAAGCTGGAAGCTGGTGGCGCCGCCGTTTTGCAAGATCGTAAAGCGATAGTACTTATATTGCGTCGTTACGGGACTGTCGGGTGAGAAAGCGACGGACCGGAAGTTATCGCCGGGAAGCACGGAGCTGTCGTTGACCTCCGAAAGCATCGTCCAAACTCTGCCGTTTGTACTTCCCTCGAGCTTCCAGTGGGTGGGGTTGCGGTCGGGATGCTTCTGTGTATCGTTGGCGGTGGTGAGTTGGTAGCCGACAAGGGTGACCGCTTCTTTTGCGTTGAATGTCATCGTGACCGGCGAGGGTGAGATCGCGCCGCACCACTTCGTCTCGGTCTTACCGTCCACCAGCTTGTCCGCACCTTCGCCGCTGTAGCCCGCTGAGCTCGACGCGTCCTTAAAGCCGCTGCGCAGGTCGTCGTTCACCGGAGCTATCGTCACATCCTCGGCGGGCATCTTCAGCGTCAGGGTGCTGCCCTTCTGGGTCAGCGTACCGGCACTCGCGGCGAACAGGATGTTATCGACGCCGGTGCTCAGCTTGATGACGTCGTCCTTTCCGGCGTAGATCGTGCCGTTGTAGTTCAGACCGGGTGTGCCGTTGAGCGTCAGCGCGGCGTAGTTTCCGGTGACGGTGTAAGCCTGCTTGCCCTGTACAGTACCGAGTGTGCGGGTATAGTAACAGTTGGTGACGGTCACGGCGGAAGCAGTGCCGCGTGAGATGGTAGCGCCGTTGGTGGCGGAGACCTCGGTTTCATTCTCGCCGATCGGCGCGGGATCATAGATGGAGTTAATCACCTTGATCTTGCCGCTGCCGCCCGAGTTCTTTCTGGAACCGACGATTCCGCCGCAGTGAGTGGTATTGGATGTGGTGAGCAGCTTGCCGTTATATACACAGTTGGTGATGGTCAGCACGCCGCCGTCGTTGCGTCCGACAAAACCGCCGGACGAGCCGTCGCCGTTCTTGCTGAGCACGATCACCGCGTTGGATTGACAATTCTCGATGGTCACATTACCATCCTGCCAGCCGGCAATACTGCCTGCGAACCATGATGAGGTATAGATCGTGCCGGTAACGTGCAGATTCGTGACGGTACAGCCGTAAACGTTCGAGAACGGCGCCGCGGAACCTTCCGGATACGGGTTGTCTGATGAACCGTATTTTAATGTCAGCGTATGATCGCCGCCGTCGAAGCTGCCTTTGAAGGGATGCTCCGAGGTACCGATCATGGTCGAAACGGTGATATCGCTGAGGAGCTTGAAGTATACCCCGGCTGTATCGCCGCCCGCAGCGACAAAGTCTTTGAGGGCGTTCCAGTCACCGACAGTTGCGATCAGATAGGGCGCTGACTGTGTACCGCTGCCTTCGAGCGGTACTTCTGTAGGAGGCTGAGGCGGAGCCTGTGTGGGAGAAGGTGTTGTCGGAGCCTGCGTGGGAGCCGGATCGGTAGGAGCCTGTGTGGGAGTGGGAGGCTCGGATGGTGACTGAGGCTTGTACTCGATCACTGCGCTTTTCGCGATCGCGCTGTCAGCGACGATCGTCTGCAAATTCTGGCTGGTGATCGTATACAGCACGGCGCCCGCGGGAGAGGTGATCTCCATGTCCTGTCCGAGTGAGAGCGTTTGGCTGACGATTGCGTAGGAGGCGCCGGACGCTTCGACCTTGGTGACGCCGCTGTTGATATCGATCGCGCCTTCCTTGTTATAGATCGCGTAGTTGCCGCTTGAGATCGCCTTCAACGAACCGGAACGGATCGTCAGACCGTTCTGCGTATTGACGGCGTAAGAAGTTCCCCTGAAGGTGAAATCGCCGTCGAAGGTCGCGTCATGGGCGGAATAGAAGCCGTACATCGCATCGGCAGAGGTCAAATGACAGCTGCCCGTGACGGTCAGACCCTCGACCAGTGAAACGATCGAGAAGGTGCTATTGTTGTTGGTGAATACCCCGGGGAGCGTCGGATCATCGAGCGTCAGGGTATTGGTATCCGGATTGTACCGCGCTTTTCCGTCGCCGAGGATATCGGTCTTGTTTCTGGAGGTAACGAGCGTGCCGCCTACCACGATGTTGTAGTTGACAAGGGGCGGTTCCGTCACCGGTTCGATCACGACGTGGGTCGTCTTCTTGCCTTCGGAATCTACAATGAACTGGTGATTGGAAGAGGTCTCTACGCCTAAGCCGCCGCCCGCGGGCTCGACCAGCTTCAAACCGCTTGCGATCGAGATCTCCTTTGCCCACAGAGGATACATCGGCGCGGTCACATCCAAAGAGGTGATGTCTTTTCCGATGATGATATTGCCGTCGAGCGTCATGATACCGATGGTAAGGTCGCCGACCGCCTTGATCGTACCGCTTTGGATCGTGATATTCCCCTCCGCCACGACAGGATTGCCCTTCGCTAAGAAGGTGAAATCGCCGTCGAGCGTCAGATTGCCTTTTACACGCAGACCGTTGTACAGATCGTTTTCTTCATCCGTTTCGCCGGAGCCCGGCTCCGGCTTGTAAAAGTCGAGATCAGATTGCTTGATATGGTAGCTGCCCTTGAGATTCAGGTTCGATCCGGCATAGATCTTATAGTTCATACTCATGTTGTCGAGCTCGCAGTACACGCCGACGATTTGGGGATCGTTCAGGGTCAGTGTTTTGCTCTGCGGGTCATAGGACGCCTTGCCGTCGCCGTAAATGTCGCGGTAATTCTCACTCGAAACATGTCTGGAGCCCAGCCACAGGTCGTAGTAGGTGCCGCTGAACGGTTCGATCACCGCCGATTTAGCGATGTCGGACAGATCGGCAAGACAGATCGAACGCGCGTACTCGGAATAGAACGCGTCAACGGGAGAGGTGATCCTGGTGCCGTTCATGGTGAGATGATCGCCGATGAAGGCGCAGTCTCCGCCCTCGGCGGTGAGCTTAGTGATCGAATTGTTGACGACCATGTCGTCGCAGTAGATGCCGTAGCCGTCTGAGTCGGTGCTCTTCGCCGTGACAGTGCCGCCGATGAGGGTCAGTTTGCCGCCGGCTATGATACCTTCCTTGGCGCCGCGAAATGTGAAATTGCCGTCGAGCGTGACGTCGTTATCCTCAGAGATGTACAGTCCGTAATTCGACAAAGAAGAGCTCATACGGAAGCTGCCCTTGACGGTAACGCCGCTCTGCTGGATCGTGATGGCGCCGTACTCCGGATCGTTGTTATAGACCTTGGTGATCGTAGGATCATTCAGTGTCAGGATCTTCTTTTGCGGGTCATAGACCGCCTTGTGGGGGCTCGAGCTGTCGCCGAGGATGTTATTGTAGTTGTTCTCGGTAACGACCTTATCTCCGACGGCGATGTTGTAATGTCCCGTCCCCGCGAGATCCGCGTCCGCGCCGACCTCGGATAAGTCGACGGACTTTTCCCGCATCAGAACATTCTGTTCGGCGGCGTCATCATTAGCCGTATCATCCGCCGCGACGGCAGGGATGACGGTGAACACACTGCAGATCAGAACAAGTGCCAACAGGACGCTGAGCGTCTTTTGAAACAGTTTCATGGTGATCCTCCTCATACTTTTATGGGGATATTATACTATAAATCGCATAGCCATGCAAGAAAAAACTGTTTAATTATGCTATATTTTTTGCCGATACGGAACACCTCGCTGTTTTTTTGCATAACAAAAGCGCGGCAGTTCAGCGACTGCCGCGCTTTGATCATCGATTATGAACTTTTGTCATTCCGCAAGAACGTCCTTGTACTCCTCTTTGCCGGTCATCATCTTTACGGCGTAGGAGCACAGCGGAAGGATCCTCGTCTGTCTGACGCGGGCTTCTTCGATGAGCTTGTTGACCAGCTTTTTAGCGATCCCCTTACCGCCGTATGCCGGATCGACGCCGGTGTGCGTGATCGTCCATACCGAACCGCTCACCGTGAAATCACATTCGCCGATCACATTGCCGCCGTCCAGCGCGACGCTCCTGCGATTGCCCTCGTCAAATTCGATCGCGATAGGATCGGGCGATCGACCGATCCTGCACTTGACGATCGCTTCCGTCACGGCGGTCAGCACAAGCTCGCCGTTTTGATTGCGTACGTTGATCGATACCTCCGCGATACCGTTTTTCTCACTGCGCTTGACGAGATTTGTCACGGTCGCTTTTCCGGTCAGCACATCCCCCGCAAAGACGGGCTTTTCCCATTCGATCTTTGTCGACTTGCCCGCGAGCAGCTGCTCGCCGAAGAAATCGACCTCCAGATATTTTGCCCATACCTCCAGGAACGACATCACGCCCGGGGCGATCAGCTGTCCGAACGGCGTGGTCTTTGCGTATTCCTCGTCGGTATGCAGCGGGACGTTATCGTAGACTTTCGCGAATGCCAGCATCTTTTTCTTCTCGATCATCGCCGGCGCCGTGTCGACGGTCATGCCGATTGTCAAATCATCAAAATACATGTCTATCCTCCGTTGCTCCGGTTAGGGTGGCAGTCAAACGACGGCTCAAGCCTTGCGTTTGAAAATGCGGTCGCCGAGCTTGAACAGCATCGGATAGATGCCGAGGGTGACGAAAACGATCACAAAGTAGCGCGCCGCGCGTACCGCGTAGGACGCCATGGTGGCGGAGTTAAGAAACTCCTTGCTGAACGGGAGCTTTGACAGGGTGCTCAGTCCGAAGTAGACGCCTATACCCAGTACTACGCGCAGGATGCAGCGCAGGACGTTGCGTGTATTCTCAAACTTGACGAATCTTCCCTCGAATTCTACCGCTAAGATGAAACCAACCAGCATACCAAAAGCGGTGTAGTAGTCAGCGCTGTTGCAATAGAACCATCCCGGCAGAGCGATCAGCACCAGCAGGCCGTAGAATACCCAGCGGTTTTTGATGGCGCGCTGCAGTGCGGGAACGAGGAATACCACGATCAGACCCAGCGCCCAGCCGCAGAGTACGTCCGTCGGATAATGTACGCCGACACAAATGCGTGAGAGACCCACCAGCAGCGGAACGACGATGCCGATGATCGTCAGGATCTTGTTCTTTTTATATCGGCCGAGAGAAGTATACAGCGTCACGGCGTTAGTCGAATGACCGCTGGGGAAAGAGTATCCCTGTGCCGAGATATCATAGATATCGGCGCTTCGATCCACAGGCCAGAGGCATTTGATCCCCGCGTTGTCGAAGTACGGTCTGCGCCTGATGAAGATGTTTTTGATCAAGGGGTTGAGGGTAATACCCACCAACACGTTCAGTCCGACATATTTGCCGTATTCTTTTTCCCAACACCAATACAGAAAGCCCAACACGGCGACGCACACCAGCTGCTCGCCCATTTCACTGATTGCCGACGCGATCACGGCGCCGACAGAGCCGAGCCACGACTGGATCCACTCCATCAACCTGACTTCCCATTCAAAATAAAACGTGTTTCCCATTATCCTCTCTCCTTTATTTGCAGTGTTGTTATGAGTTCTGTTTTATCATCCCTGCTGTTTAGCGGGCGACGATGAGCATGGGAATTGTAAGCCAAATCAAAGATTTGGACAACTCCTCAACCGTGGGAATCCCCCTGATAGGAGCAGAATCTCACTGTTCAAGCCATGAATGACAAGGGGATTGCCACAGCCCGCAAATGAATAGTCATTGCGAGGAGGGCGACCGAGCCCGACGTGGCAATCTCAACCTTAACCGATGCG
>JAHKVW010000053.1 GCA_020624805.1 bacterium | reverse complement strand
TCCCTACGGAAGCATGGATTTGCTTCGCGTTAGTTGGCATTGAGAAGAAGCGTATCGGGAGGAGCAAGCCCCTCCCCTACAAGGGGTTTTATCTGCTTCGCGTTAGGGTGACATAGATTGGAATGGTTATGGGACGTCGAGGGCGCCGTCCCCTACAATAGACGTTTCATTTACGCCTCAACTCCTCACTCCTAACTTCTCACTCCTAATGCCTCCTTATTCCCTTCTCTTTAGTCCTTTTTCACGAAATTATTGACTATTTTTCTATACGTGATATGATTGCAATTTCCTTTCCTTAGGCGGTATAATAATAGTGTAAAACTATTTACGGAGGTAAATTATGGCAAACAGAATCATTCTTAACAACACTTCCTACCACGGCAAGGGCGCGATCAATGAGATCCCCGCTATTGCCAAAACCAAGGGCTTTACCAAGGCGCTTATCGTCACCGATCCCGATCTGATCAAATTCAACGTAGCGCAGAAGGTCACTGCGCTTCTTGACGAATGCGGTCTCCCCTATGACGTTTTCTCCGAGGTCAAGGCAAATCCGACCATCGAGAACGTACAGGCAGGCGTAGACGCGTTCAAAGCGGCTAAGGCTGACTCCATCATCGCCATCGGCGGCGGCTCCGCTATGGATACCGCAAAGGCGATCGGCGTGATCATCACCAATCCCGAGTTCGCCGACGTCCGCTCCTTAGAGGGCGTTGCGCCCACCAAGAACCATGCGGTTCCCACGATCGCAGTCCCCACCACCGCCGGTACCGCCGCGGAGGTCACCATCAACTACGTCATCACCGATGTGCAGAAGGAGCGCAAGTTCGTCTGCGTTGACGAGCATGACATTCCCGAGATCGCGGTTGTCGATCCCGATATGATGAGCAGTATGCCCAAGGGTCTGACCGCTTCCACCGGTATGGACGCGCTGACTCACGCTATCGAGGGCTACACCACTGCCGCGGCATGGGAGATGACCGATATGTTCCACCTCGAGGCGATCCGCCTGATCGCGAAGCACTTGCGCGGCGCTGTCGAGAACAAACCCGAGGACAGAGAAGGTATGGCGCTGGCACAGTACATCGCCGGTATGGGCTTCTCCAATGTCGGTTTGGGTATCGCGCACAGTATCGCTCACACCCTCGGCGCGCATTATGACACACCGCACGGCGTAGCGTGCGCGATGATGCTGCCGATCGTCATGGAATACAATCAGGATTACACCGGCGAGAAGTTCCGTGAGATCGCACGCGCAATGGGCGTAGAGGGCGTAGACGGCATGTCTCAGGCTGAGTATCGCAAGGCGGCGATCGACGCGGTCAAGCAGCTCTCCAAGGACGTCGGTATCCCTGAGAAGAACGAGAAGGTCAAGGCAGAGGATCTGTAAGTCCTCGCCGCTGACGCTTACGCAGACGCCTGCCGTCCCGGTAATCCCAGAGAGACTAACGTCGAGGATCTGAAAGAGCTGTATAAGAAGATCATGGCGTGATTCAATGAGGAATTAGGAATGAGGAATTAGGAATGAGGAATTAGGAATTGACCATAGAGCAACTGTGTCCGCTTTCCTGATCGATCATTAATCTCATTTCCTCGTCGTTTTCAAGCTCCAAAGCCATAACACATGAAAAAAACTCCCGAATCGTGATGACTCGGTAGCTTTGTTATGTAGTGATTCTATTAAGTAGCCTAAGCAACCCTCAGTCAGCGTCAACAAGTTGTCGCTGACAGCCCTCCTCCGCGGAGGCAGCAGACCCCTTTGTCCGCTTTGCGGACATTTCCCCTAACAGGGGAATCTCCTTAGGAAAGGGAGCCTGTAGATAGCATTATGTAGCGTAAGCCTTATTCCTCTTCGGCGGGGATATCGCCGGTACAATGCGGGCACTTGGTCGCGTTGATGTTGACCTCTTCACAGCAGTGCGGGCACAGCTTGGTGGTCGCCTCTTCTTCCTCTTCCTTCTTCTTCTTGCCGATGGTCATCAGCTTGTTGATGCCCTTGACCATCAGGAAGATGATCAGCGCCATGATCAGGAAGTTGATGACAGCGGTCAGGAATGCGCCGTAACGGATCTCGACGTCGCCGATCTTCGCGACCAGCTGAGAGAAATCAAGTCCGCCGAAAAGACCTAAGATCGGGGAAATGATATCATTGGTCAGCGAGGTAACGATCGCGCTGAACGCGCCGCCGATGATAACGCCGACTGCCAAATCCATGACATTACCGCGCATGATGAATTCTTTGAATTCGCTCATAAATTTTTTCATGTTCTGCACTCCTTTTTATTCTTTATCGGAATTATCCGATGAAATACAAGCTAAGCCTTCCCTTTGAGGGGAAGGTGTCTCCGGCAACTTGTTGACGGTGACGGATGAGGTGGAAGCCTTTCCACTCCATCAGTATTCAACATAGGACAGAAGCGTTTCCACCTCATCCGACCAATTCACCTTTAACGGTGAATTGCCCACCTTCCCCTCAAGGGGAAGGCTACATTACAATGTCACCTTATGGAAGACCTTCTTGCCCTTCTTGATGATCACATGACCCTTCTCGAAGGCATCCTTGCTCACCATATGGAACATATCGGTGATCTTCTCGTCATCCAGCGAGATACCGCCCTGCTTGATCAGGCGCTTGCCCTCGCCCTTACTCGGGATCAGGTTGCATTTGATCAGCAGATCGAGGATCGAAATGCCCTCGTCGGTGAAATCATCGTCGGTGATCTCGGTGGTCGGCATGTTATCGGTGTTCGCGCCGCCGCCGAAGAGCGCTCTGGCGCCCTCCTGCGCCTTATTCGCCTCTTCCTCACCGTGGATCATCTTGGTCAGCTCATACGCTAAGATCTCTTTCGCCTTATTCAGCTGGGAGCCCTCCCACTGTGCCATCTCTTCGATCTGATCGAGCGGCAGGAAGGTCAGCATCTTGAGGCACTTGATGACGTCGGCGTCGTCGACGTTGCGCCAGTACTGATAGAACTCGAACGGCGTGGTCTTGTTCGCGTCGAGCCATACCGCGCCCTTCTGGGTCTTGCCCATCTTCTTGCCCTCGGAGTTGAGGAGCAGGTTGATGGTCATGGCGTAAGCGTCCTTGCCGAGCTTTTTACGGATCAGCTCCGTACCGCCGAGCATATTGCTCCACTGGTCGTCGCCGCCGAACTGCATATTGCAGCCGTATTTCTGATACAGAGCGTAGAAATCGTAGCTCTGCATGATCATGTAGTTGAATTCGAGGAAGGATAAGCCCTTCTCCATGCGCTGCTTGTAGCACTCGGCACGCAGCATGTTGTTGACCGAGAAGCACGCGCCGACCTCACGGAGCAGCTCGACGTAGTTGAGATCGAGCAGCCAATCGGCGTTGTTGACCATCATCGCCTTGTCGTCGGAAAAGTCGATGAACTTGGACATCTGCTCCTTGAAGCAGTCGCAGTTATGCTGGATAGTCTCCTTGGTCATCATCTGGCGCATATCGGTTCTGCCGGACGGATCGCCGATCATCGCGGTACCGCCGCCGATCAATGCGATCGGCTTATTGCCCGCGAGCTGTAAGCGCTTCATCAGGCACAGCGCCATAAAGTGACCGACGTGCAGGCTGTCGGCTGTCGGATCGAAGCCGATATAGAAAACAGCCTTGCCGTTGTTCACTAAATCTCTGATTTCTTTTTCATCGGTGACCTGCGCGATCAAGCCGCGGGCTACCAGTTCTTCATATACTCCCAAAAGATTTCCTCCTAAATACAAACGGTCATTGCGAACCTCATTCACGAGGTGTGGCAATCTCAACCGAATAGTGTTATATCAATTCTGTAGTATAGTATAGCTTTAATTCATTAAAACGTCAAGATGTTATCGAAAATAGCATCCGTTTCCTTAGAAACGGAGCGCAATGTAGGGACGAGCATTGCTCGTCCGCATCGCAAGAACGTTTATTTTCTATCTATGGGCTTTCGATACAAGAAACGTCCGTCATACTACGGATGACCAATGGTCATCCCTACGGAAGCAGGGGATTTGCTTCGCATTTGGGCGACATTAGACGGAAAGGTTACGGGAGGAGCAAGCCCCTCCCCTACAATAAACGTTACTGCATCACCACGGGTCATCATCGTCGGATGTTCCCTCTGTCTCACCGGCGGCGTCGTCCTCCGGTGAGCCGAGCATATTGTTGCGTTCGAGCCAATCGTTCATGGTGATCAGCACCTCACGGGGCTTGGAGCCCTGGTGCGGGCCGACAACGCCCATCTGCTCCATGTCGTCGATCATTCTGCCGGCTCTCGCGTAACCGACCTTGAGTCGGCGCTGGAGCATGGAGGTGGACGCCTGTCCGCTTTCGATAACGAACTTGATCGCGTCCTCCATCATGGCGTCGACCTCAGGCGCGTTGCCGGGCGACACACCGTTATCCTTGTTCTTGTTGCCGTTGAGCTCCTCCGCGGCGATCTTGCGGATCTTGTCCTCGATCTCCTTGTTGTACTCGGCGGTATGGGATTTTTTGAGGAAGGCGGTGACGCGGTCGATCTCATCGTCGCGCGTGAAGCAGCACTGGACACGGATGGGCTTCGGCGCGCCGACAGGAGCGTACAGCAGGTCGCCTCGACCGATCAGCTTCTCAGCGCCGCCGGTATCGAGGATGGTACGTGAGTCGATCTGGGAGCTGACCTTCAGGGCGATACGCGAGGGGATATTCGCCTTAATCAGACCGGTGATGACGTTGACGGTCGGACGCTGGGTCGCGAGGATCAGGTGCATACCCGCGGCACGCGCCATCTGCGCCAAGCGGCAGATGCTTTCCTCGACCTCGGAGGGCGCCGCCATCATCAGGTCAGCCAACTCGTCGATGGCGATGACGATGCGGCACATGTGCTCGGTGGGCACCTTCAAGCCGTCGATATCCAGACAGGGCTGTTCCTCCGCCTCGGGATCATAATCGGGCTTTTGCTTTTGTTCTTCTATGTAGGCAAGGTTTTTATCGACCAGCTCATTGAAGCTATCGATACCCTTGCAGTCATATTCCGAGAAAACGCGGTAGCGCTGGAGCATTTCGGAAACTGCCCAGTTGAGCGCGCCCGCCGCCTTTTTCGCGTCGGATACAACGGGTACCAGCAGATGCGGGATACCCTTGTATTTGCTGAATTCGACCATCTTCGGGTCGACCAGCAGGAGCTTGACCTCGTCGGGCGTCGCCTTGAAGAGGATCGACATCAACAGCGCGTTGACGCAGACCGACTTACCGGAACCGGTGGTACCGGCGATCAGCAGGTGGGGCATCTTCGCCAGATCGGTGGTGATGATCTCGCCGGAGATATCTCTGCCCAGTACGCAGTTGAGCTTGCTCTTATGATTGCGGAACTCGTCTGTTTCGACCAGCTCGCGAAGCGTGACCATCGAAGTGACCTTGTTCGGTACCTCGATACCGACCGCCGCCTTGCCGGGGATCGGCGCTTCGATACGCACGCCGTTGGCGGCGAGGTTCAGCGCGATATCATCGGACAGATTCGTGATCTTGCTGATCTTTACGCCGGGCGCGGGCTGCAGCTCATAGCGCGTGACCGACGGTCCGCGGCAGATATCGACGATATTCGCCTTGACGCCGAAGCTGTTGAGGGTCTCGATCAGCTTGGTAGCGTTGTTCTGCATTTCCATATAAGCGCTCTCGCTCTCGCTGTCCACAGCGGGTTCGAGCAGCTTGGTGGACGGATAGACATACTGCGCCTGCTCCGTCTTTTGATTCTGCTTGACCTCGGCGCCGACGCGTCGGGTCTCGCCTTTCAGATCAAAGGTGTCGTCGGTATTGTACTCGTCGACGGTCTCATCCTCCGCGGTGCCCGGATCGGGCTGTTTTGCCCCGGCGGACATTTTGCGGGATTTCTTTTTATCGGAGATCCGGCGCGCCACATCGGAGGCGGAAAGTTCCTCGTCGGGCACGACGCCGGAATTCGCGTTGCGGATGATATTGATGATGTCCTGATCCTGCTGTTCCTCGGCGATCTCGACCGCGTCCTTGGCACGCGGCTTCTTACCGGGCTTATCCAGCGGGATGTCGATACGGTCGTTCGACCGTCTGCCGGAACGCGGTTCGGGAACGGTATAGTCGGGATAATCATCCTCCGGCGAGCGATTGCCAAGGCGCTCGAATTCCTCGCGCTCTTCCCTCTCGCGGCGGCGTTCCTCACGGCGCTCGTTTCGATGTTCATGGATCTGACGCTGTCTTTCACGGGTTCTGGTATAGCCCTTCTTCGCGACGTTGGCGATGTCGATCAGCGTCACGCCGAACAGCACCATGATCGCAGCGATCAGGATGATGAACGAGGTGATCACAGCGGGAGCCGTCGTGAGAAGCGCGCGCATCGGATAGCCCAACAAAGCACCGATCAGACCGCACAGGCTCTCGAGCGCAAAGGATTTTTGATACGCGGCGCCGAGCGCGGCAAAATATGTATAGCCATCGTTGAAGTCTGTTTTACCGAACAGGTAGACCAGTGTACACACCATCACAACGATAACGGCGGACAGGGCGATCTTGGCGCCCTTATGCGCCATCTGCTTTTCCTTGGCGGTCATGACGCCGAGGTAGATGAACACCAGCGGCACTAAGATCGAGCATACGCCGAATACGCCGAAAAGGAAGCTGCGCATGGTCTTCCAGAACGCGCCGCCGGGGATGATCACCAGCGCCAGCAGCAACGCGCCGACAGCGCAAAGCAGGATCGCTTTGGTCTGAGGATTCAGCCCGCGTCTGACGGGTTCTTGCTTGGCACTGCGGGAGGATCGCTTTGTGTTGCTTCTCGCAGTGGATTTGGATGTTGATTTTTTGTTTTTGGAGCTTGCTTTGCCTTTGGTGTTTTTGGCAGCCAAATAATCACTCCTGACTTTCCTTGATTTTGGTTTCTGTGTGTAATATATGAAGAAATCTAAAGTATCTCTCTTCGGTCGAGCAATTCATGCAATCCCTCCGCCTCGTACCTCGGCACCTCCCTTTACCAAAGGGAGGCTTTTAGTAGGGATGAGCATTGCTCGTCCGCGGATGGTCGATAACCATCCCTACGGTAAGAATGATTTGCTTCGTGTTAATAGAATATTGCGACAAATGTTGCGGAACGTCGACAATCGCCGACCGCTACGGCAATCGTATTAATATATCGGTTGAGATTGCCACGGCTCTATTGAGCCTCGCAATGACGTTTTCATTATGTCAACGGTGTACCGGAGAAGATGTTGACGCCCTTGGTCAGTTCGATGATGCTGATGACGATCACGGCGATACCGACGACGGCGGTATAGACGATGAAAATGATCATCTTATCGGTCTTTAACAGCCATTTAAAGAGTGCGATCGCCAGATAGCCGACGACAGCGGAAACGACCATACCGATGAGGATCGGCACGAGATCCGCCTTGATCGCGTCAAAGCCGCCCTCCAGCGCGTCCTTGCCCTCGAGCAGCGCCGCCGCGACGATCGCGGGAGTACCGAGGATAAAGGTATAGTCGAGAGCGGTCTGCTTATCCAGTCCGCGCATCTGACCTGCCGCGAGGGTCGATCCCGAACGGGAGATACCCGGCATCGTCGCAAAGCACTGGGTGATGCCGACGACGATCGCGTCGACCACATTCAGCGAGGTACGGCCGGTCTCACCGCCCTTTTTGGCGTGCTTCATCGGAACGGTGCTGTGAGAAACACGGTTGCCGATGAACAGCAGGATGGAGGTGATCAGCAGGCAGATACCGACGATGATGAAATTCCGCTCACTGTCGGCGATGCCTTCGACAAAGTCTTTGAGCTTCATATCCGTACCGGGAATGGGAATGAACAGCAGGAACAGCGGCAAGAGTCCGATGATCACCATGATGACCATGCGTTTATCATCGCTGAGCTCTTTCCACTTGAACTTACCGGTGAAAATATCGCCGATGATCGAGAAAAACGCTTTGATCAGCCGCCAGATCAGCTTGTGATAGAATACGATGACCGCCGCCAGCGTGCCGATATGTAACATGACGTTGAAGAAGAGGTTGTTGCCCTCCAGATTGATCCCCAACACGTGTTGGGTGATCGTCAGGTGTCCGCTGCTGGACACGGGCAGGAACTCGGTGAGTCCCTGTACCACTCCCTGGATGATCGCTTCGAAAATGGCCATAGGTAAAACTCCTTTTTAGATAGCGGATAACGATCGGGAACCGTTCACTGTTCTTGATCGTTATCCGATTTTATCATTTCATACAGCGCGTCGGTAGCGTCGCGCAGGGTGCCGACCGCGTCGATCAGACCGCAGTCGACCGCCTCTTTCCCCTCGAGCACCGTACCGATATCGGTGACGAGCTCTCCGGTATTGAGCACCAGCTCTCGGTACTTTTCCTCGGAAATATGAGAATTCTCTACCGTGAAGCGCATGATGCGATCCTGCATCTTCTGAAAATACCGATAGGTCTGCGGCGCGCCGACCGTCAGCCCCGTGGTGCGCACGGGATGTACTGTCATGGACGCAGTACTGACGATAAAGCTCCTGTCACACGCGACCGCCAGAGGGATACCGATGCTGTGACCGCCGCCGAGCACCAGTGAGACCGAAGGCTTCTTCATCCCCGCGATCATCTCCGCGATCGCAAGCCCCGCCTCCACATCGCCGCCCGAGGTATTGAGCAGGACAAGCAGTCCGTCGATATCCTCATCCTCGTCGATGGCGAGCAGTGAGGGGATCACATGCTCATACTTGGTCGTTTTGTTGGACGGCGGCAGGATATAATGCCCCTCGATCTGACCGATCACGGTCAGGCAGTAGATGATATCCTCGCCCCGATGAGTGATCACACTGCCCATCGCGGTAACGCTGTCACGCGGCTTTTGATCGGCAGGCTCGTTGTTTTCGTTTTCCTCGGGGATCTCGTTGTCGTTCCGCATACAATCACCTCAGTGCTATTATATGTGGGACAAACTAAATCATGTATGAGGCTTTCGTAATTCACCAAGATACAGTATACCATTAACTCGCAAATTCTTCAAGAGAAAAATGATTATATTTCTAAATTGTCATATTAATTAAAAGAGGATAGTGTATGCTTATTGTATATAAGGTTCCCTTTGGTAAAGGTGCCCCCGTTGGGGGAATGTCCGAAGGACAAGGGGAGATTCCCCTGCTAGGGGAAATGT
>JAHKVW010000052.1 GCA_020624805.1 bacterium | reverse complement strand
TTGGTTCGCATTCAAGAGGTCAGCGGTTCGAATCCGCTTATCTCCACCATTGAAAAAGACGGTAAGTATCGCAAGATACCTACCGTCTTTTTCATTTATAACCGTACAGTGGAGAGAATAAGAGGAACTTATTTATCTGCTGTTGATCATTCCTATCACATTTGGAACGTCAATTTCCGTGATTTTGCGTTGGATATAGGTCGCGTCGCTGACCTCTAGCGCACCGCTGCTATCGATATCGCCGAGCATAAGGATGGCTTTCTCGATAGGTATATCCATATTAGCAAGGTGTTTTTGGATCGCGGTGGCATCCATCAGATCGACCATACCGCTCGCGTCGGCGTCGCCGGGAAGGCATTGATCGAGATCGACGTAGGGAAAGCCGAACTGCTGTGCGATATCATAAGCGCCGCTGTTACTGCCGTAGCCATAGATCGTCAGGTCATGACAGCCCTCAAACACGTTCTGCTTGAGCGACCACAGCGGACAATCGCGGTCAAATACCACGCTCCTCAAGGAGGTACAGTCCGCAAAGCACCTGTCGGAGATGTATCTGACTGACTTGGGGATCGTGATACTGTTCAAAGCGGTACAGCCCTCAAAGGCAAGATCCAGTGTCGTTATGTTGTCGGGGAGGGTGACCTTTTTGAGTTGGGTGTTATCGCGGAAGGTTTTGCTCAGGATCACTTCATTCGCGCCGAGAACGTCGCCCGGCACATTAACGCTGCTGCCTTTTCCGTTCCATTCGGTGAAGGTTAACATACCGCTGTACGGTGTGAAATCGGTAATAAACTTCCAGTCATCGGTATCGGGCGCGACATAGTTAACATTGCGAATGGATGATTGTATCGGTTCGCTCCCTTCCCGTTCCGCGATCACATACAGGGGACTGCTCATGTTATTGTACACATTCTTGATCAGCAGATGATTCTCTTTGATCGGGCTGTATATCTGTCTGTATAATACTGAGTATTCGTCGGCAAACTCATTGGGCGCCCACTCGATATACAAGCCGTCCTCACGGAACTCGCACCGCGTGATCTCGGGTGCGTTGTTCAGGGTAAGGGTCGGGGTGAGCCCATAGGGGCTGTAACGGCAGTTGTCGGGGATGTTCCGATCCTCCTGCGTTGGATCAACGGCAATGACGGCATAGCGTTTATTGACCCCGTATCCCGTTTTGCGGAGCTCAAAACGGCAGTCGGCGGTGATCCCGAGCGCGGGGGTTTTGACCCGGTCTCTCTCGATATCGTACTCAAACACGGCGTATTTCTCAGCTCCGTCCATCTTATCCCAGCTCAGGCACAAGCCATCAAAGGTCGGCTCCGCCGATACGACGGGGCTGTCGGGTGTTTTGGCGTTCAGCGGCTCGCTGAGGATCTCGCTGCCGTTTTTGTCAAAGGTATATTCACGCGCGGTGTACCAATAGTGCTTACCTTTGATCGCGGTCGTATCGATGTATTCCGTACCGCCGCGATTCGTGAAGGTCGCGATCTTCTCATATTCTCCGCCCTCTTCCCTGCGGTAGATATGGTAGCCGACGCCTCGGGAGAAGGTGTAGCGAAGTCTTACGCCGTCCTCCGTCCAAGTCGGGATATCGCCCGCGTTTTTGTCAAAGGCGGTAAACACATTGGTGCCGCACAAAAAAGCGTGGGGATAATACTTGCTTGTAATGCCGATGACGCCGATATAGGATTTTCCGTAGGCGGTCTCGATATGCGGTCCGATCCTTTTGAGGATCCCGTTCTCGTAATCCGCCGAGAACAGCGGTTCTCCGTCGCGGGCAAAGTTGAAATCCTCGCCGCATTTGAGCTCATGACCGTCCTTGTAGACGCCGATATAGTCAAAAAGATTGTCCTCGGTCAGGGTAAGCGATTCGGGGATCGGATCAAAGGTTCGCAGCACGGTATCCGCCGTGTACATGTTGACAGGATAGGTCAGAACATCCTTGGGGATGATGTCCTGATGCAGGGTGATATTGCCGTCAGGATCCATTACCGCCACCGCGTCGATGGTGTCTTCATTGGAAAAATGCCAGATCACGCCCCGATCGGTCACGATCGGATCGTCGCCCGACACAAACACCCGCATATTCTCAGGAGCGGCCATGATATTGGTCAGGAAGTTACCCTGTCCGTCTACAAATAAGTATTTCATGCGGTAGGGGGATCCGGGGCTGTCATAGATCACTTTACTGCCGCCGCTGACAAGTTGGCCGCTGTTGCGTTCATCCCACATGATCAGGAATCGGTCGTCATTGATCTTGACCAAATGCGGATTGGTCGCGCATTTATAATCCTCTTTCGCGAACGACGTAAACCAAATCACCCGCGTACTGCCCTCGGTAAAAAAGTTTTTCGGCGTCACTGTCAGATAAGCGTTGCGGCTCTCGTTCGACCGATAATCCGCGTCCTGTACGATCGAATCACCGACTGTCAGATAGGAGGTGGAGGATATCTCCAGCCCGCCTACATTCGCACCGGTAACGTTGTCGCCCTCGTGTTCGTCTTCAAATCTTATAATCGGAAAGCCCGTATACATCTGCGTATTTTCAACGATAAAATCCATGTCGGCGGGATTGCGATATCTACCGAGCACCGAGGAGCGCGGGTTCGCGTCGCCGTGGTCGAGGCACACCACCGTGCCGTCATTATCAACAGCAACGAATTGATTGAATGAGTGCGAGATATAACCGGCTTCTCCGAATCGGCACGGGGCATAGAGGGATTTTTCCTCGCGCATTTCTGCCACATCAAAGCGCAGGGTGATGTTCGACTGATGAAATGAGTCGCTCTCGCTGAACATCTGTCTGCCGGTACGGGCGATCAGATGCTCTTTGTACATCGCAAAATCACAGCCGCCCTCGAACGGAATGGTAGTGCAGGCGTTTTTGACGCCGACGCTGCCCAGCTGATTCCAGTTCTTGTCGAACTTGGTCAGGCGATAGACCTCTTTGTCGGGATCCTCCTCAAAATTCACTTGTCCCGTGAGCACATAATAGCGGCTGTCGTCCTCATAAAAGCCGCCGAAGATCGGCAGTCCCGAGGGGATCACGCCGCTGTTGATCACTTCAAAATCCTCGTTGTAATACTCGACAAATACCGTGCCGTTATCGGCGCCGTACAGCCGCATATAGCCGTCCGCGGCTTTTCTGAAAAACGAGCGGTTCACGGAATTGACATATTCGTAATGATTCCCCTCGATGTTGTCCTCGCGGTAGGTGATCTGTCGATCGGAGCGATCGGGGATCACGGCGGCAAAGGCGCTCTGCGGGATCAACAGCGTCATCAGAACGCAAAGCAGCACTGCGGTGGTTTTTCGTATCATGATTGTGCCTCCAGATAGCTTAACATATCGTTCAATGACAGCGCGCTCGGCGAATACCGCCCCAGCGCTTCATACGCTTCATACGAGCTCATACCGCGCAGATCGTTGCGCAGCAGGATGCCGCTGATATCGCTGAACAGTTCCTTTTCGTATGCGGCATAGGCGGAGTCGGAAACCGTGTTGCCGCCGACGGTATACTGCGAGGGATATAGTCTGCCCGAGGCAAGCTCCACGGCTCTCAGGCCGCCCGCGCTTTCATCGAAGCGGATATTGCGGAAGACGCCGTAATCGCTGTCGCTCGCGATGTACAGATACAGCCGCCTGTCGCCCGACTTCTGATACAGGAAGAAGGCGTCGTTGACGTCGGACAAGGAGCTGAATCCCTCGGAGCCGCCGAGCAGACTGACAGTCTTCTTTCCGTCATAGGTATAGATATTGAGCCTTGCCGTGCCGCCGTCGGCGCTGATGTACAACAGCTCGGGCGTACCGTCGCCGTAAATATCCGCTAGCGTGACGGGAGCGGAGCTGTCGCTGTACTGCCAGTTATAACGCCCGATCGCCGCGCTGTTCTGCTGTAAAAGGTCGCGGTACGCCTGAAAAGCGCTGCCGCTTTGCTCCTGCGTATCCTGTGCGGCTTGCGTCGGCAGAGGCGTCGGCAGGGTCGTCGGCTGAACCGGATCGTCGGGTCGGGCGCTCGCCTGTGTAGGGGCTGCGGGCGTGTTCCGAACCGACTGTGTCGGCAGAACGGCAGGTGTTTGGGTGTTATTGTTATCGGCGGGGTTCTGCGGTGTATTGAGTACATTTTGCGCAAAATCATCCCGGAAGGGCGCAAAAAAGCTCTGATCCGTATTTCGGATCGGGTTATCCTGCCATGTACCCGCCTCACTTGAAGCGATCTGCTCGGGGTTTTGCTCTGGATTACCGCCCTGCATATTGCTCCAGCCATGACCGCTGTCCGGTACGACGGCTCCCGCCAGCACGCCTGCCGCCGCTCCGAGCGCCAGCATCGCCGCCAGCACGCCCGCGACGACCTTTGCCGCGTGGCCTTCGCCGCCGAATCGGTTGCCGCCAAAGCCGCCGCACACATCGCCGATATCCTTTTGCAGCGCTTTCCATAAAGCGGCAGGCTTCTTTCTCTCTTTTTCCCGATCGAGGATACGGGTCAGGATCTCTCCGAACGGCAGTACAGGTACGCCGTAGAACTCCTCGCCGGAGCGCTTCTCCTGCTCCTCGATATTCTTTTTGAGGGTCAGCCGCGCGTAACGCAGGCGTGATTTGACCGTATTGATATTGCTGTCGGTCAGCTCGGCGATCTGCTGCAGGGTCAGGTTGTGATAATAGAACAGGAGCAGCGCGCGCCGCTGTTCAAAGGGCAGCTTTTCGATCTCATCCTTCAGCCGCTGCGCCAGATCTTCCTGTTCGGCATACTCCTCGGGTAGCGAAAAATCCTCCTGTTCCGCTACGCGGTCGCTTCTCACGATCGCATCACAGGCGAACTCCACCCCGCGGCGCTGTGCGATCTTGAGACACTCGCGGTTGAGGATCGTTTCCATCCACATCACGAACGCGCTGTCGTTATGCAGGGTGCGGATACCGGCGCAGATGCGGATAAAGGTGTTTTGCACCGCGTCCTCGGCATCCTCATGACTTTTCAGTATCATCAGCGCAAAGCCATAGCAAGACTGACGGTAGAGCTTGTACAGCTCTCCGAACGCATCCATGTCACCGCTTTTCACTTTTTTCAGGAGTTCATCGGACGGTGCTCGCACTTTTTCGCTTTCCTTTCATAAATCTCTGTTTGTTATTATATCATATCAATCGTTCGACAACAACCGTTTTCGACATATTCGGATAAAGCGCCCCTGATGAAGCAGGGGCGCTGTTGGATCAAACGGATAGAGTTGTTTTAATTATTTCGCCGATCGGGTAAGGGACGTCAATCCGTGCCATGCTGCGCTGGATCCATGTAGCATCCAGTGATGTGACAGAGCCGTCGCCGTCAACGTCAGCCGCCGCCTCATTGAATCCCTCGGGATCATCGTGCACCAGATAACGCTGGATGCAGGTAACATCCATGATCGTGACCTCACCGTTGCCGTCCGCGTCACCGCAGATCGCCAAGTCGACCTCAGCGCCGGTCGCGACGATGTAGACGCTGAAATGGGTGGTCTTAAAGACAAGATAACCGTCACGATAAACCGCTTTCATATCGGTCAGGGTACCGTCAGCTTCTTGGCGGTATACCTTCGCGTCGGGATCATCACAGGGGATCTTCACGGTGACGACGTTCGCGGGCTGAACCGGCTCGCCGTCCTTTACGAGGTTGACGTCATACGCCGCCACGAGGGTCTCGCCCTCAGGGATAACGGAGCTTTCAATCGTACCGGTGATATCCTCCACATCGAGAGTGACGCCGCTCGTGACGTCCGCCGTAATGCCGCTTTCATCGGTCACGGTAGAAAGGGGAACAAAGGTGATGTTCTCATATTGGTCGGCATAGGTCTGCGCCGCAGAGCCTTCATAGCCGTAGATCGTTAACGGACGAGATGTATCAAAAGCTCTGCCGTCGATCGATGTAACGCTGGCGGGGATCGTTATCTCTGTCAGTGAGGTGCATCCTCTGAACGTGCTCGATGTTAGTGCTGTCACACCGTCAGGGATATTGACTTTCTTCAGAGAAGAACAGTGTGTAAATGCTCCGCCAACCCCATCCATATCAGTTTGTATCTCTGTTACCGAATCGGGGAGGATGATCTCTTCAATTTTATTATTCGCATAAAACGCGCTATCTCCGATCGCGGTCACAGGACAGCCCTCATAAGTATCGGGGATCTCGATGATCTTTTGATAGCCGGAATAACTGAGCAGCGTAGCCTTGCCGTTATAGATCGAATACCTGTAATGATCGCTTTCGGGTATCTCACCGATGGAAACAAACGGAATGTTGTTTTCCTTTGCAAAAACCTCGGCACCGGAATTGGTATAGCCGTGGATTGTCAGATTTTCAGGCAAAGCGCCTTCTCCGAAAACCCGTCTGTTAAGTTCAACGTTTCCGTATACATATAAGTCGGTCAAATCCGTACAACCTTTGAAAACACCGCTTCCAATATGATTAACCGATTCCGGAATATGGATCTCAGCTAATGAAGTACAATCTTTGAAAACGTCATCACCGATTCTGGATACCGATTCGGGAATATTGATCTCAGACAGTGAAGTACAACCTTCAAAAGCATTCATATAGATTTCGGTGACCGATTCAGGAATACTGATCTCAGACAGAGAAGTACAGTTCTTAAAAGCATAGTTCTCGATATAGGAAATCGTATTGGGAAGGCTCACTTTTTCTATCTTATTATTATCTTTAAAAGCACTGTTACCGATTCCCTCGATCTTGTATCCGTCGATTTCGGAAGGAACCTCCACGACAGCTTCTTTACCTTTATATTTTTTGATACATGCCTTGCCGGAACCAAGGAGATAGTATGTGAATGCTGGTGCAGGCTCCGCGTCTGGCGACCATGTGGTTTCTACACCGGTCTCGCTGAACGCGCGGCTGACGTCCTCCTTGCTAAGCCCTAAGCCTTCGGCGATATCGTCGATCAGCTCCTGCTCGGTCTTATCACCCGATTCGATGACATTCTCACGAGCGTACTCCAGGCTTGTCTTGTTGTAGTCACCTATTTTCGAAATAAAATCGACAAAAAGGTCGTATGTTGTTTTACCGGCGGTGAGACATTCGCCGACGACTTTTCCGTTTTCGGAGATCATCAGCACGGGACCGCATACGGTCGGATCAATTCCATCAAAGTTAATTTCTTCATCTTCTCTGGTATTACCATAGAGCGTATATGTAACAGTCTTGCCGGTGGCGTAGGCAACATGACCGAGGCAGTCGGTGGTGAAGTATACGGGATAAGCATGCCTGCTACCCCATGTTCTTCCGCTGACAGCATAAAAGATGATCTCGTACTGTACGCCCGGCGTCAGGGTAACGCCCGTCTTTGCCTCGACATCGTACTCGAAGATACCGTCCGCGCCCGCGGTAGCGGTACCGATCGCATTTCTGCCACCATAGGTTGTAATTGCATTACCCTGATTGTCAAAGATATGAAATGCGACCTTGCCGGTGCTGCCGGAGCTCCACCACCCGGCGGACGCTGCGTCAAAATACAGCTTGCCGGGATCGAGCGTCAACCCGCTGTAGGGCGAGTCGCCGCTTTGGGCAGGCGCTTCGACCTGAGCTGCCGCCGCGCTCAGCGGCATGATGGTGATCGAGCTCAGCGCGAGGATCAGCGCTAAGATGACCGATAGAAATTTTTTACTGTTGCTCATAAAAGCCTCCTTGTTATTTTCGCTGTCATTCTGTGAAGAAGATGATCTGTCTGACGCTCCTATCGACCGAACGACGCTGCTTTGTTTGTTGCCATGCAACCGCCCGAGGGGAAAAGCGCTTGTTGTGCGGTTATCCGTTTTACAACTTGACCCTTCCGCCCGGGGCGATTGACGGGCTATGAATTGGCGTGAAGCGCAATTGCTTCCGCTATGCAAAGCAAAGCATTATCGCTTTGCATATAGATGAAACAGTGATTCCGATTTGTAGGGAAGGGGCTTGCTCCTCCCGTTTATCAATCGAGTGTGGGCAGAGTCCGCCAAATAGTTGGGGGTGACGTCGTTCGCACGCGACCCTTTTCCAAAAGGGAGCCTTATCGGCGGATTGATTTAACAATATATAAGAACAGCAAACCGACAAAAATGTTTTAAAAATTTCACGCTTTTTTCTTTTTTTGGATGATCTTACAAAAAATCTGACGCAGATTTGTTGATAATGTCTATTTTAGTTTGGCGCGTAACGATATAATATGGGGGTGCGTAAGCGCGTGGCTCGGGAGAGCGCTTGGTTCGCATTCAAGAGGTCAGCGGTTCGAATCCGCTTATCTCCACCATTGAAAAAGACGGTAAGTATCGCAAGATACCTACCG
>JAHKVW010000051.1 GCA_020624805.1 bacterium | reverse complement strand
GTGCGCACGGCGCAGACAAAAATGATTCAGTGAATCATTTTTAATGAGAGCGTAGATAAGACTTGGGGTCCCCGACACGCCCCGCGTGTTGGGGAGAGGAGGAGCCACGGAGCAAACAAGCCGTATCACACTTGATACGGCGACTAAGCGAAGTGCGCGACGACGAGGTGACGCTCCGAAGGCGGGGCAGACAGTTACCTACAAAAATAACTCCCGTCCGTCTCCACCATATTAATAAATTAAGGAGTCCCGAAATGGGGCTCCTTAATTTATTTCCTACAGAAAGTGGAGGCGGACGGGATCGAAGGCGAGAGTGCGAAGATGTAAGCGTCAGCGCGCATCGCACGCAAAAACGTCATAGTATGGCGTTTTTATCGAGAGCGTAGATAAGACTTGGGGTCCCCGACACGCCCCGCGTGTTGGGGAGAGGAGGAGCCACGTAGCGAACAAGCCGTATCACACTTGATACGGCGACTAAGCGAAGTGTGCGACGACGAGGTGTCGCTCCGAAGGCGGGGCAGACAGTAACCAAAAGAAACAACCCCCGTCCGTCTCCACCATATAAAGTGATCTTCTATATGTCATATTCTATATGTCAGGTATAATCAAATTTGATAAATTGCACTGTAAGATCCTTCGCAAAACCTCATGATAACACGCTGGGGGGGATATACCGTGCTTTGTGCGACAGCTCCATGAATTTACAAAAATGTAATCTCATTTTTCTTTTACAGCCTTGATATTGATATATTCAGTATGCTATAATGATTCAGTACATTGAGTAAGTATGACTTTTATTCATTAAGTAATGATAACAGAAACCAGAATACTGCTGAGATGATCTCAGTGATCAGGGGGAATTGACCATGCCTTTATGTATGGGGTGTTTAAATGAGATACCCGCTGCCGATTCGGTATGTAAAGTATGCGGCTTTGATAATTCCGAAAAACAGACCGCTCCGTTTTTGCCGTTCGGTACCGTATTAAACTATAAATATGTAGTCGCGAGAAATCTGGAGACAAACGGTGAGAGTACCCGTTACCTCGGTTATGATAATAAGACCGGTAAGGTGCTGGCGATCCGTGAGTTTCTCCCGATGGGTTTGTTTGACCGCGGCGACGATGAGACAAAGCTGTTTGTCACCCCGCAGGATAAAGAGAGCTTCTCTTTGGCGATGGATGACTTCAAGAGCTATTATGAAACGCTCAATACGCTGACGGATAAGACCGCGATGATCAACATCGAGGATATCTTCACCGAGAATAATACCGTCTATGCGGTCGAAGAAAACGACGATCTGCTGCCGTTTACCGAGTATGTCGAGCACAACGGCGGTCATCTCGAGTGGGACGCGGCTCGTCCGCTCTTTATGCCGATCATCACATTGATCGAAAATATCCACAAGTTGGGTATCGGTCATTACGCGATCTCGCCCGCTAATTTATATGTTACCTCCGGCGGTAAGCTCAAGCTCGGCGGCTTCTCTTCCGAGAACGAGCGTAAGCGCGGTACGATGCTGAAATCTCAGCTGTACAGCGGCTGTGCCGCGCCGGAGCAGTATATGGATAACCAAAAGCTGGATGTTCCGACCGATATTTACGGTTTGACTGCCACGCTGTTTTACGCGCTGACCGGCAAGCTGCCCGCCAATGCAAAAGAACGTGAGAAGGATCCCAGACTGCTGATCAGTACCAATACCGTCAAGCGTCTGCCGCCTCATGTTGTGACCGCGCTCGCGAACGGCTTACAGATGAAGAGTGATGCGCGTATTGCTGATTTTGATGAACTCAGAGCCCAGCTCTCTGTTTCTTCCACTGTTCAGGCGATCCAGGATGAGATCTCCCGTACCGCCAGCATGACGCCGATCAAGCGCGAAGATGAAGAACAGCGTTCCCGCGTGAATCCCACGGTCGTCGGTTTGATCGCGACATTGGTTTCATTGCTCCTTTTTGCGGCGATCGGTCTGTTCTGGCTTCCGACCAATCCGCTGATGGGTCTGTTCACCAACGGTTCTACCGTTCCCGCTACCTTGGCGGCTCCCACCGAAGACTGGACGGGTCCCGTTATGGAGGATTATACCGGCAAGACCTTGGATGACGTCAAGGCTTCTTTCCAGGGAACGATCAAGGTCGACGCCGACGGCGCGTACAGCGACCATATCGAAAAAGGAAAGATCATTTCACAGGAGCCCGCTGCGGGTTCTCCGGTCTACAGTGCCGGCAGCGACGCGGTCATCTATGTGCTGATCAGTAAAGGTCCCGAGCTCGTCGCTCTGCCCGATGTTGTTGATAAATCCTATACTGCCGCGGCAGAGGATCTGACTCGCCTTGGCTTCATCGCGTTACAGGAAGTTGAATACAGCGATACGGTTTCCGAAGGAAAGGTCATCGGTATCGACGGGCACAGTGCCGGCGATAAGATCGAATCCGGCTCCGAGGTCACGCTGAAGGTCTCGTTAGGTAAGCAAAAGACAAGTTCATCTTCAAATTAAATTCCCTTTATCCTAAGAAAAAACAGGTGGGTAATACGCTACCCACCTGTTGATTTTTATCGGTTATTTATAATTTCAGCTTGTGGATGCTGTTTTCCGCCTGCTGGATGACATTGAAGATCTCGCCCGCGGTCTCGGGATAATCATCCGCCAGCTGATCCGGAGAAGCCGACAGATTCTCAAACGCGGTCAGATAACCGGCGCTGTCTTTGTCGGTCATGCTCCCAATATCGGTGTAATACTTGTCCATGACCGCGTACGCATAGCCGCTGTAAACCTCCTTGGGCACGGTGAAGAGCTCGGTCGGATTCTTCCGATTTGCCGAATACAATCTTCTGAACACGCGGTACAGCATGATCATGAAATAATTGTTGATGGTTCTGTCGAGCTTGCGGTTTTTGGCGGTGGCGGCAAAGTCATAGATGACGTTGACCATGTTGGCGATCAGTCTGCGGTTGACCACCTGCGCCGCGCTTTGCTTGCGTGTGGATCTCTCAATGACCGGTTCGTTGATCTCGTAATCACGATCCGCTGTTCTGCCGAGCAGGTAATCACAGCTGACATTATAATAATCCGCCGCTTTGACCAGAAAATCCAGACCGCATTCCCTGATCCCTTTTTCGTAATGCGATAACAACGCCTGAGAGACGCCCAGCTCCTGAGCAGCCTGTTTTTGCGTGAGCTTCTTTTCTTTTCTCAAGAATGTCAGATTGCGTGAAAAATCCTTGTTCATGGTATCGACCTTTCCGAGTTTGATCAATTTGTTTATACTATCAGTATAATACAGTTATTACCATTTGTAAAGTACGGAGGCAAAAATGCAATCCTATTATATCCATTTTATTCGCCACGGCGCGATCAGTCCGACCTTGCAGGGAAGGTATATCGGCACGACCGACGTTCCCTTGTCCGAGGAAGGAAAGACAGCCTTGAAAAAGCTGGACGCGACCATGGACTACCCTTATGCAACAGTTGTGTTTACTTCACCCTTGAAGCGCTGTACCGAGACCGCCAAGATCCTGTATCCCCATATCACGCCGCTGACGATCGATCAGCTGATGGAATGTCACTTCGGCGAATGGGAGAATCATACCGCCGATGAACTCAAGGGTGATTCCGATTTTGCCAAATGGCTTGCGGGCGATAACGAGGTGAAACCGCCGAGAGGGGAGAGCACCGCTGACTTTACCCGCAGGATATGTGTGATGTTTGAAAGCATCGTTAACGGTTTGATGCAGACCGGCACGACCGACGCGGCGATCATCACCCACGGCGGCGTGATGAATATCCTGTTGGCGGTATACGGACTCCCGCAGGCAAAGCCCTTTGATTGGGCGTGTGACTGCGGCTTTGGCTACTCACTGCGTATCACACCTGCTTTGTGGATGCGGGATAAGATCGCGGAGGTGTATCAACGTATCCCGCTGGAGAAAAATGACGACGAATGACCTCGAAATTTGAAATCACACGAATAGTATACTTCATTTTTTCTGTATTTTGTTGATTATAACATTGTATTTTGCAGGATTATATGATAAAATGAAAGTGTATTGGCGTTCGATCTTTATGAACCTTCTTTATCCCGGATCGGATGTCAGAGGAGTGTGATGACAATGTTATCAAATCTATTAGTCAGAATCGATTTATCCCGCAAGGATTTTTCCAAAGGTCAGCGCAAGATCGCTGATTATATCGAGGAGCATTATGACTCCGCCGCGTTCATGACCGCCGCCAAATTAGGCGAGGAGGTCGGCGTTTCCGAAAGTACGGTCGTGCGCTTCGCGACCCAGATCGGTTATGACGGCTTTCCTTATCTGCAGAAGGCGATGCAGGAAATGATCCGCGACAAGCTGAATTCCGTTCAGCGCATCGAGGTGACCACCGGTCGCATCGGTGATTCCGACGTCGTCGAGAGCGTATTGAATCAGGATATCGACAAGATCCGACGCACCATCGACGAGGTGTCGCGTGAGGATTTCAAAAAGACCGTTGACGCGATCATCAACGCGCGTCATATTTATGTGTTCGGCGCGAAATCTTCTTCCTATATCGCGAACTTCTTTGCGTATTATCTGGATCTGATCTTCGGCAATGTTCATATTTTGAATTCAACATCAAAGACGACCACCTATGAAAAGCTGTTCCGTATCTCCGAGGAAGATGTGATGATCGGCATCAGCTTTCCGCGTTATTCCGCCATGGCGGTCGACGCGATGAGCTTTGCGCATGAGCGCGGCGCCGAGGTCGTCGCCATCACAGACAGCATGGTCGCGCCCGTCGTCAAGGACGCGGATGAAGTGCTGTTGGCACGATCCGATATCGCATCGGTCGTCGATACATTGGTCGCGCCGCTGAGCCTGATCAACGCGCTGTTGGTGGCGATCGTCATCGAACGTAAGGAAGATATCAAAAAGACGTTTATCGATTTGGAAGAGGTGTGGAGAGAGCAGAATGTCTACGCCGGCAACCGGATCGACAGTACCAGATCATGAGTAATCAACAAACCGAAAAGATAAAAGTTTTGGTGATCGGCGCGGGTCCCGCGGGGATGATGGCGGCAGGCGCCGCCGCTGAAAACGGCGCTGATGTTGTCATTGTTGAAAAAAATCAACGTGTCGGTCGCAAGCTCGCCATCACCGGTAAAGGCCGTTGTAATATCACCAACTTCTGTGATAATGAGACCTTTATCGCGCACGTGACGGCGAATCCGCGCTTTTTATACAGCGCCATCAACCGTTTTTCATGCTATGATACCGTCGCTTTCTTTGAGGATCGAGGCTTGGCGACAAAGGTAGAGCGCTGCAATCGTGTGTTTCCCGTATCCGATAAGGCACAGGATGTCGTCGATACGCTGTATGAATACTTAACGGAGCTGGGAGTACAGATCGTCCATCAAGAAGTCAAAGGACTTTTGATCGAGAACGGCACTGTCAAAGGCGTTCGTTTACAGGACAGACAGCTGCACGCCGATAAGGTGATTGTGACCTGCGGCGGCATGTCCTATCGCGCGACCGGTTCCACCGGCGACGGATATACCTTCGCGAAATCCGCCGGGCATACGATCACACCGCTTTTGCCGTCACTGGTTCCATTGACAGCAGAGGATGAAGATATTCCGGAACTGCAGGGGTTATCCTTGAAAAATGTACGGCTTTCCGTGATCGATAATACGACCGATAAAGAAGTCTATTCCGATATGGGGGAGATGCTGTTCACGCATTTCGGTATCTCCGGGCCGCTCGTATTATCCGCCAGCGCTCATATGCGCGCTATGTCACCCGGACGTTATACGGCTGCTATCGATCTGAAGCCCGCTTTGGATGAATTTACCTTAGATAAACGCATCCTGCGTGATTTTGCGGAGTTTGCCAATAAAGATATCATCAACTCTTTGGGAAAATTGCTCCCGAAAAAGCTGATCCCCATAATCATCGATCGTGCAGAGATCGCGCCGCATACAAAGTGTAACACCGTTACCGCTTCTCAGCGTCAATCACTGCTCTCGCAAATCAAGCATTTCAGCGTGAAGATCCACGCGTTCCGTCCGATCAATGAGGCGATCGTGACCCACGGCGGCGTGGACGTCAAGGATATCGATCCGCGTTCGATGGAAAGCAAGCTGATCAACGGCTTATATTTCGCGGGTGAGGTATTAGATCTCGACGCATATACCGGCGGCTTTAATTTACAGATCGCTTACTGCACCGGCAGACTTGCCGGAGAATCCGCCGCGCCAAATGACTGAGGATCTTTTGATAAACAATAATCATTAACTATATGAAGGAGAACACTATGTCTATCGCTATTGCTATCGACGGCCCCGCCGGTGCCGGAAAATCGACGATCGCGCGACTTGCCGCGAAGGAACTCGGCTATATTTATGTGGATACCGGCGCTTTGTACCGCACCATCGGTCTGGCCGCTTTTCGACGCGGACTGACCGCTGAGGATAAGGAGCAGATCATCGCAATGCTGCCCGAGATCAAGGTGGCGTTGGCGTTCAATGATCGTCAGGAGCAGATCGTACTGCTCGACGGTGAGGACGTCAGCGGATTGATCCGCACGCCCGAGATCTCGATGATGGCGTCCGCTGTTTCCGCGATCCCCGAGGTCAGAGCCTATTTGCTCGATCTGCAGCGCGATATGGCGCATACCAACAATGTCATCATGGACGGCAGAGATATCGGTACGGTCGTTTTGCCCGACGCGAAGATCAAGATCTTTCTCTCGGCGTCACCCGAATGCAGAGCCCGTCGCCGCTATGACGAGCTGGTCGAAAAGGGTATGGACGTCAAGTATGAGGACATCTTATCGGATGTGATCGCGCGTGATTACGCGGATTCCCATCGTGATATCGCTCCCTTAAAGCCCGCGGATGACGCGATCAATGTCGATACCTCGGGAGAGGATCTGGAGACCTCGGTCAATAAACTCTTAGGAATCATGAGGGAAAGACTATGAAAAAACGCAACCATTTTTACTTTTTTTGGAGAGCCTTATTATTGCCTTTCTTTAAGCTCAAATATCGCATGAAGTATATCGGCGCAGAAAATGTGCCGGCTGAGGGCGCTTATATCCTTGCGTCCAACCACACCCATGCGGTCGATCCGATCATCATGGGTATGGGACTGAAACGTCAGGTCATGTTCATGGCGAAGGAAGAGCTGTTCAAGAATAAATTCGTCGGATGGTTTATCCGCAAGCTCGACGCCTTTCCCATCAGCCGCGGTAAAGCGGATACCGGCTCGATCAAGCATTTTGAAAAGGTACTGGAGGAAGGCAACCTGATGGGTATCTTCATCGAGGGTACCCGCTCCAAGGACGGTGAATTCCTGCCGCCGAAAAACGGCTGCAGCCTGATCGCATATGATACCAAGACTCCGGTCATCCCGGTTTGTCATACCAAGATCGGCTCACGCCTCTACTTCCATTACGGTAAACCGCTTTCTTTGGAGGATATGGGCTTTGATAAGGGCGGCGCCAGAGAATTCCGCAACGCCAGCCGCATCATCATGGATCATATCAAAGCGATCCGCGAAGAGGACTTAGCCTCGGCAGGAGAGAAGAATGGCTGATATCATCGTCGCAAAAACAGCGGGCTTCTGCTTCGGCGTGAACCGCGCTGTCAAGATCGCCTTTGATGTCGCCGACCGTAATCACGGCGGATGCACCTTAGGGCCGATCATCCATAATAAAGAGATGGTCGCGGAGCTGACCGACAGGGGAGTGGTATCGGTCGATTCCCTTGATGACATCCAAGGACGAGAACCTGTGATCATCCGTTCCCACGGCGTCAAGCGATCGGTATATGACAAGCTCAACGAGATGGGCGTCGAGTACATTGACGCGACCTGTCCCTTTGTCGCAAAGATCCACTCCATCGTCTATGACATGAGTAGGCAGGGCTATACCATCCTGATCGCGGGTGACGAGAATCACCCCGAGGTTCAGGGGATCCTCTCGAATTGCGTCAGCGATTATTATACTTTCAAAGACGTTGAGGATTTAAAGAAAATTGTCGGTTTAATTCCCGAGGAGAATAAAGATCGTATTTGTATCGTCGCTCAGACGACTTTTAACGAAAAATTTTGGAAAAATTGTATAGTTTTTTTGAAAAAACTATGTACAAACGCCAAAGTTTTTGATACAATATGTAATGCTACGTCAAAGCGACAAGCTGAGGCTCACACCTTATCGGCAAAATGTGACTGCATGATCGTGGTAGGAGATCGCTCCAGTTCCAATACAAATAAGCTCTATGAGATATGTAAAAAGAATTGCGAACGTACCTATCTGATTGAGACAGCCGCTGAGCTCGATCGGGCGATGATCGCCGAGGCGAGGACCATTGGCGTAACAGCCGGCGCTTCTACACCGGACAGGATTATAAAGGAGGTACTGGATACAATGAGTGAAAACACTACATCCAGCGTAAACGAAACTGAGAACTTTGAGGAGATGTTAGAAGAATCTCTCAAGAGTTTAAACACTAATGAAAGGGTTATGGGTACTGTCGCGAGCATCACTCCGAACGAAGTGTATGTCGAAGTCGACGGCAGAAAGCAGACTGGCTTTATCTCATTTGACGAGTTATCATCCACTCCGATTCAGAGCGCCGATGAAGTTGTCAAGGTCGGCGATCGTGTAGAACTGCTGATTATGAAAACCAATGACGTCGAGGGTACCATCATGCTCTCCAAGCGCAGAGTTGACGCGCAGAAGGGCTTTGAGGAGCTGCAGAAGGCTTATGACGAGAAGCAGATCCTCACCGGTCCCGTTACCGAGGTCGTTTCCGGCGGCGTGATCGTTGTCGCAAATGATATCCGCATTTTCATCCCCGCTTCTCAGGCTACAATGGAGCGTGACGCTAACCTTGAGGATCTCAAGGGTCAGGAAGTCAAGTTCCGTCTGATCGAGATGTCTCAGCGCGGCAGAAGAAGAAAGATTATCGGCTCCATCAAGAGCGTTCTCCGTGACGAGTATGCCGCTAAGCGTGCAGAGTTCTGGGAGAACTGCGAGGTCGGTAAGGTTTATACCGGCGTTGTCCGCACTTTGACTTCTTACGGCGCGTTCGTAGACCTCGGCGGCGTATCGGGCATGATCCACATTTCCGAGCTGTCCTGGCTGCGCATCAAGCATCCGAGCGAGGTCGTCAATGTCGGCGATACCGTTGAAGTATACATCAAGGACATCAACACCGAGACCAAGAAGATCTCTCTGGGTTACAAGAAGACCGAGGACAATCCGTGGGTCATCCTCGAGAAGGATTATCCTGTCGGCACTGTCGTCAAGGCAAAGATCGTCGGTCTGACCGCGTTCGGTGCTTTCGCAAACATCATCCCCGGCATCGACGGTCTGATCCATATCTCTCAGATCTCCAACAAGCGCATCGAGAAGCCCGCTGACGAGCTTGCGATCGGCGATGAGGTCGAGGCTAAGATCACCGGTATCGACTTCGAGAAGAAGCGTGTCAGCCTGTCTATCCGCGCGCTGCTGCCCGAGGATGCTCCTGTTGCTCCCGCTATTGAGGAGGAAGAGGATGAGGTCGTCGCTGTTGTTGAGCCCGACGCTGCTCCCGTGATCCGTGATCTCGAGGACGAGACTCCCGCTGAAGAGCCCCCACCTGTTGAAGCGGCCCCCGCAGAAGAGACTCCCGCTGAGGAAGCTCCTGCAGAAGAGCCGGTTGCTGAAGAAGCTGCTCCCGCAGACGCTGAATAATGAATTTCTTGACGGGTATCCGAAAGGGTACCCGTTATTTTCTTTTACCGAATTTTTTGATCCTGATAATCTGCTAAAATAGGAGACATATTAGATAGTATAGGATCTTATAGTCTGATGGAAACGATTACAAAAGATACC
>JAHKVW010000050.1 GCA_020624805.1 bacterium | reverse complement strand
TATCTCTCCCCTCGCATTCTTTCATTAGTCCCTATTTATCATCCTACTTGCGTGCCCCCTCGTCAGAGGGGGCTGGAAAGGTTTTTCTACAGCCTGAACAGACGTCGCGATGACGTCTGTTTTTTCATATTCAGTCAAACAGCATTGGGAGCAGCGCTCCGCGATATCTGCAGTCACCCTACTCTTTCGTTTCACGGCTGATGAAATAGCCACCGATCTGATTCTCTGTGACCAAAACGGATTCCTGATTAAAAAAAGTGCACAGATCCCGCGCGATATCTTTCACCGTTTCCCTCTCGGCGCCGATCAGCAGTAACACAAAGGACTTTTCTTCCGTATAGGTACCGTCCTCGTGATAATAGCCGCCCTCTTCGGTGTTGACAGAAAAGGGAACCTTGTAGCTTTGGCAAACCTTCTTCAATATGTCCATGTATTTTTCTGTTTCAAACAACTGCTCTTTCGTCGTCGCGTCATTCAGCCCGATATAGATCCGTGTTTCCGTCAACAGAACAATGTCGTCTGTTTCCGTTTTTCCAAAAAGGTTGGATAACGGATCAAGTGCATTTCTAATAGAGCGCTCCCATTCTTCTTTCATCATATGATATAACAGCGACTGTTGATTATCTTCTTTTTGCACCTTCCGAACCTCTCTTTCACATCTTTCAATCAAATTATAAGTCATTTCAAAATCGTTGTCAACCAAGGCAAAACGATCCATTTTGTTGTAGACAAACCGCCGGTTTTTTGTTATGATGATACCGGAAGTAAAACAGCCGTACCGGATACCCTCCGATACGGCTGTATCTTTTGTCGTTTATTGATCGTGAAAACGGTATTCCTTGCGATACCCCGCGCCCGTCCTCACCCATTTTTCGGTCAGGATCGGCTTTGCGTAGCCCCATTTTTCGAGCACGCTGTAGCTGAGGTGCCTGAAGCCGTTCTTCCTCATCACATTGGCGGACGCCTGATTCTTCGCCATCGTGCTGGCGGTGATGATCTGTACATCCGTTTCCTCCATCAGATACTTTGTCATCAGTCCGAGCACCTCGGTCGAGACGCCCTTGCCCCACCAACGGCGCAGCAGACGATTGCCGACGCTCACCTTGTGCAGTGCCGCGCGATAGCCGTAGATCTCCGCTAAGCCGCACCATTCACCCTCGACATACACACCGAGGATCAGGGCGCTCTTGATACATTCATCATACAGATGACGGATCGTGTACTCCGCGTCATGCTGCTTTTCATACAAAAAGGTCGGCAGATACCGATAGACCTCCTCATCCTCCGTCAGCTCGCGCAGACCGTCGGCGTCATCCAACGTCATCGCCTTGAGCGTGACGCGCTCTCCCTTGATGGTAGGGATCTCCGAAAACAGCTTTTTCATGAAAAATCATCCTTTTTTATAGTAAATTCAATGGTTACTCGCTGCGCTCAGGCATTGCAACGATCCCTCTGCTTCACTTGCGTTCAGCACCTTCCTTTACCAAAGGCAGGCTAAGGCGGTTGAGATCGCCACAGGGCAAACACACGTGTTTACCCTTCGCTATGACTGTTTTGAATAAATGATACAACCGAGGGGCTATCGGTTTGACGCGACAGCCCCCTATCTTGTTTGCTTTATTTCTTCTTTTTACTCAGCTTACCGACGCTGTAGATTGCCAGCGCGATCGAGAATACGATACCGATGATCGAGAGCAGCGGCATACCGGTCTCGCTCTTCGGCTGTATATCGACGCTCGCGAGGATACATGAACCGATAAACAGGACGCAGGCGATCAGAGATAGCACGACGTATTTGACATAAACGCCGATCCTCTCCAAAGGCTCCTCGTAGCCCGTGATCTCCATGTTGATCTTCGTCTTGCCTCTGGCAAGTGCCTGCATGGTATCCGCGAGATATCCGGGGAGCTTACCGATCTTCTTGCCGGTGCTGAGGATATCCTTGCCGACATTCAGGAGCACTTCCTTGATATCGAACTGTTCCTTATTGCGCTCGACCAGCTTATCGGACAGCAGCTTGAACAGATCGAGCTCGGGGCAGAGCTGTTCGAGAACGCCTTCGATGGCGAGCAGGGATCTGCCGAGCATCGTGAACTGACCGGGCAGGGTGATGTGATGCGCCGAAGCCAGCTCGGTGATCTCATCGACGAGCACCGACATATCGATGTCGCTGATACCCTTGGTGCCGGTATACTTATCGAGGAACATCTGCGCGTCCTCTACCAGCTTATCACGGTTGGTTTTGGAGGAGGTTGCGCCCAGGGAGGTAATGCCGTTGACCAGACCGTCCGCGTCACCGGCGAGCAGCGACAGGATCAGATCCTGAATGGTGTTGATATCCTTATCGCTGACGTGTCCGATCATACCGAAGTCGATCCAATAGGGCTTGCCGTTCGAGATCATGATGTTGCCCTGATGGGGATCGGCATGGAAGTAACCGGCGTCGAGCACCTGATGGACGTAGTTTTCCGCGATGATCTGACCGAGCTTTAACGGATCATAGCCGTCCTCGATGATCTTGTCCTTATGGGAAACGGTGTAACCGTCGACAAAGGACATGGTGAAGATACGCTCTGTCGTCAAATCGTCATAGACGGTGGGACAGGATATCTTGTTTTCATCCTCGATACAGTTCTCCTTAAAGAACTTGGTATTCTTCGCCTCAATGCGGAAGTCGAGCTCTTCATCCGTTACCTTTTCGAGCTCTTCGATCACGGAGACCAGATCGATCATCTGATCCTCATCATCGCCGTCGGAAACAACATTGACAAGTTCGGCGAGCTTTCTGAGGATCTTATAGTCCTCGCGCATCATGTCAGCGATCAGGGGACGCTGTACCTTGGTGACGACAGGGGTGCCGTCCTTGAGCACGGCGTAGTGTACCTGACCCATAGAGGCGGAGCCGAGCGGTTCATCGCGGAACTCCTGATACAGCTCGTCGATCGCCTTGCCGGTCTCCTGTTCGATGATCGCCTTGGCGATCTCGGGATCAAGGGGCTTGACGTTTTGTCTGAGCTTTTCGAGCTCCTTACAGTACGCTTCGGGGAGCAGATCCACACGGCTGGACATGATCTGTCCTATCTTAACATAGGTCGGACCCAGATCCTCGAGCGTCGAGCGAAGCTCCTCGGGCGTAAAGCCGTTGGCATAATAGTTATGAGCCGCAAAAATGCTGAGCATCTCGGCGCCGCGGGTCTTTTCCTTCTTGTGATAATCCTTGAGCTCGTTTTTTAACAGCTCTTTCATGCGGGCGCTCATTTTCTGAGGCTCGTCCTTCTTCTCCGCCTTGAGCTGATTGATCTCTTTTTCAAGGTCTTCTTTTTTGACCGTTTTTTTCGCAGGCTCAGCCTTCTGTTCGGGCTCAGCTTTCTTCTCGGGCTCAGCCTTCTGCTCAATCTCGACCTTCTGCTCGGTATCAACTGTGTTCTCGGTATCGACCGTGTTTTCGGCATCGATCTTCTTCTCGATATTATCGTTATTATTCGTCATCGTCAAGACCTCCCTTCGAATCTCTCAGCGGCCATGTCCAGACCAAACGGATCGCACTGACGATCGCCGAGAAAAATACCGCGCAGCCGATCGCCTTCATCAGCATCGTGGGCGTATCCCACCACTGGTTGGCGAACAGGATCACACCTGCCGCCATCAGCATGAGCGACAGGATCGTCAGGACCCACCAGCCCTTGCGCTTGGAACGGCGCGCATAGGTAAACGAATGGAACAGCGTGCGGCCGCCGTCGACGATCAGCAAAAAGCCGGCTAACCACGCGAGGACGCGCATGATGTCGCTTCTGAACACCAATACACAAATGCCGACAACACCGAGTACCAATGCGCCGGAGAACTTCAGATACTCCATCAAGGATTTCTTGCCCGAGAAGAAATTCAACATCATCACGATGGCAAGGACGATCAGCGTGTAGCCGAACGCGAGCATCAGCGACGGGATGTAATTCTCGGGACAAACGAGAATGATGACGCCAAGCGCAACCAACAGGATCGAAGACATGATCGAATTGCGCTTGAGCTTGTCTAATGATTCAAAAAGCATAATAACCTCCTCTGCCTATAGTTTAAGAATCACATACATGTGGTTATTCTATCACATAAAAAACAAAATGTCATTATGATTTTTTGCATTTGTGATAAAATATTGCAGATTTCGTTTGGGTGCCGGAGCTGTTCTTCCGCCCGTTGTGCTCCGATATCTCTCTTTCACAGCATGTCAAAGCGATGAAGGCCTCTTATGAGGAGCAAAAAGCAAAGCGAAAAGCACCGAAAAAGAAATCATAAAGAAAAGCAGGCTTTTATGTCTGCTTTTTTTGTCGAATTATTGACGACCGGTATTTCGTGTGATATTATTACATTGTACAAAGCAAATCACGCACATCGGAACGCGCGTATTTGCAACAAGTATCTTTGGGCAAGATACAAAACGAAATTTTCCAAAGGAGGAACACCCCAATGACCTATGAAGAAAGGATCGCCGCTGCTCAGGCGAAGATGAACGCATTCAAAGAGAAGATGGCTGCCGTTACCGAAAAGACCAAGGCGGCTCACGAAATGAGAAAAGAAGAGATCGCCAAGGCGATCGATTCCATCAACGCCGATCTCGACGAGCTTGACGCTGCGATCGTTCAGGATTATCAGGAGAACAAGGCCGCTGTATCTCAGAAGCTGGATCAGCTCAGCGACGCCGCTGCTGCGGATCTCGAGGAGTTCGATACCGCTATGGAAGAGGAGATCACCGACGTCGAAGATACCGTCAAGGGCGATATCAACGCCGCCAAGGAAAACGCCCGTCTCGCTGACGAGCGCAGAGAGAGCAAGGTCAACGCGATCAAGCTCAACGCTCAGATGAGAGCGGACGCGCTGAAGGCTAAGATCGACGCGAGAAACGACGCCAAGGATAAGGCTTCGATGGAAAGCTACATCCTCGACCTTCTCGATTACGCAGAGTGCTGTCAGGCGGTTGCGTATGCTGCCGCTATGGAGGCGGACATGGCGCTGCTCGAGGCTGCTCAGACTGCCGTAGAGTATAAGGAGAGATTCGGCGAAGAAGAGGCGGCGGAATAATGATCAAAAAACTCATATCCCCGCTGACAACATTTGCGCAAAACAAGCTGCAAATGATGATCAAAAAGGCGGTTCAGGAGCAGTTCAAAAAGAGAATGGAGAAGCTGACAAGAAGGCTTGCCATTCAATTTGTGATCACCGGCGTCGCCTTTGCGGTCGTAAAGGTGCTTACCAGCCGAGCGGATACCATCGCGGGTCTGCTGACAAAACCGAAGAAATAATGTCAAAACCGAGGTCACAGTGACCTCGGTTTTTTCTCTGCGTTCATCGATATATATTCGTATATTTCAGAAGCCCGCCGCGGAAAATCCACGGCGGACAAATACTTGAATGGATTGTTATCCGTTAAAGCAAACGCTTTTCACGGGAGTAATTATCCTACCTCGATGTCATAGGGGATCGGAACGCCGACCAGCGCGCGCTGGATCCATGTAGCGTCAAAGATCGTCACGCTGTCGTCACCGTCAACATCGGCAGCAGCCTCATTGAATACGGAAAGCGGAACACCGCTCAAATGGCGCTGGATCCATGTCACGTCAAAGATGGACACGATGCCGTCATCATCCGCGTCGCCTAAAAGTACCGAAGGCGCGGGAGGAGCCTCAGTGGGAGCCTGAGTGGGTGCGGGCGGATCAGTCGGCTGTACGGGAGCCTCAGTGGGCTTGGGAGGATTGGTGGGTGTTACCGCACCGGGAGTGAACGCCTTTCCGATGCGTGCCATCGGAACAGTGAGGTGATCCTCATCCTCTTTCTCCATAGAGGTCGAAGCGTCCGCGGAATAAGGCTTTGCGGCGTTATCGGACATAGACATATCATAGGGCAGGCAGTCCATGCCGGAGGTACCGAAGGTGGACAGCTTCAGAATACCGATACCGTTGTTCTCGATGTCAGCGGCAGTGATATCCAGATTCGCGAGCGGGATAGACATCTCATAGAACATATCCATGTTGGCGTTATGACCCTTGGTATAGAAGTCGGTGAGCGCGCCATCGACGCAGTCGCCCGGCGTTCTGCCGTTATCGGTACCCGCCTTGGGGATACCCATCAGCTTGCCGGAAAGAGTCTTGCCGTTGCCCCACTCGATGTTGATGCCGGTAGACGCTCTGGCGATGGTCAGCTCGGGATCATCGGGATCGAGGATACCCTCGTCGTCCGCGGTGTAGATGAACGGGCCGTTAGAGTTATTGGTGGAGTAAGCGACGATATGATCGGCATGCGCGTCAAAGGTATTGCCGCTTGCCCACAGGGTACCGGTCGCGGTCTCGCCGTGGGTGATATTGCCGTTGCCGGTGAAGATATACATGAATACGGGAATGTTGTTGATCCAGAGATTGCCCTGTGTCATCGGATAGTCCTCGCCGGGAGCGACAACGTCCTGAACATTTGCCATCTCATACATGATGTAAAGGTTGGTATCATCCCACGCGGCGTACATTGCGTAATCGTCAAAGGCGATCTCGTGCATCGACCAGTGGGCATAGACGCGGGGATCATCGTTGGCGACGCCCTGCGCGATCAGCATGGAGCTCTCCCAGTCGGACTTGTTGCCGTCGACCGTGATGGTCTTGCGCTTGCCGTAGCCGTTATTGGGATTGGTGGCATAGTTGCCGCCGACCGGATCGGAGGTGCTGCCGTCGGTAGCGGGACCCGTGGTGGATCTCTTCTTATAAGTACAGCTCTTGGTGACAGTGCCGTAGGTGTTGGTCGCGCTGATGTCGAGCTTGACGGATTCGCCCTCCGCGATATCCGCGCCGAGGGTCAGGTTGACGGTACCGTTGATCGCTGTCTGAGAACCGCCGTTGATGGTGTAAAAGGCGGAATCGGCGTCGGTGACGGTGATGGTCACATCGACGGAGCCCTTGAAGCCGCCGCCCTCGTTGGATACATTGATCACGGGGACAGGATCGGTGCTGTAATCGCTCCAGGTTCTTGTGGCGTAGTCATAGAGCTTGTTAGCGCCGGGGTAAGGGAGATCGTCAGTCTTACCGTTGCCGTTGAAGATGACCATGTCGAACTTGTCCGCGGGAACGGTGTACTCATACACATCGGTCTCACCGCTGACCTTGGTCATCGGGACGCCCGGCCACGCATGGTTGTTTTCTTCGGTGCCCTTCTTCCACATGTAGCAGTTGGGTACAAAGCTCGCGCGGCAATAGATCTTATCGCCTGCCAGAGCGGACACGTTGACGATCGCGACGGAGATCATCGAAACCATCATCAGAACTGCCAGAATGATTGCGAGTAGTTTTTTTGAGATTTTCAAAAACAATCCCTCCTTTTTTAATGTTAACTCCTAAATCACAGCGGTGTACGGGTCGTGTAAGCGGTTAGAATACCCGAAACCACTTATCATTATTATACTGGGTCGAGCAATAAAAGTCAACGAATCTTATTTGTCCAAAATCGCTAAAATTGCGCCGCCGAACAGGATGGAATTAAATCGATCGGATAGGGTGACAGGAATCGCAAAGCAAAAAAGCAATCGAAACCGGATTGTCAAACGAAAACGGATTTGTTATAATGCTACCATACAACACGAGTGCGGTCATTCAGCACTGATAAGGAGCCGAGCATCATGAAAGATCGATATGATTATCTGCCGAACGGATATCAGGAAACCATCAAAAACGGACTGAACGCCCTGCGCGTATTCAGCCGCGCTTCCTACGGCGTCGGCACTGAGGAAGAGCAACTCAACCGACTGCAACATGAGCTCGATACCGCGGACGCGATCGTGATCGGCGCGGGCGCGGGACTGTCGACCTCAGCGGGACTGACCTACAGCGGCGAGCGTTTTGAGCGATACTTCTTCGACTTCAAGCGCCGTTTCGGGATCAAGGATATGTATTCCGGCGGCTTCTACCCCTTCCCCGACGCTGAGACACGCTGGGCATGGTGGGCGCGGCACATCTGCTTCAACCGCTGTATCGACGCGCCCAAGCCTGTTTACCCGAAGCTGCTGGAGCTGGTCAAGGACAAAAACTACTTTGTCATCACGACGAACGTCGATCACCAATTCCAACGCGCAGGCTTTGACAAAAGCCGTCTGTTCTATACGCAGGGCGATTACGGGCTGTTCCAATCCGTGAACCCCCAACTGCAAAAGACCTATGACAACGAAGAATGGGTCATGAGGGCAATGGAGGCGCAGGGCTTTGTCAAAGACGACAACGGCGTGTTCCAAGTGCCCGAGGATCAAAGCATCGCCATGCGGATCCCGACCGAACTGATCCCGCATTGCCCCGATGACGGAAGCGATGTGGTGATGAACCTGCGCTCCGATGACAGCTTTGTCGAGGATGAAGGCTGGCACAGAGCGTCGGCGGCATACTACGACTTTCTCAAAAAGCATGAGAACGATCATGTGCTCTATCTCGAGCTCGGCGTCGGCAGTAACACCCCCGTCATCATCAAGTATCCGTTCTGGCAAATGACGCTCGCGAATAACAAGGCGGTCTACGCCTGTCTGAATTACAGCCAGGCCGACTGTCCCGAAGAGATCGCTGTGCAGTCGATCTGTATCAGCGATGACATCGGCGCGATTTTGGACAAACTGAAAGCATAACGAGGAGGAGCACCCTCCCCTACAGCACAAGCGTGAGGAACGACCCTCACGCTTTTTGTATATCGAACAGGAAAAAGGAGCCGAAAAACGGCTCCCTTATCAGCGATCCAACAGGTCGCGGTAGATCATCAGGTCGTCATCCCTGAACACATTGAAGATGACCTTGATATCGCTGCCTGTTGATTTTTTATACTCTTTTACGGTGTTGACGGCGATCTGAGCCGCCTCACGCTGCGGGAATCCGAACACGCCCGTCGAGATACAGCAAAAGGCGATGCTCTTGCATCCGTTCTCCTCGGCGAGACGCAGGCAGGAGAGGTAACAGCTTTTGAGCAGCTCGCAGTGCCGGTCATTCAGCCTGCCGCTGACGATCGGCCCGACAGTGTGCAATACAAATTGGCTCGGCAGATTGTAGCCGGGCGTGATCTTCGCCTGACCCGTCGGCTCCTCGTGACCCTGCTCACTCATGATCTCATAGCACCGATACCGCAGGGACAATCCCGCGGCGCTGTGGATACAGTTGTCGATGCAGTTGTGCAGAGGTACAAAGCACCCGAGCATTTGAGAATTCGCGGCATTGACGATCGCGTCGCACGCGAGGGTGGTGATATCACCCTGCCACAGATAGAGATCCCCTTGCATCGGCGATAAGTCCGCGAGGCGCGTGATCCCTCTGTCGGCGATATCCTGCCGCAGATACTCGCCCTCTATCCTGCGGTATTCCTCATCGATCGGCGCGGGCATCCACACGTTCATCATCGCGCGCAAAAGACGCTTTTGCTCCGCGGCGGTCATATTTTGAGGCGTATCATCAAATCGCCTGTCGTTCTGTCCGAGTGCTTTGATCAGATACAGTCGGCGTTCTGTCTGGGTCATGGTTTCACTCTCCCCTGTTGATTTCACCTTGATTGTATCATTAAAAACGGAGGAAGTAAAGCGCTTTCATCACGAGAGATCGCGGACAGAAAAAAGCAGGCGTACGAAACGCCTGCTTTATAATTGTATTAGGTTGAGAGTGCCACGGGGAACCCTCAGTCAGCGTCAACCAGTTGTCGCTGACAGCTCCCTTAGGAAAGGGAGCCTTTGCCCTCGCAATGACAATGATCAGCCAAGGATGTGGAACTGAACGACCAGCGCCGCGAATACGATGGAGACCATCGAGAGCAGCTTGATCAGGATGTTGATGGAGGGACCCGAGGTATCCTTGAAGGGATCGCCTACGGTGTCGCCGACAACAGCCGCCTTGTGCTGATCGGAGCCCTTGCCGCCGTGGTTGCCCGCCTCGATATACTTCTTGGCGTTATCCCACGCGCCGCCGGAGTTACTCATAAAGATCGCCATCAAAAAGCCCGAAGCAGTCGCGCCCGCGAGCATACCGACAACGCCGTAGAAGCCCAGCACCAGACCGACAACGACCGGAACGATGATCGCGATGACGGTGGGCAGGATCATCTCTTTCAGAGAAGAACGGGAGCACATATCGACGCACTTTGCGTAGTCGGGATCCGCCTTACCTTCCATCAAGCCCTTGATGGACTTGAACTGACGGCGCACCTCGATAACAACGCTCTGTGCCGCTCTGCCGACAGCGTCCATGGTGAGCGCCGCAAAGACAAAGGGCAGACAAGCGCCGATGAACAGTCCGATCAGAACCAGCGGGTTCATGACGCTGAACTGCTGCATGGGATCCATGCCCTCGGTGAGCTTTTCAAAGCCGCCGACTTCCTTGACCTTCTCGATGTAGGAGGCGACCAGTGCCAGCGCGGTCAGCGCGGCGGAACCGATCGCGAAGCCCTTACCGGTAGCGGCAGTGGTGTTGCCCAGAGAATCGAGGGCGTCGGTACGCTCACGAACCTCAGGCTCCAGACCGCTCATCTCGGCGATACCGCCGGCGTTATCCGCTACGGGGCCGTACGCATCGGTCGCGAGGGTGATACCCAGTGTGGACAGCATACCGACCGCGGCAAGCGCGATGCCGTACAGACCCTTGTTGATACCGCCGTCAACGCCGAGGTTGCCGCCGGATACAAAGAAGGATACCAGTACCGCGACGCCGACAATGACGATCGGCAGAGCGGTGGACAGCATACCAAGGCCCAAGCCGCCGATAATGATGGTGGCGGAGCCGGTCTCGGATTTAGACGCCAGATTCTTGGTGGGCTTATACGTATCGGAGGTAAAATACTCCGTGGATTTACCGATCAAAACACCCGCGATCAAACCGGCGAGTACAGCGAAGTACATCTTCCAGTTCTCAGCGCCGAGGATATAATAGATCAGCGGAAACGCCGCGACAGCGATCAGGATCGCCGCGAGGTTGGTACCGCGGGAAAGCGCCTTTAACAGGAGCTTCTGCTCGGTCTTTTCACCGGTGCGGACAAAGAAGGTGCCAATGATGGAGCACAGGATACCGAGTGCCGCCATGATCATCGGGATCGCCATCGCCTTGAACTGCATATCGCCGTTGCCGGAGAACGCGGCAACGCCCAGCGCGGCACAAGAGATAACGGAGCCGACATAGCTCTCGTACAGGTCAGCGCCCATACCGGCTACGTCACCGACGTTGTCGCCTACGTTATCGGCGATAACAGCGGGGTTACGGGGGTCATCCTCGGGGATACCGGCTTCGACCTTACCGACAAGGTCGGCGCCGACGTCGGCAGCCTTGGTGAAGATACCGCCGCCGACACGGGCAAACAGCGCCATACTGGACGCGCCCATACCGAAGGTCAGCATCGCGGAGGTGATGCCCGCCGCATCGAGCTTAAATACAAATTTCAACAGTGTGAACCAGATCGAGATGTCGAGCAGTCCCAGACCTACGACGGTGAAGCCCATAACGGAGCCCGCCGAGAATGCGACTCTCAGACCCTTGTTCAATCCGGTACGGCAGGCGTTCGCGGTACGCGCGTTAGCCGCCGTCGCGATCTTCATGCCGACAAAGCCCGACAGACCCGAGAAGAAGCCGCCCGTGATAAAGGCGAAGGGTACATAGGGGGTCAGCAGCCTGAAGATCGCCATCGCGCCCAGGATCACGAACATCACGACGAAGAAGATCAGTACGATGGTGTACTGTCTTTTCAGATACGCGTTCGCGCCCGAACGGATGGAAGCGGAAATTTTCTTCATCCTGTCTGTACCTTCATCGAAGCTCATGACGCGCTTTGCCATGATCAGCGCAAATGCCAGCGCCAACAGAGAACCGACGAAGATCGCAATTACAAGATACAATTCCATTTGTTCTACGTCTCCTTTCTGATACCGCACTTTGACGAAAAAGCATGAGGATCACGCATTTTCACCGCCGTTCGGTATGCTTCGTGCCGCGTTTTTGCAGGAACAGACCCGCAATCCTGCAAGCACCGTTTTCACGTAACCATTATTTTACAATATTAAAGCGGAATAGTCAAGACAGAAAGTACCGATTCCCGTTGCCAAAACACCATAATTTTCAGCGTGTTCGTCCCAAAAATTTGTAGCGTGTCACCATTTTAAGGCTGTATCGGAAAAATAGCGCAGATCCACGCAAAGCGGAGAACGGGATCGGTCACGCAAAATGAAAAGACGATCAACGGTATCTCGGGTTTCCGTTCGACGTCGATTTTTTCTCAGTATCCGCACATAAAATGCTGTTTTCATATTGCCTGAAAAAGTCATATGTGATATAATATTTTAATATCGATTTATCTAGTTCTAGTTAAAGAAGGGTTGCTTATGAAATCTATCATGCGACATTTTACGGCGCGGGACTGGATCGCCACCGCGGGCGCGGTGGTGCTGATCGCGCTTTCCGTATGGCTGGAGCTGTTGATGCCCGACTACATGAAGGACATCACCGAGCTGCTGATCACACCCGGCTCCACTGTACCTGAGATCCTTTGGGCGGGCGGCAAAATGCTGCTTTGCGCGCTGGCAAGTCTGGTCGTCAGCGTACTGGTCACGGTGATCGCGGGCTATCTTGCCGCGAACTACTCGTTCAACGTGCGCGCCAAGCTCTATGACGCGGTCGAGGGCTTCTCCATGGCGGAGATCAACCGCTTCTCCACCGCCTCGCTGATCACCCGCTCCACCAACGACATCACACAGGTACAGACCATCATCGTATTCGGCCTGTTCGTCATCGTGCGCGCGCCGCTGATGGCGGTGCTGGCGATCTCAAAGATCGCCGATCACAGCTCCGAATGGACGATCTCGGCGGGCATCGCGGTCGTTTTGGTCATCATCGTTCTGGCGATCTGCTTCATCTTCGCGCATCCGCTGTTCCAGCGCATCCAGACCCTGACCGACAACATCAACCGCATCACCCGCGAGAACCTGACGGGTCTGCGCGTGGTACGCGCCTATAACGCCGAGGATTACCAGAAAAGCAAGTTTGAACAGGCGAACAAGGATCTGACCGACAACAACATGAAGGCGCACCGTATCATGTCCATCATGCTGCCTTCCATGTTGCTGATCATGAACGGCATGAGTCTGGTCGTCTACTGGATCGGCGCTTACCTGATCGACGGCGCGCCGCTGGCGGGAAAGGGACAGCTCTTCCTCGATATGACCGTATTCTCGCAGTACGCGCTGATGGTCATCATGGCGTTCATGATGCTCAACATGATCTTCATCATGGGACCGCGCTCCCTCGTCGCCGCCAGGCGTATCAACGAGGTCATCGACACCGAAAGCTCCGTCACGGACGGCAAGGGCGTGGATCACACCGATAAGGTCGGCGAGATCGAGTTCAAAAACGTCTGCTTCAAATATCCCGACGCCGCCGATTATGTGCTCAAGGATATCAACTTCACCGCCAAAAAGGGCGAGACCGTGGCGATCATCGGCTCGACCGGCTGCGGCAAATCCACTATGATCAACCTCATCCCCCGCTTCTATGACGCGACAGAGGGCGAGGTGCTGGTGGACGGCGTGAACGTCAGGGAATACACCCTCGAGCAGCTGCACAACAAGATCGGTTATGTGCCGCAGAGAGCAACGCTCCTCGCCGGTACGATCAACACCAATATCGCGATGGGCGACAACGGCACCGAGGGCTATACGCAGGAGGACGTCATGCGTGCCGCCGAGATCGCGCAAGCGAAGGAGTATATCGAAAACTACTCCGACGGCTATGAGCACCCTGTCGCGCAGGGCGGCTCCAACCTCAGCGGCGGACAGAAACAGCGCGTCTGTATCGCGCGCGCCGTCTGCCGCGATCCCGAGATCCTGATCTTTGACGACAGCTTCTCGGCGCTCGACTACAAAACCGATCGTGAACTGCGTCAGTCACTGAAGGAAGAGACCGCGGGCACGACCAATATCATCGTCGCCCAGCGTATCGGCACCATCAAGGACGCCGACAAGATCATCGTCCTCGACGAGGGCAAGATCGCCGCGATCGGCAAGCATAAGGAGCTGCTCAAGACCTGTCAGATCTATCACGAGATCGGACTGTCACAACTCGGAGAGGAGGAACTCAAGAATGTCTGAGAACAAAACTCCCTCCACCGAGAAAGTATATATCAAAAAACAGCGTGAGACGCTGATCGGCGTTGACAGCAAGCGTCCGCAGGCGAGTAAGGGCTTCGGCAGTCCCAAAGGCGTCGTCACCGAGAAATCGGATAACTTCGGCGCTTCATGGAAGAAGCTGCTCGACTACGCCAAGCCCCAGATGCCCGCGATCATCGTCGCGATGACCTGCGCCGTCATCGGCACCGTCATCTCCCTGATCGGGCCCAAGCAGATCCAGAAGATCACCGATCTGATCACCGTGGGCATCACCGGCACGATCGACCTCGACGCGGTGACCTCCACCTGTGTTTTCCTGATGATCCTGTACGGAATAAGCTGGCTGATGAACTTCATCCAGCACTTCATCATGGCGACCGTCGCGCCGATCGTCAGCAGTCGTATGCGCACGGACATCACCAACAAGACCAACCGTCTGCCGCTGAGATACTTTGACTCCACTCCCTTCGGCGACATTCTCAGCCGCATCACCAACGATATCGACACCATCGAGCGCACGCTGAACCTGAGCATTGCGCAGTTCATCACCTCGATCGCGCTGTTCTTCGGCTCGGCGCTGATGATGTTCATCACCAACTGGATCCTGGCGCTGACCGCGATCTTCGCGTCCTTCCTCGGATTCTTCATGATGTCCGTGATCATGAAGAAGTCACAGCTCCACTTCAACCGTCAGCAGCGCCATCTCGGCGCGATCAACGGTCATGTGGAGGAGATCTACGCGGGTCACAATATCGTCAAGGCGTATAACTATGAGAAAGAGAGCAAAGAGGAATTCAGCCGCATCAACCGCCATCTGCGCGACAGCGTGTTCAAATCCACCGCGCTCTCGGGCGTGATGCAGCCGCTGATGACCTTCATCGGCAACCTCGGCTTTGTAGCGGTATTCGTCGTGGGCACCCTGCTCGCGAGAAACGAGCTCATCACCTTCGGCGTCATCATCGAATTCACCATCTATGTCCGCCTGTTCACCCAGCCCTTACAGCAATTAGCGCAGAGCTTCTCGAGTATGCAGAGTACCGCCGCAGCGGCTGACCGCGTGTTTGAGTACCTCGGCGAGGAAGAGCTCTCAGACGAGAGCCACAAGACCCGCCGCCTCGACAGCGTCAAGGGTAACGTCCGCTTTGAACACGTACACTTCGGCTACAACCCCGACCGTATCATCATCAACGACTTCTCGGTCGACATCAAGGCGGGTCAGAAGGTGGCGATCGTCGGCCCGACCGGCGCGGGCAAAACCACCATCGTCAACCTGCTCATGCGCTTCTATGAACTCAACTCCGGCAGGATCTACATCGACGATGTGCCGATCGACGAGCTGACCCGTGAGAACGTGCACGAGCTGTTCTGCATGGTATTGCAGGACACATGGCTCTTTGAGGGCACGGTGCGCGAGAACCTTGTCTACAGCAAAGAGGGCGTGACCGATGAAGAACTCGAACGCGCCTGTAAGGCGGTCGGCATCCACCACTTTATCCACACCCTCCCCCACGGCTACGACACCGTGCTGGACGATAAGGCGAGCCTGTCGGCAGGTCAGAAGCAGCAGCTGACCATTGCGCGCGCGATGATCGAGAACGCGCCCCTGCTGATCCTCGACGAGGCGACGTCCTCCGTCGACACCCGTACCGAGCGCATCATCCAGAGGGCGATGGACGGTCTGACCGAGGGCAGAACGAGCTTTGTCATCGCTCACCGACTGTCCACCATCAAGAATTCCGATCTGATCCTCGTCCTCAAGGACGGCGACATCATCGGCTCGGGCACCCATGATGAACTGCTCGCGCAGGGCGGCTTCTACGCCGATCTGTACAACAGCCAGTTTGAGCAGAACTAAGCCTTCCTTTGGGAAAGGAAGGTGGCACCCAAAGGGTGACGAATGAATTGTATTATTTGATCGAGCGCAAGCGAGAAACTGTTTATTTGGTTGGTCGCTTTGCTCCATTTAATACAATTCCTCAGTCGCTCACGCGACAGCTCCCTTTCCCAAAGGGAGCCTCCCAAATCCCTCATTGCAAAACGGAGAGACATTTATGAACATTTGTGTATACGGCGCGTCGAGCAAGGCCATTGACGCGCAATTCACCGACGCGGGTCATGCGCTCGGAAATCTGATCGCGCAGCACGGATACGGACTGGTATTCGGCGGCGGCGACAACGGCATGATGGGCGCGGTCGCGTGCGGCGCTCATGACGGCGGCGGCAGGATCACCGGTATCGCGCCGCGCTTCTTCAACGTCGACGGCATCCTTTATCCGCACTGCGACGAGCTGATCTATACCGACACCATGCGCAAGCGCAAGCAAAAGATGGAGGATCTGAGCGGCGCGTTCATCGTAACGCCCGGCGGCATCGGCACCTTTGAGGAGTTCTTTGAGATCCTGACCCTCAAACAGCTCAACCAAACTAAGAAGCCGCTGGTCATCCTCAACACAGCGGGGTATTATGACAGTATGTTCGCGATGATGCGCCATACCGCCGATACCAATTTCATGTCCGAAATGACCTTTGACCTGATCAAAATCGTCGACACCCCCGAACAGGCGATCGAATACATCGAGCATTATGTCGAGCGGGAGGTAGACGTCGAAGAACTGCGACAGCTGAAATGACGGAGGATAAGCGCCCGGTCAGAAAACAGATCCGCATGCCGGAATTTGATTATGATTCAAACGGCGCGTATTTTATCACAGTATGTACAAGGGACAGGAAACCGATATTATCAAAGGTTTCCGTAGGGACGACCACCGGTCGTCCGCCCGATGTCATTTTGACAAAATACGGACGTACCGTTGAAGAAGCAATTCAACAAATTCATGTTATATACCCCTCTGTTCATGTGGACAACTACGTCATCATGCCGAATCATATCCATCTTTTGCTCTTTCTCTACTGCGACGACGGACGAGCAATGCTCGCCCCTACGGTATCGCGCGTTGTCCAACAGCTAAAGGGCGCCGTAACCAAACGTATCGGTCACCCTATTTGGCAATCACGCTTTTATGATCATGTGATCCGAACAGAACGTGATTATCGTGACATCTACACCTACATCGACAACAATCCCGCACATTGGGCAGAGGATGAATACTACTGACATAACAAAACGACCCGACTTGCGTCAGGTCGTTTTCTGTTTGTCAAAAAGACATTAGTATAGGGGAGCGACTATCTGCTCCCGTTTATCATCGGGTGTGGGTGAAGCCTGCCACAGTGTCATCCTGAGCGAACTCGCGAAGGATCTTAAAGTACCGACATGGCAGGCAAATCGCACCATTTAGGTATAATCGCTCGGAAAGCACACACTGTAAGATTCTTCGAGCAAGCTCTCAGAATGACAAAACACAGGTTCTCTCTTCGTTCGTGAAGAGCACCCCTCCCCTACACGAATTATAACGCTTCCAAAAACTTTACCAGATCCTCATAGTTGCCCTGACGGTATTCGTCATACGGCAGATCGTGGGTGATCATATGATCTTTGACTAAAAAAACATCTACGCCGAGCTCCTTGCACGGCTGCATATCCTCGCGCACATCGTTGCCGATCATCAGCGCGTCCCCGGGCTCGACGCCGAAACGATCCAGAACCTCCCTAAAATAGCGCGGATCGGGCTTGCAATAGCTGCTGGTCGGGGCGGTCGTGACAAAATCGAACATCTCCGGCTTCAAGCCGACCCAGCCCATCCGCTTTTCGACCGCTTCGATGGTGAACACCGGCATGGTGGCGACGGCGGTATGCTCCGCCTTCTCCCTCATCAGCGCGGCGATCCGCACCGCGTAGGGGTTCGGCAGGGTGATATCATACACGTTCTCAAAGGTCGTGGTGTAATAATCGAGGGTCGGCGGCTCGATCTGCTCGCGCGTATAGCCGCTGATCTTCTCCACCTCATCATAGAATACTTCGATATTCTTTTTCGCGCCGTCATTATACAGCATCGCGCGCACACCCTGATTCACCGCGGAGGCGGCACGCACGGGATCCAGCCCGTATTCACGGAATTTTGTTGAAATATCGCGGAACCAGATCTCGACGAATTTATCCTGCGTATAGATCGGCAGGAGGGTATTATCCAGATCACTCATAATCAATTTGTACTTTTTCAATTCTATCACCAACCTATAGTTTAGCATGATTCACGAAATTTCACAACACTTATTGTAAAATTAACAGAATCATGCTATTCTTTAGAAAAAATCGGTCGAGATTGGACGCGGAGCGTCTTTTTCTTGAAACAAGACCGATCATGGAGATGAAGTAATATGAAACATTTTAACCCCGCGAATATCCTGTTACCCAAAAAGAACTTTGACAAATGGGCGGTAGTCGCCTGTGACCAGTACACCAGCGAGCCGGAATACTGGAACGATGTGGAAGCGATCGTCGGCGACGAGCCCTCGGCACTGCACATCGTCCTGCCGGAGATCTACCTGAGCGACGACAACAGCGCCCGCATCAACGATATCAACGCCAATATGCAGCAGTATCTGGACGGCGATGTGTTCGACGCCTACGAGAACAGCATGATCTATGTCGAGCGTGAATCGGGCAACACCCTGCGCCGCGGTATCGTCGGCATCATCGATCTGGAGGATTACGACTACCGCAAGGGCGCGACCTCCGCGATCCGCGCGACTGAGGCGACCGTGCTGGAGCGCATCCCTCCGCGTGTACAGATCCGCAAGGACGCGCCGCTGGAGATGCCGCACATCCTGCTGCTGATCGACGACCCGCAGCTGTCCGTCATCGAGCCGCTGGCTGAGAAGAAAGACGGCTTCAAGCAGGCATACGGCTTTGAGCTGATGAAGAACGGCGGTCATATCGACGGCTACTTCCTGCCCGATGAGGTCATCGCGCAGGTGCAGGACGCGCTGGAGGCGCTGATCGCCGATAAGGACGATAAGCTGCTCTTTGCCGTCGGCGACGGCAACCACAGCCTCGCCACCGCGAAGGAGTGCTACAATCAGAGCAAGAACCCCCTCGCGCGCTACGCGCTGGTCGAGGTGGTCAACATCCACGACAAAAGCATTGAATTCGAGCCGATCTACCGTGTGCTGTTCAATGTAGACGCCAAGGATCTGCTCGACAAGTTCATCGCGCATACCGAGGCGAACGGCAACGGTGAGAAGCAGACCTTCCGCTGCATCACCCCCGACTCCGACAATGAGATCGAGGTCAACGCGACCGCGAAGCTGCCTGTCGGCACATTGCAGACCTTCCTCGACAGCTACATGAAGGAGCATCCCGAGGTCAAGATCGACTATATCCACGGCGAAGACGTTGTCGAGAACCTGTGCAAGCAGGAGAACACCCTCGGCTTCATCTTCGAGGGCATGGGCAAGGACGAGCTGTTCCCCGCGATCACCGCGGACGGCTCACTTCCCCGCAAGACCTTCTCGATGGGTCACGCCGCTGACAAGAGATATTATATTGAGGCGAGAAAGATCAAGTAAGAGAGTAGTCGCTTTCCAAGGCTCCCTTTGAGATCTCAATGATAAACAGCTAATAAAAGAACGCAGTTGAGATAAACTCAACTGCGTTCTTATTTTATAGATTGAATCGATTAAAGTATCCATCCGTCGGCTCATAAGAAAAGCTCAGATCCTCGCCCGTGAACGGATGGGTGAAGCTCAGCCCTGCCGAACAGAGTTGGATGTGATCGGCGGGGATATGACTGCCGTAGCGTCGGTCGCCGACCAAGGGCGTTTTTCGTGAAGCGAACTGAACGCGGATCTGGTGCGTTCTGCCGGTCATCAGGCGGATTCGCAAGAGGGAGATTTGCTTTCCCTCATGCACGATCGTTTGGAGCACCTCATATTGCAGGCGCGCCTGCTTGACGCCCTTGCGCTCACGCTTGACGACGTAGCTTTTGTTCTTGCGTCGGTCGAAATAGAGCAGGTCGGTGTATTCCCCCTGCGATCCCTCGGGCACACCCTCGACAACGGCAAGGTAGGTTTTTTCGAGCTGACCCTGCTGTATCATGGCGCTCAAACGCCGTGCCGCGTCCTCACTCAGCGCATACACCATCACGCCCTGTGTGGTGCGGTCGAGGCGGTGGACGGGATAGACCGGATCGCACCCCGCTTCATCCTTCAACAACGACGGCATATTCGGCTTGTGCTCGTCAAACTCACTGAGCACCCCGTAAGGCTTGTATACAACAAGAATCGATTCATCCCGGAACAGAGCAGTCGGTTCATGCTGTCCCTCAACTTGGCATGTATGATTAATTCCTAATTCCTCATTTCTAATTCCTAATTAAAACAACCCGCTGATCACGCCGTCATCATTTACGTCGATCCTCTCGGCGGCAGGAGATTTCGGCAGACCGGGCATCGTCATGATCGCGCCGGTCAGCGCGACGATAAAGCCCGCGCCGGCAGAAAGACGGACATTCTGCACATGGATCACAAAGCCCTCGGGCGCGCCGATCAAATGCGCTTCATCCGAAAAGCTGTACTGTGTTTTCGCGATACAGATCGGCAGACCGCCGTAGCCCATCGAGGTCAGGCGCTGGATCTCTTTTTCGGCATTCTTTGTGAACGCCACGTGGCTGGCGCGGTACACACGCTTACAGATCGCGCGGATCTTCTTTTCGACCGGCTCGTCCAGATCGTAAAGGTAGGAGAAATCCTCGTTCGATTCCTCGTCACACAGACGGATGACCTCATCGGCGAGATCGACGCCGCCGACGCCGCCGTCAGCCCATACGTTGGAGAGCACGGTGTTCACGCCCAGCTCCTTACAGCGGCGGATGACCATATCGATCTCCGCCTCGGTATCGGTCGGAAAGCGATTGATCGCGACCACACTGGGCAGCTTGTAGACGTTCTTGATATTATCGACATGGCGCAGCAAGTTCGGCAGACCTTTTTCCAGCGCCTCTAAATTCTCGGGAGCAAGATTCTTTTTATCCACGCCGCCGTGCATTTTCAGCGCGCGGATGGTCGCGACGATCACGACTGCGTCCGGCTTGATATCCGCGTAACGGCACTTGATATCGAGGAATTTTTCCGCGCCGAGATCAGCGCCGAAGCCCGCTTCCGTGATGGTGTAATCGCTGAGCTTACGCGCCACCTTGGTCGCGAGCACGGAGTTACAGCCGTGGGCGATATTGGCGAAGGGGCCGCCGTGGACAAAGGCGGGAGTACCCTCCAGCGTCTGCACCAGATTCGGCTTGATCGCGTCCTTGAGCAGCGCGGTCATCGCGCCCTGCGCCTTGAGATCACCCACCGTGACGGGCTTTTCGTCAAAGGTATAGCCGATAATGATACGCGACAGGCGATCTTTCAGATCGCGGATGGATTCGGCAAGACAGAGGATCGCCATGACCTCGGACGCGACTGTGATATCGTAGCCGTCCTCACGCGGCACGCCGTTGACTCTGCCGCCCAGACCGTCGGTCACAAAACGCAGCTGGCGGTCGTTCATATCCACACAACGCTTCCATGTGATACGGCGGGGGTCGATGTTCAAGCTGTTGCCGTGATAGATGTGGTTATCGATCAGCGCGGAAAGCAGGTTGTTCGCCGCGCCGATAGCGTGCATATCGCCGGTGAAATGCAGGTTGATATCCTCCATCGGGACGACCTGTGCCCAGCCGCCTCCGGCGGCGCCGCCCTTGATGCCGAACACCGGGCCGAGTGACGGCTCACGAAGCGCGACGTTGGCGCTCTTGCCCAGTCTTCTGAGTCCGTCGGCAAGTCCGATGGTGGTGGTCGTTTTACCCTCGCCCGCGGGGGTAGGGGTCATCGCGGTCACGAGGATGAGCCTGTTCTCTCTGTCCTCCTTCTTCAGGATATCCAGATTGAGCTTAGCCTTATACTTACCGTAATACTCGACATATTCTTCGGGGATACCCGCCGTATCGGCGATTTCCCATATCGGTTTCATCTCACAGCTCTGTGCGATCTCAATATCGGTCAACACTATCATCTCCAAACGATCATTGCGCGGAAGGGCAAGTTCCATCTGCCGCTCCCGGGGGTCATCAAGCGCCTGTTTTTCGCGCCTGATTTGGTATTATTCCACAGTTAATTATAGCTTATTTATGCGGTTTGGTCAACAAAACGGCTAAATTTTTCGTTTCCTGTCAAAAGCCCTTGCAACCCGTCACAAAATGTAGTAATATCTATAGTACAAAAATCTATATATAGGTTTTTATGACAACAGTTTTTCATGCCGGATGGATTATCGGATCGATGCGGCATACAACGGCAAAGGTCTTGGGGGAAAGCACATGAAATTATTGGAAGACAGAATCATAAAAGACGGTATCGTGCGCGAGGGCAACGTATTGAAGGTAGACAGCTTTGTCAACCATCAGATCGACGTCGACTTTATCGCCGAGCTCGCCAAGGAATTCAAGCGCCTGTATGAGGGCGAAGAGATCACCAAGATCCTCACCATTGAGGCGAGCGGTATCGGCATCGCGTGTATCGTCGCGCAGGAGTTCCATGTGCCGGTGTTATTCGCCAAGAAGAACAAGACCATCAACATCGCCAACGACGTTTACACCTCCAAGGTGGAATCGTTCACGCATAAACGCAGCTATGACATCATCGTATCCAAGGACTTTTTGAAGCCCGAGGATAAGGTGCTGATCATCGACGACTTCCTCGCGATGGGTTCCGCCATGCAGGGACTCATCAGCCTGATCCGCGACGCGGGCGCGACCATCGTGGGCGCGGGCATCATCATCGAAAAAGCCTATCAGCAGGGCGGTCAAATGATCCGCGACATGGGCGTGAGGGTCGAATCCCTCGCCCGCATCAAGAGCATGGATAATAACACGATCGAGTTCATACACTAAGAAAATGAGCCTCCCTTTGGTAAAGGGAGGTGGGTCGGAACTTGTTCCGACTCGGAGGGATTGTATTGATCGCCGATTACATCGGCAACCCTTTAATCGGGTTACTTGCGGACACATGTCCGCTCAGACAATTATGCAATCCCTCAGTCACTACGTGACAGCTCTCCTTTACCAAAGGGAGCCAAACATGGAGGGATATATACGAAAAGCAAATGGTTTATCATCGGCACGGCGATCGTCGCCGCTGTCGTTGCATTCACAGCGGGCGTATTACTGATGACCAAGAGCATCACCTTTGCGCCGCGCGATCTGCAGGGCGCCGCGGCGGCAAAATCCGTGATCGAAACGCCCCTGCTGCACACCGTCACCGGTGAACGCGTCTTTGGAGCGTCGACCGCCGATGAAGCAGTCAAGACGACGGCGACCAAATCCGCAGAGGAAAAGAAAGAATATACCGCCGATTCCATCCCGCAGGTCACGGGTCTCAAGCGCCTGAGCGAAAAACCCGACAGCATCCGCATCGGCTGGGATGAGATCGAGGGCGTCGACGGCTACCGCGTGTACCGCCGCGACGACAATAAGGCGGGCTCGAATTACGCGCTGTTCTCGATCGCTAAGACCGCCGGAATGGACATCCGCAACCTCGGCACCGGCAGTAAATACAGCTTCAAAGTCACACCGTACATCAAGGATAAAGGTACCGTCACAGAGGGCAAGGGCACCGAGGTCACCTTCGGCACCGCGCCCACGGATGTGGAGAACTTCAGGATGACGGACGAGACAAAGTCCACGATCTCACTGAGTTGGGATCAGAACGACCGCGCCGACGGCTACCTGCTCGAGCGCTGTTACAAGGGCAAATGGAGCGATTATCAGACCTTTGACCAAAGCACCACCGAGTTCACCGACACCGATCTGGAAGCCGGCAGAGCGTACTACTACCGCATCTGCGCTTTTCGTGAGGACAGCACCGGCAAGATGCCCGGCGCCAAATCCGCGATCCGCACCGTGGCAGGACTTTTAGGCCCCGAGGACGACGACTCCGCCTCCAAGCTCGGCAGAGTATCGCTCGACTTTGAAGAGAGCAAGTACGCCGACGGCTATCAGATCTATTACAGCACGGACAAGGAGTACTGGGAGCATCCGGCGACCACCGAGAGCACCCACTACAGCACCTCGCGTCTGGAGGACGGCAAGACCTATTACTTCCGCATCTTCCCCTACATGACGGTCGACGGTCACGACATCACCGGCACCTATACCGAAATGAGCTTTGTCGCGAACAAAGAGATCTATGACAAAACGGTGGGCGACACCTATGTCGAGGTCAGCCTTGACGACCAGCATATGTGGTATATCGTCGACGGCGACGTCTACCTTGACAGCGACTGTGTCACCGGCAACTACGGCTCGGCGGACACCCCCAAGGGCTTCTTTGAGGTCAACTCCAAAGCCTCGCCCTGTACCCTCAAAGGCGACGACTACACCTCTTACGTCACCTACTGGATGCCGTTCATCGGCGGCGGCTGGGGTCTGCATGACGCCGACTGGCGTTCCAGCTTCGGCGGCAGCATCTACAAGGGCAACGGCTCGCACGGCTGCGTCAACCTGCCCCCCAAGATCGCCAAAGAGATGTACGCCGTCATGGAGGTCGGCACACCGGTCATCGTGTATTAATACCGATCGTCATTGCGAAGGGCGCGTATCAACAAGGATGAGATTACCACGTCAGGTCAGACAAAGGTCTGACCCTCCTCGTAATGACAATTTGTATGCGCCCTGTGGCGATCTCAACGAATCACCAAGAAAAGCGACGGGAAATCCCGCCGCTTTTTTGTTTATCGGAGTATTGTATCGTAGGGACGACCATCGGTCGTCCGCATGGCAGAAGTGTTTCACCCCTATCTCACGCTTTCGATATGGGAAACGTCCGTCATTCTCGGTACGTCG